>JBKPRE010000232.1:0-15418 GCA_046734435.1 Pseudomonadota bacterium | reverse complement strand
ACGCCGGGAATCGGCGTGTTCTTGCACGGCGGCGCGACGGTCTGCTGCGTTGGAGTTTTGTTGATGTCGGGGAAGCTCACGCCCTGCATGGCGTCGAGGTGGTACAGGTAACCCCAGAATTCCTGGAAGCCGTGCGCGGTCGGCAGCGCATCGGTGTGGTCGCCCAGATGGTTCTTACCGAACTCGCCGGTGTTGTACCCGAGGTCCAGCAGGAACTTGGCGAGCGCCGGGGTGCCGGGCCTCAGGTAAGACGGGCTACCAGGCAGCTGCGGTGGAATCATGCCAGTGCGCAGTGGATGCATGCCGGTGAAGAAGGCGTTGCGCCCGGCCGTGCAGCTTTGCTCGGCGTAGTAGTCGGTGAACATCGCGCCTTCCTGACCGATCTTGTCGATATTGGGCGTCTCTCCGACCATCAGGCCACGATGGTAGATGCTCGGCTGCATGTAGCCGATGTCATCACCCATGATGAACAGGATGTTTGGTTTGCTCTGTGCCTGGGCGAATGACTGATGAGGCGTGACCACAAGCGCCATCAGCATCACAAACACACTGAGCCATAGCATTCGATGAGATTTCATAACCGGTTCTCCACTTGCAGGCGTGGCAGTGCGATGAGACGACACATCGGTCGCCCTTGGACACTATTCTCACACCAAGCCCGGACCGGCTTGAACTGCACTTAGGGGAAGGTCAGTCGGCCGCCGCCAATCTCAGTGCGGCACGGCTCTCTTGATCGCCTCGATCAGCTGATGAGCTGGAAAAGGCTTATGCAAAAACGTCACGCAGCCAACATCGAGGGCTTGCTGATGGACGGCTTCGTCATCAAGCGCCGTCATGAAGATGACCGGAAGCGCCGGATGCGACACCTTCAACTGCCGCCCCAATTCAATGCCGGACAAGCCGCCCAGATGAATGTCCACGAGAAGGCAATCCGCCTGCATTGCCTCTCGGTCGCCAAGGAATTCGTCAGCCGATGAAAACCTCATTGTCGTGAAGCCGTGAGCATCCAGCAGGTTCTCAGCGGCATTGAGCATGCTCTGGTCGTCGTCGACGACGGCAACAACCTTTTTTCCCGTTTGCATAAATCGAGAGTCCGCGGCCCTGCCGAATTGGTCGCCTCTTTCATAATTCACTATGACAGAAAAGGCGCCGGACCAGCCCTGCCCCTTTGGGAAGGGCACTGCTTCATAACGGACTTTTATATGCTGAAAATTATTTGACTCGGTTCTCGGGCAATAAACCGAGCCGTTCGGCAATCAAAGCAAGTTCGGCGAGCGAGCGAACGTGCAGCTTCTGGACGACCTGGTGCCGATGCAGCTTGACCGTTCGGTCGGATATGCTCAGTTCATACGCTATCTGCTTATGAGGTTTTCCCTGAACCAGCAGAGCAAATACTTCCCGCTCGCGGGGCGTAAGCTGGTCATAAAGTGAGCGAAGGGCGGATATCTTGCTGTCCTCCGCCGCGATTGCCGCATGCCGCGCGAGAGCACGTTCGACCGTCTCCAGCAGCTTTTCTCTTGTTACCGGCTTCGTCAAAAAATCTTCCGCGCCAGCCTTTATGGTCGTGACGGTTGTCGGGATATCTCCATGTCCGCTGATAAACACGACAGGGAGCCGGCATCCCAAACTGGAAAGCTGTTTTTGGAGTTGCGGCCCGCTCAACCCGGCCATTTGCACGTCAAGCAAGATGCAGGCAGGCCCGCCATTCAGCGATGTGTCGAGTAATTCCTTCGCGGTTTCATAGAGCGAAACGCTATATCCGCACGCGCCCAGCAATTCGCCCATTGCCGATCGAAAGGACGCATCGTCATCGACGATGTGAACCGCAGTCCTGTTCATGTGAGCACGCGCCCCTTTTTGCCCCAGGAAATTCGGCACTTCGGACCCATTGTCCCGAAAACCGGTTTCCGGCCCAATTGCCCCAAAGGGAAATAGCTTCGGTCCGCCATTCGGCCCACGATCCGGCTAAAGTCCGGCTTGTTCTGGAGCCATCATGCGGAATTCAATTGTTACTACAATCATTTACAGTGCCCTTTTCTTGTCGCTCACTGGCACGGTGCGCGCGCAGAGTCTTCCGTGGTGCGCCATCATCTACAATGACGGGACGACGCAGTGTAATTTCTCCACCGAGCAGCAATCTCTGCAGACGATCAGCGGTGTTGGCGGCGAATGTATCCGCAATCCTGCAGGAAGCGCACCAGACGGAGGACAACGACCACCGCTATTTGCGCCTTTTGCGCCTTCTTCAGAAAATGCGCAGGGCCTGATGCCACTCCAGTCGCAGGATCCAGGACCGCCGCCGGGGCTCGGTGCAATGCCGCCGCCGCCCAATAACTAGCGTGGAGCAGCGCGTCGTAGGGGGCTCACAATGTCGATCTGCCGCATCGCACTCGGATTTTCACTGCTGATCTGCATTGTTTCGCCGGCGGCCGCCCAACAGACTATCGTGATCCCGGACAATCTCTTCACCCAGGCAGGTTTTGTCGTGAAGTACGCGACAACGCCGGAAAAGGCGGCAATGCTTCGGTCATTACCACCGGACAAACTCGTCACGCGACGGAAAGACGGGAAGCTTTACTACGTCTATGCCGACGCCGCCCGCTGCAACTGTGCTTACGTGGGAACGCCGGAAGCCTTTGCCCGATACCAGAACTGGGCAAATGTCGGCGGTAACGCTCCCAGCGGTCAGCCGTGGAACTCCATCCAGACTATCGATTCCGATGTCGGCGGCGCGTACATACCCGCGGACATCGGCAACAGCATGGATAGCATTCTTCAGCCGGACTTTTAGGTCTGCACGACTCTCAGTGGCAGAGATCGATGCAATAAGTGCCGGACATGATGCAAGCGGCGTATGATCCGAATGGGCAGTAAGGACGTCGCTGGATCAGAGGATCGCGCACGAGAACGTAGCCGCCGCTATAGCCGGCCATGACCGCGCGTCGATCCCTCACATAAGAACGGGACGATCCGCAGCGATCGCCGCATTGATCAGCGACCGTGACCACGCGTTGAGTCCCATTCGCATTCAAGAGCGAGAGCGGCATTGCATGCACTGCCGTCGCGGCAAGGCATAGTCCAATCGAAACAAGAACTGCTTTCATGTTGTCTCTCCTGGTAGCGCCTCAATCACGTCCGTCAGAACCCCCGAGATTCATTTGGCTGCCACTCCGGCCGGCAATAACCCCGCAAGGGCCTTCCACGTTTCGTTTTTCAAATCGACAAAAGGCGGGTTCTTCAATTCGACTGCTGTTTCAGCCTTCCGATCACAGCCCGGGACCAGGCGGGAGATCTTGACCTCACCGTCAGTAAAGTACCGGTCGCCCTCCCCGTTGCGGCCTATGAAGGTCGGCCCAATGCCGGAGACCTCGTACACCGCTTCAACAACCTTGGAATTTTTAAGATCGTTCGTGAGCCCGTCGCGCTCCGCGTCGATATCGGGTGCAATGTGATGCGTGACTTGTCCGGTATCCCGGCTCAGCCCGACATCTCGGTCGAACGTCGCCGAGCCGAGCCACACCGGCCGGTTTTCTTCGCCCTGCTTCAAGACCTCCCAAAGCCGGACGTGGTGGCGCCGGTCCGCACTTTCGCCGACAGGCTTCTCGAAGGCCAAATCCTGCCGTCGTCCGTCGTAGTAAAGGTTGCTCACCGGCGCATCGTCATATGGCCTGCGCAGAATGACGCTGCCGACGATCTCGACGCTTGAGCGGAAGGTGATTGGATCGGCGGGATACCAGCCGGCCGCGTGCATGGCACAGAGAACGTCCGCGCGCGTTCCGACCATCCCTACGTTGATCGGATCACCCGGAATGCCCTGCGAAGTGTGCGTCACCATCGTAAGCCCGGCGAGCCCTTTTTGATGCTCATAGTGCGTCCATGCCCACGGCAGCAAAACATAAGCGGTCAATCCATAGATGAGGACCGCAGCCCCCAGCACAGCTAGCGCCATCTTCGCCTTCGACCGCTTGGAAGCGGCATCAGCTCGGTTTCGCGACCACTTCATAGATGACGCTGCTGCCGCTGTAGAAGGGCCGATAGTATGCGCCACCAAAATGGAAATACGCGACACCTTTGATGTTCTCGGCCTGCGCACCATTAGGAAGGGTCGTGACGGTCGAACCAATCGGCGGCGGAATCACCTTGTAACCGTTCGGTACCGCCGAATAAAACGCCCCGCCGCAATCAAGACCGTTGGCGCCGTCGATGACGATAACCGAGCATGATGTGGGAGGCGTGCTGATCACGGCTCCATAGGGCGGCGGCACAATCACGTATTTTCCATTCTGCATCGCGTAGTAGACGCCGCTGGCGTACCAGTATTGTGCGTTCGCGACCGAGAGCGCCGCGGCAGCAGCCGGTAGCGCCGCGAACGTCGCACCGATGGCTATACCGGCGCCGAGGCCCAGCCCTGCATAGTACCCGCCCCAGTGTCCGCCCCAGTAATTGAAGTTATTCTCGTGATTGTATTGCAAGGTATTGGCTTCGTTGATGCGATTTTGTTGCAGGGTGTTGGCCTCGCTCGCCCGGTTCTGCTGCAGCTGCTTCGCGTCACCGCTGTACTCGGGGTGACTCGACTGGAATGCACTGCTGCGATCCGCAAAGCTGGCGCTGTTGCGAACGCTGCCATAACCGCCCCGGCCAAACCCCGCATCGCCGGCGCGATCCATGAAGCCGCCATCGCCGAAGCGGCCGCCGCCAAAGCCGCCGCCATCGAAGCGACCGCCGAAGCCGCCGCCACCACGAAACCCGCCAAAGCCCCCACCGCCGAAGCGACCGCCTCCTCCGAAGCGGGCCGAAACCTCATCGATCGTCACCACGACAAGCGCGATGGCTACGGCGCCGGCTAGCGCCGAAGTGATCAGCTTTTTCGCGAGCGTGATTGATTGCATGGTCACACCCTCTTTCTTGCTATCTCGAACGGGCATTGGCAGATACGGTCGCGAAAGAAATTGCCTGCATCCCGGCGGGCATGTCGGGCGTGAAGAGCGACGGGGCGATGCGCGGTGCAAAATTCCAGTCGCTGAACACAGCGCTGAATTGCGGGAATGATTGATTGTTTTTGTACGTGATCACGAGCTTGCAGGGGACAAGCTGCGGTCCGGTATCGACCCACATCTGCCAATCGATGTGCTTCTCCACAAAAGCAAAGCCTTGGCAGCTGCGGCCATTTATCTGCGTTTCGCCGGTAGAAAAGCCGTATTGAATCGCGCCGCGTAGGCTCTTGTACGGATCGCTGTACAGGAAATCGACGAGCGGCGGCGTGAAGTTCAGCTGGTTGACCAGCTTGTCGAGCATGCCGTCGATTGCGGGCGGCGCCGTGTCGGTACCATAGAATATCGTGTCGGAATCATAAATCGTCACTTTCTTTCCGTCGTACCAAAATTGCCGGTCACCGAGATCGCCGGTCCATTCGACATAGAGCCGGTCCGGCCGCTGCAATGCGACGTTTTCGTTTGCCGCGAACTGTACTTTTTGTCCGGATGGCAAGACGTGATCGAAAGTGATGGCGGCACGGAAGGTAAATTGGTCGGCCGACCCGACATAGGCGCCCATCTGCTTGAGAAGGCGATCGGCGGCTTCGGCCACCTGCGGCGCAGGCATTGCGGTTGACGTGCGAGGCGTGCCGGGGCTGGGGGGAGCAGTCTGAGCTGTCGCCTGCCAATTCAAGGCCAGAGCGGCGATTGCAGAAACGACGCTGGAAACGATGCGGACATTGCGCATCGCGTCGAGATCAGGATCCATTTTCATCGCGTTGCTCCCTGGCGCAGGTCACAACGCAATATTCCGTCACTCGCTACGGGCGCGATACTGCACCTTGGGGCAAGAGCGGCAGACGCTCGGCATAATTGCGCCGTCAAAAGTATCTGAGCCCAGACCCGATCGCAGAGGTTCACTCGAATGGAAAGATCCGCGCCCAGTCGTCTTTCATGCTGACCACGGTCCAGTTGTTTATCGCGGCCGCATCCAATGCCTTGTCTAACTTGCCGAAGTGGGTCTGCCGGTCGTAGGCATATTCGCGCTCGCCGTCCGTGTGATGCACAATGAGCGCAAGACACGGCGTGCTCGCGCCTTTGGTGGCCCATTGCAGCATCTCGAGATCGCCGTCCGAATTGCCAAACGCGGCAATCGGGCGCTGCCCGATGTGTGCGTTGATGCCGACGGGCTTGCCCGGTCCGTCATCGACAAAATTCATCTGCGAAAGACGAAGCAGTATCGGAATATCCCTGCGCAACATGAACTTGGTCTTGATGCTCGAACCGACCACCTGCGCCGGCGGTACGCCATAGACCCGCTCCGTCCAGGGCCGCATGAATTCGATGCCACCACCCGAAACGATGTAGGTCCTGAAACCGTTTGCGCGCAGATAGGCCATCAATTCAAGCATCGGCTGATAGACACACTCGGTGTACGGACGCTTGAACCTCGGATGGCGCGCCTTCGAAAGCCAGTCCGTGACGACGCGCTCGAAAGCGTCGGTGCTCATGTCGGCGTGCGTCGCCATAATAATTTCAACCAAACCGCGTTCACCCGCCGCGGCGAGCGCCCTCATGTCGTTGTCGAGGACCGCCTTGAAGGGCTGCTTCTTCTTCCATTCGGGATGCTCGGGCGCCATGGCCTTCACCTGGTCGAGCGCAAAGGCAAGCTGAACGTACATCGGGTGTTCGCACCATAATGTGCCGTCATTGTCGAAGGTCGCCACCCGTTGCGATACCGGAACGAAACCGGGCGACCCTTCACGGGTCACGCTGGCGACAAAATCCAGGATCGATTGCCTGGCCTTGCCGTTTCTCCATGACGGAAGCGGACTTTCCTGCGCCAGCGCCGTAGAATTGAATACGACTCTTGCTGCGGCGGAGGCCAGAAGTCCGGCCAGCACTGCACGCCTGTGAACATGGCAGCGCATTACAGCCTCCATTTCGAGGCGCGTGCACAACAGCCCCGGGAACTGTTTGCGAACATTGCGGCGCAGGTAAAAAGGCTGACGCGTTGCGGGATCGATCTGGTCACTCTCGCCTCCAATGCGTGTCACCGAAGCCGGCTCGATGCCTGGCCGCCGGAATCGCAGGTGAGCGCCGGTGGCCGCCCAGTTCGTTGGTCCCGCTCCGATCGATGACGGCGATTCTTCATAAGAAACGCGGTCGTGAAATTGCCCTTTGGGGCAATAGCCTCACTTGCGCGCATCCGCTTGGTTAGATGCGGTAACTCATGTCGGCCTCGTCATTACTGTCCGTCGTATGGATTGCGGAAGCGCGGGTGCCTAATGCGAAAAGGAAACGATCACGCCAGAAAGAAGATCAAGCATCTGCCTGTTGCCACCGGGGGCATGAGCCGGCTGGCCTATAAGCATGCGCTCGCCGCCGGAATCGACCTCGACGCCCAGTTGCGCGAGGCTGGCCTTACGCGTGCTCAGATCGAAAATCCGCGTGTGCCGATCAAGGTGCGCGATCAGATCAAATTCTTGAACCTTGTCGCCGCGGCTGTAGGTGACGATTTTCTCGGATTTCATCTGGCGCAGGAATGCGACCTGCGTGAAATCGGCCTGCTTTACTACGTGCTAGCATCCTCGGAAACATTGATCGACGCCCTGCAGCGCGCGGTGCGCTACAGCACTATCGTCAATGAGGGTGTGTCGCAAACATGCATCGACGGCAAAGATGTCGGACTCTCGTTTCACTATGTCGGCGTGAGCCGCCATCCGGATCGCCATCAGATCGAGTTCTGGATCACCGCCATAGTACGCACATGCCGTCAGTTGACGGGATTTCGCGTCGTTCCCGAGCGTGTTCGCCTGGTCCACCACAGGCCAGCAGGGACCGAGCTGGCTGAATTTTTCGGCGACCACATCGAGTTCGGCGCGCCGGTCGACGATATTGTATTTCCCGCCAGCATCAGGAACTCCCGGATCGTCAGTGCCGATCCATACCTCAACAACCTGCTGATTTCGTACTGCGAGGAAGCCCTCGGTCACCGAAAAAGAAGGCGGGGCTCGTTCCAATCGGCCGTAGAAAACACGATCGCGCCACTATTGCCGCACGGCAAGGCGACGGCAGCGGACGTGGCACGGCAGCTCGGACTGAGCCAGCGAACGTTCGCGCGACGCCTGTCGATGGAAGGGGTTACATTCTCCGAGTTGCTGGAGAACCTGCGATCCGATCTCGCCAGTCGATATCTCGTGGAAGGCGATATCGCTGTCTCGGAGGTGGCCTGGCTACTGGGCTATCGTGAAGTCGGCTCCTTTTCACATGCCTTCCGGCGATGGACCGGCAAAACGCCGCGCCAGGTTTTGCGCACAGAGCGGTCGCGACAATCTTGAACGACCGCATCTGGCCCGGGCGCACGTTGCTGGCTCCTGCGGACAAACTTTTGGCATGAATTCGCAAGACGCGAGCGGGCGTCGTGCGTATCAGCTTTGCCCGGCGGCGGAAAATCCGCGCAAAATTTTTCAAATATCCGGCCACGCATCTCTCGCTCGGACGAGGTCGAATGCGACACGCGCCACAGCGAATTTTATGGACGATTCTATGTCAGATTCTCAGAAGACCGTGGCCATCGTCGACGATGACCCGGAGATGCGCTCCTCACTTGCAACCCTTTTAGGCGCCGTAGGATATCGCGCGGAAACTTACGACTCGGCCGAAACGTTTCTCATCTGCGCCTCAAGCTGCAAAGCCTGCTGCCTCGTCATCGATATCAACCTCGGCGACATCACCGGCGTGGAATTGGCACACCAATTGTCGGCTGATGGCCTCAAATGGCCGATTATTTTCATGAGCGGCCACGACGATGCTGCAATCAAAAATCAGGTTTCGGCGGTAAGGCCTGTCGCATTCCTGCATAAGCCGTTTCGTGGAAATGATTTGATCGACGCAATTAAGAAGGCGATTCAATAGTCGCCGGATACGGCAGAACTGTCACCCTCCCCGAGTCAGCGCCGTCCCGCCCGCCTGAGGCATTTATCCGGCGCGCAGATCCCGGTGACATGCCAAGCTAGCTTGTCGCTCCGCTCGACCTAGAAGTTTGCGGTTTCATTGGACGTGGTCCAATAGCCTGTTCGTTTGAGGTGGGCGATACCTGAACCGCACAGGAGAGACAACATGCTGCGCACACTATTTGCCGCTGCCATTGCAGGTTTGGTTTTTGCCGCAGTCTCGGGCTCCGCACATGCTGCGCCGATTTCACCGCTGCCCCCAGGCTATACTGCCGGCCTCGGAATTTTGTCGGATGTTGCCTGGCGCCGCTGCTGGCGTGACCGTTGGGGACGCCTGCATTGCCGCCGCTGTTGGCGTGACAGTTGGGGCCGTGTCCGCTGCTGGTGATTTTCGCAGCGAACGACAAAACGTGTTGACCGGAGCAGACATTCTGCTCCGGCAGCATCCATCAATCGTTTGATCTTTGAGTGGGATGAAACCTGGAACTCATATGTCCTTGCATGAATTTTGGAATTGCTTCAGCAGATTTTGAGGGATGCCGCCGCTAGCCAAAAAAGGCCGATCCCTATCGATTGTGGCACGGCGTCGAAAAAAGAATAAAAAAAGCGTGCATGTCACATCCCCGCACCGTGCCTCGTCATGATGTCGGAACCAACAAAAGGAACCCAATCATGACGACCAAACTTGATCCCTTCACTGCGGCCCCTTCCCTCATGAAGAGCTGGATCGGCACGTCAATGGCCGTCGCTTCGAGCCTGGATCCGACCCTCGTCGGCCTCGTTGAAATCCGCGCTTCCCAGATTAACGGCTGCGCCAACTGCATCAATATGCATGCGGCGGATACCCGTGCGAAGGGAGAAACCGAGCAGCGCATCTACCTGCTGTCGGCCTGGCAAGAAGCCCCGTGCTATACCGACCGCGAACGCGCCGCACTCGGCTGGACCGAGGCGCTGACGCGGCTCTCCGAAGGACATCAGCACAAAAGTGCCTATGAAGCCCTGCAGTCGCATTTCACCGAAGAGGAGCAGATCAAGCTCACACTGGTGATCAACGTCATCAACGGCTGGAACCGCATTGCGGTTGGCTTCGGCCTGTTTGCCGATCCGGCGGTCGCAAAGAAAGTCGCGGCCAAGGCGGTTGCATGATGACGGGCGTCAGCCACGAAGACGCAGCGGCCAGTTTCGACCCGCTGCGTCCGAAGCTCATGCGCGTCGCCTACCGCATGCTCGGCTCCGTGGCTGACGCCGAGGATATGGTGCAGGAGGCTTTCATCCGCTGGATGGGAGCCGACCGCAGGGCGGTGCGCGAGCCGGAGGCATTCCTGCGGCGTACGGTCACGCGCCTCTGTCTCGATCAGCTCAAATCAGCGCGACGTCTGCGCGAGACTTATATTGGCCCCTGGCTTCCCGATCCCGTCGTCGAAGAGGAGGAAAAAGAAGACGTCACTTTACCATTGATGCTGGCGCTCGAACGCCTTTCGCCGCTCGAGCGGGCAGCCTTCCTGCTGCACGATGTGTTCGGACTGGAATTCGAGGAAGTCGCCGCAACGATCGGGCGCGATCCGGCGGCCTGCCGCCAACTCGCTGCGCGGGCGCGCACCCATGTCCGCGAGGCGAGACCGCGCTTCCCGGTGGAGAAACAACGCGGCCTCGAGCTTGCCGAAGCTTTCTTCGCCGCTTCCCGTAGCGGCGACATGAAGACGCTTGGCGCGATGCTGGCGGCCGATGTCAGCGTTCATGCCGACGGCGGCGGCAAGCGTCCGGCGGCCATGAAACCGATCATAGGCTTTGATGCCGTCATGCAGGTCCATGAACGTCTGGCAGCTCTTTTCCGGGAGAATGGCTCGAAACTTGTTCGTGTCGGATTCGTCAACGGGTTGCCCGGTTTCATCACGCTGGAGGCCGATGGAGAACTTCAGACGACCGCGCTCGAAATCGAGGACGGAAAGATCGCCGCAATCTACGTGGTGCGGAATCCGGACAAGCTGAAGCATCTGCACTAGCTTCCGACCGGAACAGCGCACCGGCCCGACTGCCGCATCACAACGCGCGTCGGGCGACGATTGCCCGGATGAGTAATGGCGCGCCCGAAGAGATTCGAACTCCTGACCCCCAGATTCGTAGTTTGGGACAGGCTCTTCATCATGCTTAAGCCTGCTTAATCGAGAATAGCAAAATGCAAAGTAACGTCCAGATTCTCCAAGCAGATTTAACCCTGCCGATGAAAAGTCGTGCGCATCCCTCCGGACTCTCTTCACGCCGAACCCGGCTCCCTATACGTGCAAATTCCGTAAAAAGGGAGTTGAGCCATGTCGACCGCGACCCCGCGGATCTTGTTGACCGACGCCGCCGTCAGGCGCGAACCGTTCGCCCTGGATAAACCGCGCATCGTGCGCGACAGCAAAGTGCCGGGCCTTCACGTCTGGGTCGGCAAGCGCAAGAAAACGTTTCGCTATCAGTACGAGACGCCGAGATTAAACGGCCACCGCGGCCGGACTCATATCGAGTGGCTGGGTGAGCATCCCCATCACAGTGCTGATCAGGCGCGCGCAAAGGCGCTGGCGATCCAGGCCGCGCGCATCCGTGGCGAATACGTACGTCCGGTTCTCGAAGTAGCACCGGCCCAGCTGACGTTCGGGGAAGCCTTCGACCAATACAAGGCGGCGATCACGAAGGAGGGCAAAAGCTCCCGCACCGTCGCTGACTACCAGGACAAGTTCGATCGCCACCTCACCGCATTGCATAAGAAGGCACTGGCCGCGATTACGCGCGAGGAGGTGACCAGACAGCACGCCGCGATCACCGAACTCGCCAGGAAGGCCCGCAAAGGCAAATACGCCTCTGGCAAGTACGCCGCCAACGGATCAATGCGGCTTGCCCGCGCGGTGTGGAATTTTGCAAAGAAAGAGCTCGAGACGTCGGGCTTGCCCGAGCTCAATCCGTTTCGGTCGGGCAAGCTTTATCATCGCGAACGGGCCCGCGAGAGCGGCATGGGCGCCAAAGACTTACCCGCCTGGTGGGCGCAGCTGCAGCAGCTCCCCAATCCGATCCGCCGCGAAATGCATCTCTTCATGCTGCTCTCTGGGTTGCGCCGGCAGGACGTTCTCACCGCCCGCTGGGACCACCTCGATGAAACACGCAAGGCCCTGCGCATCCCGGCCCCAAAAGGTGGCGTCGAACGGGCGTTCGATCTGCCCCTCTCCGAGCCCATGTTGGCCTGCTTAAAGCGGGCAAAAGAAGCCGGTAACACATTCTTTCCGGAACAGAGCCAAATATGGGTTTTCCCGGCCGAAACCGGCCACGTCGCCGAGGTGAAAGAGGACGGCAAAGTGAAGCTCTCTCACACCGGTCACGCGCTCCGGCATTCCTTTCGCACGCTCGCCGGCGCTGCCGGCATTGATCGGCTCGGCTTAAAATCCTGATGAACCACGCGGTCGAGCGCGATGTAACCGATAGTTACGCAAACGTCCCTGCCCTGTTTGATTCACTGATGGACGCACAGCAGCGGATTTCAACTTTCATTATGGCGAGCATGCTCGTTGACCAAGCCAAGCGTGCAGCGCTTGGCAGCTAAAGCGAGGATCCACATGTCAGACCAAGATGCCGACAACGAGTTTAATAAGATATGCCAATTTTACGTCGGCCTTATCGAACACGAGAAACAGTTGATAGCGGCCGCTGGCACGGACACCAAGAAAGTTAATGAACACCAGAAGTCGATTTCCGAATATAAAGGGCTTTTGGCCCAGCACTTAGGAGACCGCTCGGTCACCTATATTTCTGCGTCGGGTGAGATGCTGGTCACGCCGTGCTGGGATATTTCTGGTCAGCCGCCCAAACGATTCAAAGCGCAGGCGCGCGAATGGATGGCGGCTCGAAACCTACGTTGGAATCCGCGCGATCTTATCGAGGCACTGCGAGACGCCATCGAAGATGGCGAAGTCGTTCCAGAAGGGTATTTTGGCCTGAGAGTGGAGCGCACAGTGCAGATCGAACCATGGGCCACCGCTCAGCCGCCCTTGATCGCGCTTAAGCATAATGAATGACACGGGTTGACCAATACCCTTGATATTCGTATCGGTACTAACGCTGGCACCTATAAAGCGTGACGGCAAGACAGTCGATCCAATGGTCGATCGGCTGACATATCGGTAGCAATTGCTTCGACCGCACCGTTGCGGAACGAGAAACCGGAGCATCGACCATTAAGCGATCCGACAACTGCAAACCCAATTCGAGTTGGGATGCGTTGTCGCGCGTTCGCACCTTAATCACCGCGAGCCTCGTTACGCCTCCCTCTCGGAAAAACCGAAAGGGATCGCTATGGAATTCAAATCTGATGGCCTGCACGAAGCAGACCGCTCGAACGCGGAACTGGAAAGCCTAATCGAACGCATCGTCGCGTCCGCTGTGGCGCGGATCGAATGCGGTGCTCTCAAACCGTTTATCACCTGTAAAGAGTGCGCGGATCTGATCGGGGTTACGCCCGAGCATCTCTGCACCATGCGCGCCCGCGGCGAGGGGCCGCCCTGGTCAGGCGCCGGCAAGTGGACTCGGTACGAACGCCACGCCGTCCTCACCTGGCTCGCCAATCTGCCGCGGGAGAATGCCTTGGCTGAAGGTGCCGCCCCGAAACGGGAACCGGCGCCATGATCAGTAACACTTTCAAGGTTGGACGATTCACGTGCGAGACCATCTCGGCTCTTGGTCAAATCACAGCGGAGTGGAGTCCTCAAATGTCGACGCAACTTACGCGCAAAGAGCGGAGGCAATATCGCGCTGCTCGCAATGCTCTGGTCGCTGAGTTTGTAAAAGCGACTGGGGTCGACTTGATGATACTCGAGATATGAGGTCAGCCATGGCTAATGACGCCGTAACAGCATTCCACGGTCTCGATCCTGAGACCACCGATTTCGTGATCGCTTGCCGCGCCGCGGATTACATGATTGCGGAGCACGGGCAGGTCGAGCAATTGGTCACTTTCGTTGCACGCGCCACGCCTGGCGTTCCTGTGCCCGCCAACCTCGAAGGCTGGCAAATTGATCCACCCTACGACACGCCAGTAGTGCGCCGCTGGATGATCGACGTCCTGCTCGCTGGCCACAGCATTAGTGTTTGGTACGACGACGATGGCGAGGAGCCCACGCTGAATCTCGGCACCCTGGCCGTGATCGGCGACGGCGCGCGACGCAAGCAGTGGGAGTCGCCGCGATGAACAAGCCACAAAAACCAAATTGGCGCGACGCCAAGACTCATGTTGCCGCATTGACCGGTGACGACACGACGCCGGTTACGATTCAGGTTTTTGATGACTGCCACCAGGACGGCCGTCTGGCCGGCTGGCGCCACGGTCGCCTCACCGACCCCGAGATGCAGAAGTGGATCGTGGCGCGATATAAGCGCGGCGCCGGCGTGTTCATGACGATCAATGAGACTGACGGCGCCGGCAGACGCAGCAATAACATTACGCGCTATCGTGCGGCCTTCGTCGACCTCGACGGCGCGCCATTGGCCGACGTTTGGCCGCTGAAGCCGTCCTATGTAGTCGAGTCTTCGGCCGGCAAATATCATTGCTATTGGCTGCTCCAGGAGGGCGCCGATTGGCAGGCTTGGCTCGACCTCCAGGCGAGACTTGCTGCCTACTACAAGGGCGACAAAGCAATGGCTGACCGCGCGCGCGTACTACGCCTGGCTGGCTTCGACCATCAAAAGGCAGAGCCCTTCCGCGTTCGCTTCCTGGGCAAGGTTGATCCCGCGGCCCTGCAATTTGACCGCTACACGCTCCAGGAGGTTGCCGACGGACACCCGTGCGATTATGCGCCGCCGGCATCGCCATCCAAGCCTGGCGACCCTGGCAAAGAACCCGCGGGCGGCTACGATCTGCCCGCGAACGTCGCTAAGGCCGAGAACTATATCGAGTCGCTTGACCCGTCTGACTATGACAGCTTTAAGGACCTCGAGCTTTACACGGCCGCGTGCGAATTGAAGGACATTGGCATTTCGCCGGAGCGCGCCCTGGAGCTTTTGCACAAGCTCAACACCCGAGCGAGCGTTGCCTGGGACGGTAACACGCTGCAAGAAAAAGTCCGCAACGCCTACCGGTATGGCCAGAATGATGCCGGCTCTAAGTCTGTCATTGATCCCCGTGATGAATTTGAGATCGAGACAACAGATTTCGTCAAGAAACAAACGATCCCGCGCCTGAATGATGTGAACGAGTATAACATCGGCAAGCTGTTCCGGCTTGTGAACCTGAACGGCAAGGTGCGTGTCGCGTATTGGGCACGGTCGGCGCTCGACCCAAAGGTGTGCGTACCGCAATTCTGGAGCCCGCAAGACTTCAAGACCGCCCTTAGGAACAAAGAGGTGGTCCGCAAAGTCACCAGCACTGACGCGAAAGGCAAAGAGCACGAAAAACAAATCAAAAGGCCGCTCGCCGACTACTGGCTGGATCACCCGAATCGATACACTTATGACGGCGTGGTGCTG
>JBKPRE010000231.1:0-14807 GCA_046734435.1 Pseudomonadota bacterium | reverse complement strand
CGCGTCTTCGACTGGGGACATTATTACGCGCTGTTCCGCCAAGCCGTTCGCGCCGAATTGCTGGCGGGTCTCGCAATCCTCATGTGCGAGCATCTTGGCACCGCGAAGATCGAGGCGGTGCAGGCCCGCCTCGCGCGCATTATTGGCTTCCAACAGTCAACCTATGCACACGTGCTCGCGGCGGAGGATCAAGGCTTCTACACGCCGGGCGGCCTCTACAAGCCCGACATTCAGCTGTTCAACTGGGGCCGCGTCTATTTCCTGCAGAACCTCGGACCGATGGTCGATGAGCTGATCGACCTGTGCGGCCGCAGCGCCATCATGTTCCCGACCGAGAAACAGTGGGAGAACGCGGCCATGCGGCCGTGGTTCGAAAAGCTCAACAAAGGCGCAACGGGCGAAGCCTACGACCGGATCAAGATCGCCCGCGTCATTCGCGACCTTTATCTCACCGACTGGGGCAGCCGGCTATTCATGTTCGAGAATTTCAACGGAACGCCGCTGCAGACGCTGCTTTCGCTCACCATGAAGCGTGCCGAATTCACCGGTTCCGGCCCGTTCGCCGAATTTGCGCGAAAAGTCGTGGGCATTGACGTCAAGAAAGACCAGATGACCGAGTACAAGACCGTCGCGGACTATGCCAAGGCGCAGGATTCCGCGCGCGGACCCAAGCCCGCCATTCAGGCGGCCGAATAACGCAAGCATCCGAAGGAACGACAATGGCAAAACAACGCATCAGCTACGTACCGCTCGACAAGATGACGCCCAAGATGCGGCAGGAGATGGAGCGCTGCCAGCGCGAAGGCACTCCACGTCCGGAAAGCTCGGCGATCCGCGCGCACGTGGAAGCATGCTTCTGGTTCTTCGCCGACTCCTGGAACAATATCTTCCGCAACGGCGTCCTCGACCACGCAATCAAGGAACTGTGCCGGCTGTACGTGTCGCGTTCGGTCCAATGCGAGTACTGCGGCAATCAACGTTCGGTTAAGTCGACCTCGAGCGGAGCGCTGATCGAGGATCACGTGCTCGATCTGCTCAATTTCGAGAAGTCCAAGGTCTACAACGAACGCCAAAAGGCCGCGCTTGCCTACGCAGAAGCGATCACCTGGCACCTCAATACCGACGACGCCTTTTGGGACCGTCTGCACCGGAACTTCACCGAGCCGGAACTGGTCGAGCTCGGCTGCATGATCGGGCTCACGCTCGGTCAGCAAAGCTGGCTGCGGCTGCTCAACATCGACCACCACGAAGTGCTGGCCGGCACATCGGCTTCGATGGCGCCCGGCTATGAAGACGCAAAGAAACTCAAGGAGTCGAAGTCTTCTGCGGATTATTGGGCCAAGCAGAAATCGGGTGACACGACGCGCGTCGCATGACGCGGCTCTGCTCAAGCTCTGGAATGGAACACTGAGAACCGGAGGCCTGCTCACTTAAGGACTGGAGACAAAAGGCACGCGCGCACCAAGCGCGCGGCAGTATCGGGGAGGACACCATGAATATGAATATCCGACGGCTGCTCGCTGTTGCACTCGGCCTTGTCTTGTCGTGCGCGGTGGACGCTGCGGGGCCAAGAGCGTTTGCAAAAGAGCTCAAGCTCGCGACGTTCCTTCCGCCGACACACCGTATCGTCAAGCTCTATGAAGATGTCGCGAAAGAAATAGCCGAAGACAGCAAGGGCGATCTGACGATCAAGGTCTATGCCGGCGGAACGCTCGGCGCGGGCCCCTTTCAGCAATACAAGCGTGCGGTCGAAGGCGTCGCCGACATCGCCGACATCTGCCACGCGTTCCACGCCAAGGTATTCGCCCGCACGATGTTGACCGTGTTGCCTGGCGCGTCGACTTCAGCAAGCGACGCAACGACGCGGCTGTGGAACGTCGCGCCGATGCTGGCCGACGACTACAAGGAAGTTCACAACGTCTATATGTACTCCGTCTCTCAGGCGGTACTCACCTCGCGCGACAAACCGATCCGCAATATTGCCGACCTGAAGGGTGCAAAGGTTCTCACGCCCGGCGCAGCATTCGCGCCTATCGTCGGAGCCTGGGGTGCATCGCCGGTCCCGATGGACCTCAACGAAATGTTCAACGCCCTGTCAACGGGCGTGGTCGATATGGTCGCGCTACCCGCAACCTCCCTCACTCCGCCGTTCCGGCTCGCCGAGATCGCGAAATATACGAGCCGCGGCCTGTCGGGATTGTTCAACCCTTGCGGCGCGATCATGAACAAGGAAAGTTACGCCGCGTTGACCCCGTCACAAAAGGCGATTTTCGACAAGCACACAGGCAAGTCGCTGGCGATGCGCGCCGCGAAAATCTTCGATGAGTGGGAGGCGGAATCCCTCAAGTTCGCTAGGGGCACGAACAAGATTGAAGTGATCGAGTTGGGCCCGGAAGTCCGCAAGGCCCTATTCGATGCCGCCAAGCCCGCCGTCGACAAGATTCTTGCCGACATGAAGAAGGACGGCGTGGCAAACGCCAGCGAGGTTTATACCGCACTCAATAAGTAGCACTGAAACGCCGGCTCGCGGAGGGCGGGTTACCCGCACCGCGAGCCCGCGCGTCGGCACCACCATCGGGGCCAATAATGTTGAGATTCATCGACAGGGTCACGCGCATTGTCGCGCTTTATTTCGGCGGCGTCGTGCTAGCGACCCTGATGGCGGTCATCATCGTCGACGTCACGGGGCGCTATCTGCTCAACTGGCCGCTGTTCGGCTCACTCGACCTTTCGACGGTCCTGCTCGTCCTCGCGGTGGCCTGCGCCATCGGCTACGGCGGGCGCACCGGCGCCCATGTCACTGCCGACATGGTGTCGACTTTGGTCGGCCCGCGCTTCGAGTTTTATTCCGGCGTTGCCGTCAAGATCGTCGCAACCGCGATTGTCAGCGTGTGGTCCTGGCGCCTGTTCGTCACCGGCAACGTGGCGCGGCGGCTGGGCGAGAGCACGCAACTTCTCAACGTTCCGTTCGAACCGGTCTACAAAGCGCTCTCATTCGGTGTCGGCATTTACGCATTGGTGTTGGCAATCGAAACCATCGTTCTGATCCGCACCGGAAGCGTACCCCTCCTGATCGACGAAAGCCGCGCGATGCGAAGCGAAAACGAATGACCAACACTGAAATCGGTCTGGTCGGGCTCGGCGCGCTCTTCGTCCTGTTCGTCCTGCGCATGCCGGTCGGATTGACGATGCTGACCGTCGGTTTTCTCGGAAATGCCGCGATAGCCGGCTGGTCGCACGCGCTGCCTTCGCTCAGTTCCGAGACTTTTGCGATCGCGACGTTCTATCAGCTTGTCGTTATCCCGATGTTCGTCCTGATGGGCAATCTGGCCGGCGCATCGGGCATGGGACGCGACCTTTACAACGCCGCCTATGCATGGGTCGGCCATGTCCGCGGCGGACTGGCCTCCGCGACGATCATCGCCTGCGCCTGCTTTGCTTCGCTGTGCGGCTCGGCCGCCGCTTCCGCGGTCACGATGGGCCGCGTTGCGCTGCCGGAGATGAAGCGCTTCAAATACGACGATGCGCTGGCGACCGGGACGGTCGCATCCGGCGGCACCCTCGGTTTCATATTCCCGCCCAGCGCCGGCATGGTGATCTACGCCGTACTGACCGAGCAGGCGCTCGGCAGACTGTTTCTCGCCGGCGTCATCCCCGGCATCATTCTCACGCTCTTCTTTCTCGTCGTCATCCGCATCATCACGGGACGCCGCCTGGAAGCCGGCCCGCCCGGGCCGCGCGCAACCCGCGCCGAGCGGATCGCCACGCTCAAGCAGGCGTCCGGCATCATTGTCATTATCGTGATGACGATCGGCGGCATGTACGCCGGCCTCTTCACGCCAATCGAGGCTTCCGGCTTTGGCGCGGGCTTCACAATGGTGCTTGCCTTGCTACGCCGACGGCTCAACTGGCCGGTCTTGCGTGCCGTCGTTCTGCAAACAATGCGAACCAGCGCCACGATCTTCCTTATCCTGATGGGCGCCTATGTGTTCATCCCGTTCATGACGCTGTCGCAGCTGCCGGAAATCCTGGTCAAGTTCCTGCTGAGCTTCGATTTCAATACGACCGTCGTCCTGATCATCATCATCACGATGTATCTGCTGCTCGGGACATTCATGGAAGACTTTTCCATGCTGATCCTCACGCTGCCGGTGGTGATGCCCGTGCTCAAGACGCTCGGCGTCGACCTGATCTGGTTCGGTGTGATCGCCGTGCTGATCATCCAGATGGGAATTCTGAGTCCGCCGGTCGGACTCGCCGTCTTCATCGTCAAAGGCATCGTTCCGGACGTGCCGATGTACACGATCTTCCGCGGCATCTGGCCCTTTTGGTACGCAATGGGCGCGCTGATCATCCTGCTGCTGATTTTCCCGCAGCTTGCACTGTTCCTGCCGAACACGATGTTCGGCAACTGAAAGCAGAAACACAGGGGAGACGACCATGCATGGGCTTTATCCAAACGACGCCTCGATCTACGACAGCATCGGACGCCTGCTGATTGTCGCGTTCTTCGTGATCGTCTGGGTGCGCAACCTGTCGAGCCACCACATCGAGGATCACGTCAAGCGCCTCACGTTCTTCAAGGCGCCCCTGCCGCGCGTGACCTTCTGGATCGGCATGGCTCTGGATGCGGTTGGCTGCGTGCTGCTGCTGATCAATTGGCATCCGGCGATCGGTGCGCTCTGCCTCATCATCTTCACAGTCCTCGCCTCGCTGCTGCTTCTGCGCTTCTGGGAAATGGATGACCCGATGAAGCGCACCGGCATGCAGAACGGCTTTCTCGCAAATATCGGCGTCACTGGCGGCCTGCTGCTGTTGCTGCAAAACGTAATGTAGGCGGGCTTATGAACGGAAAAGCAAAGTCGCAGCGGCTCGATCCGCTGCCGCCCGAGACAACCCCGGAAATGAAGGAGGAATTCGATTCCTTCTACAAGACGCTCGGGTTCGTACCTAACAGCGTTCTGACGATGCAGCGCAAGCCCAAGCTTGCGAAGGCTTTCGTGCAGATTCAGCGCGCGATCTGGGATCCGGACAGCAAGGTCGACCGTGGGTTCAAGCGCCTGGTCGCGCATGCCGCAAGCCGAACCGCCAACGATCCCTACAGCATGGCACATACTGCAAGCGGCGCGGTCCATTTCGGTATAGACCCGGCGAAGCTGGCGGCCGTTCGCGACTACAGGACGAGCCTGTTGTTCAATGACGCCGAGCGCGCCGCGCTGGATCTCGCCGTATCGGCCAGCTCGACACCTAACTCAGTGACGGAGCAAACATTTTCCGAGCTACGCCGCCACTGGAGCGAGGAACAGATCGTTGAACTCGTCGGGGTTATCGCGGTTGCAGGCTTCCTGTCGCGGTGGAACGTGACGATGGCGACGCCAATCGAACCGGAGCCAAACGAGGTCGGAGAAAAATATCTCGTGCCGCTCGGTTGGAGCGCGGGAGAGCACAAGCGCGATTGACTAGGACCGCGGTTTCCTTCGTCGCTCGGAAGATTCCTCCACGACGATTGACCGTTTCGCATAAAACCCGCGGTCGCCGCATTGCGGACAACGCAATGAAAGCTCGTCCGCCAGCTCAGTCAGGTTTTGTACGGGAATTGGCGCCCCGCATTTGCGGCACGTGATCATACCGCGCTGGTACGTGGACTTTCTGTATCGTAGCGATGTCGACATCAGGCTTCGTCCGTAAGCAGAAACCCTTGCATCACCGTTAAAGAAGTCGCGCCAGTTTTGCGGATGGGCTAGCCAATTCCGCCCCTGACGTTATTCTCGGTGCCCGGGTACGGTATCGCTCAGCCATCCGAGAGCGGAACTCATGAACTATTCGACCAATTTTCCGTCGATCAAGGACCAGGTGTCCGCGCAGGAATGGCAGGCGCGGCTCGATCTTGCGGCCTGTTACCGGCTGATCGATGTCTACGGAATGACCGATCTCATCTACAACCACATCACGGCGCGCGTTCCCGGTGAGGAGGACGTGCTGCTGATCAATCTCTATGGCCTGCTCTACAAAGAAATCACGGCCTCTAGCCTCGTGAAGATCCATGTCGACGGTGAGATCATCTGGAAGCCCGACACGGACTACGACATCAACAAATCCGGCTACGTGATCCACGGTGCTATCCACAAGGCGCGGCCGGACGTCGCCTGTGTCCTGCACACGCATACGCGCGCCGGCATGGCGGTCGCCGCCATGAAATGCGGC
Organism: Pseudomonadota bacterium; assembly: GCA_046734435.1. GTDB lineage: Bacteria > Pseudomonadota > Alphaproteobacteria > Rhizobiales > Xanthobacteraceae > Pseudolabrys. The sequence goes on along the minus strand of JBKPRE010000231.1, from coordinate 8,603 downwards.
CTGTTGCCGCTATCGCAAACCTCGATCCGTTTTGTCGGACACATCGGCTATCACGACTACGAAGGTCCGGCGGTCGAACTCGACGAGCGCGAGCGCCTGGTTCGCGACCTCGGGCCGCACGAGGCATTGATCATGCGCAATCACGGCCTGCTGACCTGCGGCGCCACCGTGCAACAGGCGTTCAACACCATGTACCAGCTCGAACTGTCGTGCCGGTCGCAGGTCGACGCGATGGCAGCGCGCACCGAGTTGACAATGCCCGGCGAGAATGTGCTCGCCCACACGGCACACATGTATCAACCCGGCACGCGGCGGCCTTACGGCATTCTTGAATGGCCAGCCATGCTGCGCCGGCTCGATGCGGAACAGAAGAACACCGACTATCCGCCCTATTGGCACTGAGCAACGACATCTGGGGAAGACAATGCCGACAATGCTGTCACGACTGTGCGCCGCCGTCCTGCTTGCGTTGACGTTCGCGCCGAGCGCCTTTGCCGACGACTACCCGAACCGTCCGGTCCGGCTGATCGTTCCGTTCCCGCCCGGTGGCAGCAACGACGTGGTGGGCCGGCTCGTCGCGCAACAACTCAGCAATCAGCTCGGGCAACAAGTTTTTGTGGACAATCGCGGCGGCGCCGGTGGCGTGATCGGTACCGAGGCTTGCGCGACCGCCGCGCCGGACGGTTACACGCTCTGCATCATTTCGATTGCACATGCGGTCAATCCGGCATTGCACAAGCTCAACTACGATCCGATCAAGTCGTTCACGCCGATCTCGATTTTCGCAACCGGACCGAACGTGCTGGCGATCAATCCGACGCTCCCGGTAAACTCGGTCAAGGAACTGGTCGCGCTCGCCAAGCAGAAGCCTGGTGAGCTCAACTACGCCTCGGCCGGTGTCGGCAGCTTTCAGCATCTCGGCGGCGAATTGTTCAAGCTCACCGCCGGTGTCAACATCGTGCACGTGCCGTACAAGGGCGGCGGGCCGGCCATGCAGGACGTGATCAGCGGTCATGTGAAGATCATGTTCTCGTCGCTGATCCAGACCACCCCGTTCATCAAGTCCGGTCAGCTCAAGGCACTCGGTACCGGTGGTGCCAAGCGCACGTCCGTCCTTCCCGATGTGCCGACGATCTCCGAGGCGGGCGTGCCCGGCTACGTCGCCGACAACTGGTGGGGACTTGCCGCTCCCGCCGGATTGCCCGACCCATTGCTCGACAGGCTCTACACAGCGAGTCAGGCGTCGTTGAAAGCTCCCGAATTGCAGGCCCAATTCGCGCGCGAGGGCGCGGCGACAGTCACCATGACAACGGCGGAGTTCGGCGACTACATCAAATCGGAAATCGCGAAATGGGGCCGGGTGGTCAAGGAAGGCAATATCACCGCTCAGTAGAGCGTTAAGGCCTACTTAACCCTGCGCGGAACGCGCGTCGCGCCGTACTGCGGACGGACGACGCGGAACCTACAAATCGCTGTCCCTTATGCCGATCCGGCACCGCGCCAACTTTACTTTAGCTTTACGGGCCGACGTTAAGGTGCCCGCGCGCGTTTGGGGGCGACCCAGGCGATCAGTGGAAGGCGGCAGGAAGAAATCCTGCCCAAGACAAGAATGTCGCAGGCTGCCTCCGTCATTGAAGAGCTCGAGGATGTCCTCGCCGCAGGCTCGAGCGATCGTCGCACTGAAATTCTCAGGCGAGTCACCGATCTTTTTCTCGGGAATGCCAAAAGCTTCAGTCACGAGCAAGTCGGCGTGTTTGACGACGTGCTCGCTCACCTCGTTCATCAGGTGGAGACCGACGCGCTTGCCGAGCTTGGAACCAGGCTTGCACCGATTGCCAATGCGCCAAGCGGCGTCATTCGCACTTTGTCGCGCCATGATGAAATCAGCGTCGCCGGTCCAGTTCTGGCGCAGTCACCGCAACTGACCGATGGTGATCTTGTCGAGATCGCCGGCTTGAAAGGTCAAAACCACCTGGGCGCAATTTCAGAACGCAAGCGTCTTGCCGCGGCCGTCACCGACATTCTCATACAGCGTGGAGACACGACCGTCGTCCGCAAGCTGTCGCAAAACCAGGGCGCGACATTCTCAGACCGCGGTTATGAAACGCTTGCAACGCGTGCCGAGACCGATGAACAACTCGCGGAAAATCTCGGCGTCCGCCTGGACATGCCACCGCAGCTGCTCCAGAGCCTGATGCTAAAAGCGACGGAAACCGTGCGTGAGCGCCTGCTCGCGGTCGTGCCCCCGGAAGGCCAAGCTGCAATTCAACAGGTCCTGGCATCGGTATCCGACAAAGTCCTGCGTAAGGCCGCAACGCCGCGGGATTTCAGGCGCGCAACTGCGCTCATCGACAGGATGCAGGAGCAGGGCCGCCTCAACGAGATCGCGATTTCCGGTTTTGCCGGCGACGGCAAGTATGAAGAGATGGTCGCAGGGCTGGCGCGCATCTGCGCCGCTCCGATCGAATTAATCGAAAAGCTCATGCAGAACCCGCGTTATGACGGCGTTCTGGTTGCCTGCAAGGCGGCCGAGTTTCGCTGGCCGACCCTCAATGCAATCCTCAAGGCCCGCTTCGGGCCCTATGAAATAGCGGCCAACGACCTGATCCAGGTGCGGGCCGACTTCATCAAGCTTTCGGTCGCAACAGCCCGCCGCATGTTCCGGTTCTGGCTGGTCCGTGGCATAGCCAAAGCCGACTCCTAACCGCTTCTTTCCCGGCCGCCTAGCAAGCAAGGCTCCTCGCTTGCGGGTAAAATGTTATAATGTTACATTTCAACATCCTGTCAGTAGCCTCAGATTTTTCCATGAAAAATGCCGCGGCCGCGCTCGCCTTGCTTCTTGCACTACTTGCGCAGACCGTGCCGGTCCGCGCCGCCGAAAATCAAATTGCCGTCGTGGCCGCGGAAAATTTCTATGGTGACATTGCGCGCCAGATCGGCGGCGACCGGGTTTCGGTCGTCAGCATCCTGAACAATCCCGATCAGGACCCGCATTTGTTCGAGACGACGCCCGGCATCGTGCGCCAGATCGCGGCGGCGCAGATCGTGATCCTCAACGGCGCCAACTACGATTCCTGGATGGACAAGCTCCTGGCTGCAGGACCGCGGCGTGACCGGATAGTCGTCAATGCGGCACGGCTTATCGGCTACAAAGCCGGGGACAATCCGCATCTCTGGTACGATCCCGCAACAATGCCGGCGGTGGCGGTCGCCATCACCGACGCGCTTGCGAAATCCGACAGCGCGCATGCGGCCGATTACGGCGCGCGGCTCAAAGTGGCGCTCGCCGCGCTCGACCAGATCACGCAGCGGGTCGCGCAATTGAAGGCTAAACACGGCGGAGTACCGGTCACCGCGACCGAGCCTGTGTTCGGCCCGATGGCACGGGCGCTGGGCCTGACGATGCGCAACGAGCGCTTCCAGCTGGCGATGATGAACGACACCGAGCCAAGTGCGCGCGACGTGGCGGCATTCGAAAGCGACCTTAAGGAACGCAAAGTCAGGCTGCTGATCTACAACAGCCAGGTATCGGAGAAGTTGACCCAACGGCTGCGCGACATTGCCAAGCAGGCCAAGGTCCCGGTGATTGGCGTTACCGAGACCATGCCGGCGAATGTCAAATTCCAGGACTGGCTGCTTGGCGAGCTCGACGTCCTCGACAAGGCATTGAGCGGGCCGAATTCGTGAGCGCCGTCACCTTCGAGCATGTGACCCTTCAGCTCGGCGGCCGCGCGGTGCTGGCAGATGTGAGCTTCGAGATCCAGGCCGGCGAGTTCATCGGCGTGCTAGGACCAAACGGGGCCGGCAAGACCACGCTGATGCGCGCAATTCTGGGCCTGCTGGCACCCGGCGCCGGCCGGATAAAGGTCTTCGGGCAGGTGCCGGAATGCGGAAATCCGGCGATCGGATACCTTCCGCAATTGCGCACAGTATTGCCGGACCTTCGTATCCGGGGACGAGACGTCATTGCCGGCTCGCTGAACGGCGAACGTTGGGGGCTCGCCCTCAGCAGCCGTCGCGACCGCGTCATGGTTGAAGAAACGCTCGAAGCCGTCGGGGCGCGTGAGCTTGCCAACCGCCCGCTCGCCGAAATGTCCGGCGGCGAGCGGCAGCGCCTCTTGCTTGCACAAGCACTGATCGGATCGCCAAGGCTTCTGCTGCTCGACGAGCCGCTGATCAGCCTCGACGCCCGCCGCCAGGAAATTGCGATCGATGTCGTACGCAGGATCTGCCGTGAACGGAAGATCACCGTGTTGTTCAGCGCGCACGAGCTTAACCAGTTGCTTGGAACGCTCGACCGCGTGCTCTATCTCGGCAACAGCCATGCGGTGCTCGGTGCAGTCGAAGAAGTGGTCACAGCGCCGATACTATCGAAGCTTTTCGGCACCGAAATCCAGGTGCTCCGCGCCGACGGGCATATCTTCGTGATGTCGCGGGGGCTGGATGTCGAGCGGACCGACCATCTTCACGATCACGGTCATGACCACGGTCACCATCATCACTGACATGTTTGCCTACGACTTCATGATCAATGCCTTCATCGCGGCTGGCATCGCCGCCGTGGTCTCCGGCGTCGTCGGCTATTTCCTGGTGATGCGTGGACAGACCTTCGCGGGCCATGCGCTGTCACACATCGGCTTTGCCGGTGCGACCGGCGCCGGTCTCATCGGCGTCGCGCCGCTTTGGGGGCTCATCGCATTCACGCTGGCCGCCGGAATCGTCATGGGCGCCATGAGCGAGCGGATCAGCAACCGCGATGTAGCGATCGGAGTCGTTCTTGCCTTGGCGTTGGGATTCGGTCTGTTGTTCCTGCACTACCACACGTCATTTGCGACCCAGGCAACCGCGCTGCTGTTCGGCAATGTGCTGGCCGTCGACCACGCGATGATCGCAACGCTCGCTTTGCTGGGCGCGATCACGCTCGCCGCGCTCGCCTTCATCATGCGACCTCTGGTTTTCTCGAGCCTTCAGCCGGAGCTGGCGGAGGCCAAGGGCGTGCCCCTTCGCGCCGTCTCCGTCGCTTTCCTCGCCATCGTCGCCTTGGCCGTGTCGGTCTGCGCCCAGATCGTCGGCGTATTGCTTGTCTTCACCCTGATGGTCGGGCCGCCGGCCGCGGCACAACGCATCACGACGGGTCTCTGGAGCGGGCTGTTCGTATCGGCAGGCCTTGCCATTGGCCAAGCCTGGCTCGGCCTGACGATGGCCTTCTACACAGACTGGCCGGTGAGCTTCTGCATTGCCATCCTCAGTGCCCTCGCCTACTTCGTCTGCATCGCACTCCCAAAACAAACGAGGCCGGCAGAGGTGGCGCCGGCCTCGTAACAAGACAACGCGCGACGGGTCACATTTTCACGCCGTGCTCGTTCATGTATTTCACCGCGCCCGGATGCCACGGGATCGGCGAATAAGATTTCACCTGGTTTTCAAGCGTGAAGTTCTTCGCCTCACCGTGCACCGCCACCAGATCCGCCTTCTTGTCGAAGATCGTCTTGACGATGTTGTAGGCGTCCTGATCCGACATCTTGGCGTTGGCGACCAGGATATTCCACACAACGGTGTTCTTGTTATCCGTCGTCTGCCCCGGATAGGTGCCCGCCTTGATGGTGCTCCCGGCATAAAGGTTGCCGTATTTTTCATTCATCTTTGCTGCAAGATCGGCGTGATCGACGAGCTTGATCTTCACGCCAGGCGTGGCGCCGAGGTCGGTCACCGCCGAGGTCGGAAGTCCACCGACCCAGAAGAAGGCGTCAATCTTGTGATCCTTGAGCGCGTTGACCGATTCGGCAACGCCGAGCCGCTCCCGCTTCATGTCCTTGTCCTTGTCGAGGCCGGCCGCCTCGATCACGCGGAAGGCCATCACTTCAGTGGCGCTGCCACCCGAGCCCGTGGATACGCGCTTGCCCTTGAGGTCAGCCATCTTCTCGATGCCGGTCCCCTCAATTGTCACGACATGCATCTGGTTCGGATAGAGCACCATCAAGGTACGGACCGGCACCTCGGTGCCCTTGAACTTGTCCTGCCCCTTGTAGGCATCGAGCGCCGCGTCGACCATGGAGAACGCGATTTCGCTGCGACCGGCATTGATCAGCTTGAGATTATCGACCGAGCCACCCGTGACTTCCGCCGTCGCCTGGATCCCCGGCAGCGTTTTCGACAGGACGTTGGCAAGACCACCGCCGAGCGGGTAATAAACGCCGCCGGTGCCACCGGTCGCGATCGACATCGCGCGCTGCTGCGCGAATACCGTTCCGGCGGCAACCGTTGTGGCCAGCGCCAATACCGCCAGCCCGAGTTTGCGCCGCCTGGTCATTTCAAGTTTCATCGTTTTCTCCCTTGGCTTTTCTGCTTGTTGTCCACCTTATGCCGCAAGTCTCGCTGGAACGAATTTCTGTTTCAATAGCAGCGCCGCCGCCAAACCGAGGCCAAACGGCGCAGGATATGGCACGTCGAGACCGGTCAAGGTCTCGGCCAGGCCCTCCAGCAGGCTCGGGAACACCAGCAGCAGGCCCGCCAGCATCCATAACCACCGTTCGGCCTGAGTATTCCGCCGCAAAGCCCAGTTTTGCGCAGCCGCCGCAAGCGCGCCCAGCCCGATGGCAGTCTTCAGCGTGATCCAGATGATGTCATAGATCGACCCATCCTTCGGAATCTTCATCAGCAATCCGACCCCCTGCGGATCGAGCACGAAGACGAACGGCACCAGAAACGCCGGCAGAGTGTATTTCCACGCCTGCATGGTGGTGACGTAAGGGTCGCCGCCGGTGATCGCCGCGGCCGCGAACGGTGATAGTGCGGTCGGCGGTGAAACTTCAGAGAGCACCGCGTAGTAGAAGATGAACATGTGGGCCGCAAAATCCGGCACGCCGAGCTTGGTGAGAGCCGGTGCGGCAATGACCGCGCAAATGATGTAGGACGCGGTCACCGGCACTGCGAGGCCGATGATCCAGACCACGAGACAGGTATAGAGCGCGGTCAACAGCAAACTGCCGCCGGCAAAATCGATCACGATCGAAGAGAACTTCAGCCCAAGGCCTGTCAGCGTGACAATGCCGACGATAATGCCGGCAGCCGCGCAGGTCGTCGCCGCACTGAGCACGCCGATCGAGCCATCCGCCATGGCGGCCGTCAGCTTCTTGGACGACGGTATCCACTGCTGCCCGGCCGGGGTGAGACCGATGAAAGCAAGCGCGCCGATCAGAACCAAAATCGACAGGGCGAAATATGACTCAAACTCGACGGAAAACGGTGTTCCGCCGATCGGCGTAATCGTGAACAGTGCCGCGGCGCCCGCACCGATCACGAGAATTGCGAGCAATAGTTTGCGTGGGCCAAGAGCGGTATCCGGCGCAAGCGCACTCATCGCGAAGGCGAGAACTGTCGCGTAAAACACCGACAGCATCGGCGAATAGCCGATGACCATGAAGACCACGACCGCGATCAACGAGACGAAATGGAAGCCGTAACGCTTCGTCATTTCCCATACAGTCATCTCGGCCTTGAACACCACCTCATGCGCGCCAAACCGCAATGAATCGAGTTCGACCATGAACAGCAGCGACAGGTAGTAAAGGCAGGTCGGGATGGTCGCCATCCAGATCACATCGAGGTAGCTGATCTTGAGAAACTCGGCGATCAGAAATGCGGCCGCGCCGAGTACGGGCGGGGAAATGATCGCGCCGAGCCCACCGGCCGCGAGCAATCCGCCGGCGGCATTCTTCTCGAAGCCCGCTTTCGCAAGCATCGGATAGGCGACGGTCCCGATCATCACGGTCGTTGCGACGCCTGACCCGGACGGACCGCCGAGCAGAAACGACGATGCCACAACAGCGCGGCCGGCGCTCGACGGCTTGCCGCCCATGACCGCGAGCGAGAAATCGATAAAGAACTTTCCGGCACCTGAGTGCTGGAGGATCGCACCGTAGATCGTGAACATGATGATCAGCGTCGCCGACACGTCGATCGGAACGCCGAAGATGCCTTCCAGCGTGATAAACAGGTGGCCGACCAGCCGCGAAATGTCATAGCCACGGTGAGTCCAGGGTGGCGGCAGATCGGGACCAAAATAGGCATAGAGAATGAAACACACCGCCACGAGCGGCATGATCCACCCGGTCGTGCGCCGCGCCGCTTCCAGCACCAGCACGATGAAGATGGCACCCAGAATCACGTCCCATTTTTCCGGCACGGCGGCGCGGTCGGTGAAATCGTCACCCTGCGCAAGCGCGTAGACGATGGTGGCGATGCCGAGCAGCGGCGGGATGACGTCGAACCACTGGATGCGGTTGCGAAAGCGTGCCGAGAGTGGAAACAAGAGGAAGCTCAGCAGCAGCACAAAGGCAACATGCGTGTAGCGGAGCGGGATCGTCGGCACGATGTCGTAGGCAGCATAGAGGTGGAAAAGCGTCATCGCGACGGCGATTCCGGTCACGACGATTCCGACCCAGCCGGAAAGCCGGTTGGCTGCGCCTTCTTCCTGCTGAACGTATTCTTCTGCCTTGCGCAGCTGCTCTTCGGAAATTACCTCCGAGCCCGCGCCCGCCCTCGCGTCTTCCGCCATCGTCCCCTCGCCTGGCAGCGGTGTCATCCCGCCTTCGGGCGGCACG
>JBKPRE010000230.1:0-8414 GCA_046734435.1 Pseudomonadota bacterium | reverse complement strand
GGTGTACAATTTGTCATATCGCGACCGTCGAAACTGATTGTGCCGCTTCGTACCTGCAGCAACCCAAAAATCGTCTTGAACATTGTTGATTTGCCGGCGCCATTTGGACCAATGACGGTCGTAATCGCACCGGCCGGAATATGGGCGGTCGTGCCGTTGAGAATCGTCATTTTCCCGTAGCCGGCGAAAACTTGGTCAAGAACAAGAATTACGTCTGCCGGACTCATGACTTTCAATGTCCGAGATAAGCCTCGATAACGATGGGGTTCTGACGGATGTCGCGCGGCGTGCCTTCCGCGATAAGCCGTCCTTCGGCAAGCACCAGCACCCGCGTACAGAGTGCCATGACAAATTCCATCTGGTGCTCGATCACGACGAAAGTCGCACTTTGTTCGACATGATAGGCCCGCAGTCGTTCACGCAGGTGGCCGAGCATCGTCGGGTTTACTCCGCCGGCGGGTTCATCGAGCAGCACCAGCCGTGGTCCGGCCATGAAGGCCATTGCGGCATCGAGCAGTTTCTGCTGGCCGTAACTTAGCGATCCGGCTGGTTCGTCTGCCAAGTGTAAAAGACCGAAGAACTCGATCATTCGGCCGGCGGCATCCCCAACCCCCGCGTCGGCACGACCAAAAAGACGCGATGTTATCGATCCTTGATGCTCCTGACCGGCAAGGATCAGGTTGTCGCGCACCGAGAGCTGGGGGAAAACCTGCAGTAGCTGAAATGTCCGGCTGACTCCTAGACGATTGAGATCACAAGGCCGCATGCCCGTCGTCGGCCTGCCATCGACGTGCACCTCGCCCGCGCTCGGCTGCAATTGACCGAGCACACAATTAAACAGCGTGGATTTTCCTGACCCATTCGGCCCGATAATCCCGAGTATTTCACCAGAGTGAACTTCGAACGACACGTTATCGACCGCGGTGATACCGCCGAATGTCTTGCGCATGTTGGAAACCTGCAGCACGGCACTCATGAATCGGCGCCTCCGACGAGAGCCTGCGTCGTCTCTGGCCTGCGCCGTCCACCCAATGCCCGGGCTGACCGTTCGATTAGCCCGAGCAGACCCGCCGGACAAAATGCCATCATCGCCATGACGGCCGCCGCGTAGACAATCAGGTAGTACCCTTCCGTGACGCGCAACCACTCAGGCAGCAGCACCGCGATCAGCGTGCCCACGAACGGCCCGAAGAAGTAGCCGCTGCCGCCGATGATCACCATTAGGAGGAGGCTGAACGACAGACCGAGCGAAAAAGAGTTCGGCTCAATGAACTGAACCAGCGGCGCATAGAGAGCGCCCGACATTCCGCCGAGGCTCGATCCGATAGCAAAAGCCATCAGCGTATAGCGGCGGGTATCGACGCCGAGCGAAGCCGCGCGGATGGGATTTTCACGCAGTGCGACGAACGCGCGACCCCACGGCGAACGCAACATCCACCAAGTGGCAAACGCAAGCGCCGCAAGCACACCGAAGCTAAAAAAATAAAAATTGATTGCCTTTGCGGTTGACCAGCCAAACACATTCGGGCGCTGAATGCCGTTGATGCCGTAGATGCCGCCCGTCAACCATTCTTCGTTGCGAAGCACTAGAAACACCAAAGTGGTGAACGCCAGCGTGACGAACGCGAGATAGTGATGCTGTACCCTCAGGGCCGGATAACCGAGAATCCATCCGATGATGAAGCACAAACTCCCGGCGGCGACAAAGGCGATCACGAAAGGACACCCGGCCTGCGTCAACAGCGCTGCAGTGTATGCGCCAATGCCCACAAATGCGCCCTGCGCCAGCGATACCTGGCCCGCATAGCCAAGCGTGAGATTGAGTCCGATTGCAGCGATTGTCAGAACAGCCCACATCGAAATGAGATAGAGGCCAAAGGGCCTGAGAAGGAACGGCCCCGTGACCCCGGCGGCCACGGCAACGACAAATACGAGCATACCGAACCGCGTCATACGGAGCGCTCCTCGACGCGGCCAAGGAGACCTTGCGGGCGCAGCAGTATCACTGCGACGAGAATGATCAGCGGGAATGCCCCACGATATTGCGAGGAAATATAAGCCGCCGAAAGGTTGTCGAGAACGCCCAGAACGACGCCGCCGAGAACGGCGCCCCGAACCTGGTTGAAACCCCCGATGATTGCGGCAATGAACGCGGCCATGCCAAGCGTTTCGCCATTCGTGAATTTCGCCAGGTAGATCGGGCTCACCAGAATCGACGCGATCGCCACTAACACGGCGTTGATGAGGAAGGTGTAGAGCACCATTCGCCGCACGGGCACACCCAGGATGCGTGCCAAGGTCACATTTTGGGCAGTTGCCTGCATCTGACGGCCTACCCGCGTGCCGTTAAGAAGAAGATTTAGCGCGACTACGGTGATGACAGCGACTGCCAGCACAGCCAGACTCTGGGTCGAAATCACCGCCTCGAAAACATGAATGTCGAGAGCTGGCACAAGCGCCGGAAATGGTTGTGCCTGCGAACTGTAGAAATCCTTCACGCCTTCTTTCAGAAACAGCGATAGCGCGATCGTAGAAATGACCAGCGGGAGGACGCCGTACTTAAGCATCGGATCGACGACGATAAACTTGAACAGGATACCGAGGACGAGAACAGACAGCGCAATGCCGATGAATGTCGCCAGCCAGAATGGCGCCCCTGCATTGGTGGCGGCCAGTACGAAAAACGCCGGTAACATGACAAATTCGCCTTGGGCGAAATTGATCGTCTGCGACGTCTGCCATACGAGCGTGAAACCAACGGCCATCAACGCATAGATCGCACCGGTCGCAAGACCGGACACCAAAAGCTGAATAAAGGTCGCCATTGGCGAGAGCCTTTGACTCCCGTCCCTGCCAGGACGGGAGTGATTCAAAGCCGCTTATTTGCCGAGCTTGGGCAAGGTTTCGACAATCTTCTGCTTGCCGTCCACGACCTCGCCCAAGAAACTTATCCGGTCGATGTCGCCATTCTTGTCCCAGGTCGCTTCCATCAGGATGCCAGGCTCGTCCTTGGGCGTAATCGTGATGCCATGCGCAGCCACTGCAAACGCCTTGCTGTCGAACTTGCCGATTTTTTCCGTCACGTGCTTGATGAAATAGACGGCGGTATAGCCCTTGATTCCATTGTGATCGCAGGCGTAATTGAACCGTTTTTTGAATTTTTCCGCGAACTCCTGGACGGCAGGTATAGGGGCATCGATGGTGAGGCCGACATGGCCGCGCACGCCGTTAGCCGCTCCTCCGGCGAGGTCGATTACCTTCTGGCCGAGCAGCGTCGTTTCCCCGATCAGCGGCTTGTTGATGCCTTGCTTCCTCGCCTCGCGCAAGAAGCGCGCGCTTTCTTCCTCGTTGAGGTAAACAAAGATTGCGTCGGCATTCGCCGCCTTGAGCTTGACGACGTCGGCCGAGAAATCGGCCTGCCCGGATTCTGTTGAAATGTCGGAAACGACCTTGATGTCGCGCGCGCCCATTTCCTTGATAAAGTTATCACGGCCGCCTTTTCCGAAGTCATTGTTCACCCACAGCACGCTAACGGTCTTGGCCTTAATGCCATCGCGCATGTAATTTGCAATTTTCGGCATGCTGAATTGCTGCCCGAACGAGGTGCGGAACACGTACGGGTTCCCCTTCTGGGTGATGGCCGCCGCCTCACCGCCAACAATCTCTGGGACCTCCGCCTGTTGCGTCAGCATCATGTCCACCAGCACAGACCCCGAGAAGACCGGGCCGAGAATTACGTAGGGTTTGTTGTCGAGAACCTTCTGCACCTGAGCACGCGAAGTGCCGGCGTCACTTTGTGTGTCAAGGAGCGGCGTTTCGATTTTTCGGCCGAGGATGCCGCCTTTCGCATTAATTTCGTCGATAGCCAGCAACATGCCATCGCGGAAATTGGTGCCAGACACAGCACCGGCACCTGACAATTCAAGAATTGCGGGAATGTAAACGGTCGATTGACTAAACGCGGGGGTTGTTAGACTGATCCCCGCTACAACCAACGGCGTAAACAACGCTACGCGAAACATGGGCTGTCCCCCTCTTTAGATCCAAGATGCCCGCGAGACCGGGCTTCTTACAGCGAGGTCCGCATTAGGACCCGACAGGGGTCCATAACAAAATCGTGCACGAAACGTAACACGATATTCAATAGGCCAGTAGGTCCTCTCGGTCTCGCTTGCCGTATCGGGGCAATTGCCAAACCGATATTGAAAAATTTGGTCGCCGATTTCAGCTCTCGTCGCGAATGCCTCCGCCGCAACGAAGAGCCAAGACAGGCCTATTGCAGGTTATTCGCTTGCCCCGCATTGTCAGCTCAAAGACGAAACGAGAGGACAGGCGACCGATGATCCGTATCGGAATTATAGGGCTCGGCTGGTGGGGCAAGCAGATCGTGACCTGTCTAGCCGAGAGCCCGCGCTTCAAGGCCGTTGCCGGATGCGACATCGATATGAAAATGGCGGCGCCGTTTGCCGCCGCGCACCAATTGGACCTCGTAGACGATTACAGGAGCCTGATCCGGCGCGCCGATCTCGATGCGGTTGCCGTCGTGACCCCTCACCTTCTGCACGAAGAAATGGCTATCGCTGCGCTCGAAGCTGGTAAGCAAGTTTTTTGTGAGAAACCGCTCGCACTTACAGCGGCCAGCGCAGAGCGGATCCTGGCGGCAAGCGAAAAGTTCGGCGGCGTGCTTGGTATCGGCCATGAACGACGATACGAGCCGGCAATGGAAGAAATGCGCCGTCTGTTCGACAGTGGAGCACTCGGGCGTGTATTGCACATGGACGCCAATGTAAGCCACAACAATTTCCGGAAGATGGATCCCGCGAACTGGCGCCGCGACGTCCGCCACGCCCCGGCCGGCGCTTGGACGGCACTCGGAATCCATCTTGGCGACATGTTTGTCTCTCTTGCAGGCAAACCCGTGCGCGTGGCGGCCCGCACGGCGTCGCAAGTTTTTCCGGCACCATCGGAAGACTTTGTAAGTGCCGAAATTGACTTCGAGAATGGCGCCCGTGGACGCATTACATGCCTGTCTACTCCGCCGTTCTACGGCCGCTTTACACTTGTTTGCGACCAGGGTTGGGTCGAGACCCAGGAAGGAGGCAATGTAGACAAGGGTATTCCGTCAAGTTTCGTCCATTGTGGTCCGAATGGCGCCCGGCACACACGGAACTACGAGCACATAAACACTGTACGAATGAATTTCGAGGCTTGGGCTGATGCGCTCGAAGACCGCGTGCCCTATCGATTTACGAGCGAGCAGCTGCTCGCCAATATTCGCATTCTTGATGCAGTAACCCGCTCAGCGGCGGCGGATGGAAAGGCTATCGCGCTCTAACTGCAAAGTGCCGCTGGTCCTCGAATTTTGTCCGCATTTGCGCTACACCGCGCCGTATGCAGAGCGAAAAAGAACAAGTTGCATTGTCCTCGATCTTCGCCTCCGCGGGGCTGACGATCGCGAAGGCGATTGTTGGGTTTGCCACGGGTTCGCTCGCGATTCTATCGGAAGCGGGTCATTCTCTCATCGACCTCGGCGCCACGGTTATGACGTACGTCGCCGTGCGAATTTCGGGCAAGCCAGCTGACGCAAAGCACCACTACGGGCATGGCAAGGTAGAGGCCCTCTCGGCCCTTGCCGAGACCGCTCTGTTGTTTCTCCTTTCCGGAATTGTGGTGTGGGAAGCGACCAAGCGTCTGGTCGAGCACGAGGCTCACATCGTCGAGGCTACCGTATGGGCATTCGCCGTTATCGCCGTCTCGATCGTTGTCGACTTTTTCCGCGCCCGCGCCCTATCTCACACAGCCGAAAAGACCTCGAGTCACGCACTCGAAGCTGACGCGCTCCATTTTTCATCGGATTTATGGTCTTCGCTGGCAGTGCTGGTGGGGTTGATCGGCATACGGTTCGGCTTGCCATGGGCGGATTCTGTGGCCGCACTGGTTGTGGCAGTGCTCGTCTGTGTCGCCGGATGGAAGCTCGCCAAGCGCACAGTCGATACACTGACCGACGTTGCGCCGCCGGGAGCAACCGAAAGAATCACCAATCTTGCCGCGCGAGTCCCTGGTGTTGTCGCCGTCGAACAGGTGCGCGCCCGCGCGGTAGGCGAGCAGACATTTATCGATCTGACGGTCGCAGTCAGCCGCACATTGCCGCTCGATCGCGTAAGCGCGATCAAAGAGGCCGTCGTCGCAGCGCTGCGCGAGCAAATACCTGGCGCCGAGCCGGTCATCACGACCGACCCTGTCGCGCTCAATACCGAAACCGTGCTTGACCGGATCATGGTGATTGCGCGCAACCGGGCGCTGGCCGTGCACCATGTCACCGTCCATGAGCTCAAGGACAGGCTTGCGGTCTCTCTTGATCTGGAAGTCGACGGCAAGCTTTCGTTGCGGGCTGCGCACGAAATGGCTGACGGACTTGAGAGCGCAATAGCGGCCGAGCTCGGATCCGATGTCGAGGTAGAAACCCACATAGAGCCGCTACAGCCGCAGGATGCCTCCGGACGCGAGGCACCCCCCGAACGGGTCAAGGCAGTCGCAATGGCACTATCCGAGCTGGCCGGCAAAGGCCCGCATATCCGCGACGTGCACGACGTGCGGGTGCGTGAGACCGGCGAAGGCGAAATTGTCAATTTTCATTGCCGCGTCGATCCACGTTTGAGCGTCCAAAGCGTCCATGAAAACGTCGACGCCCTTGAACGTGCGCTCAAGGAGCAGTCCCCGCCGATCAAACGCGTGATTGGTCACGCAGAGCCAATGCGCTAAACGACAGCCCTACGGCACGATGACCGCGGCACCCTGCACACGACCGTCGCGTAGATCTGACAACGCTTCGTTTGCGCGCGCCAGCGAATAACGCGTTACCTCGCACTTCACATTCGCCTTCGGAGCAATGTCGAGAAACTCCCGCGCATCCGACCGCGTGAGATTTGCAACCGACATCACATGCCTCTCCTCCCAGAGCAGCTTGTAGGGAAAGCTCGGTATGTCCGACATGTGAATTCCCCCGCAGACGACGCGGCCACCTTTTTTCACCGCCTGAAGTGCAATCGGCACGAGCGGACCGACCGGTGCAAAGATAATCGCGGCATCGAGCGGCTCTGGTGGTAATTGATCGGAGGCGCCTACCCAGGCTGCGCCAAGTGACAGCGCAAGCCGCTGTGCCGGCTCATCGCCAGCGCGCGTGAATGCGAACACACGCCGGCCCTGCCATCTTGCGACTTGTGCCAGAATGTGTGCGGCAGCGCCAAATCCGTAGAGGCCAAGCGTTTCACCCTCGCCGGCCATACGATAGCTCCGCCATCCGATCAGACCGGCGCAAAGCCAGGGCGCGATTTGCGGGTCATCGAGTGCGCTGATCAACGGAAAGCAAAAACGCGCGTCCGCGATCGCATGAGTGGCGAAGCCGCCGTCCCGCGTATAACCAGTAAAAACCGGCCTATCGCAGAGATTTTCGCGGTTACTGCGGCAGAAGCTGCAGAGTCCGCAAGTGCTGCCCAGCCATGGCACCCCAACGCGATCGCCTACCCTGAATGTCTTCACCCCCGCCCCTACTTGCTCCACGCGGCCTACAATTTCGTGACCGGGGACGATCGGCAAACTGGGATGCGGCAGTTCCCCATCGACCACATGCAGGTCGGTGCGGCAAACCCCGCAGGCCGTCACAGACATCATGATTTCGCCAGAGCCTGCCACCGGTCGTGGGCGCTCGCGCAAGACAAGCGGCGTTCCTGGACGCTCAAGCACCATGGCGTGCATGGGTTGCACCATTCTTTCTTCCAATTAATCGTAGAACATCATAGATCACAGCACATGCGGACCGACACTGCAGAACCGATCCGGCTGAAAGACTACCGTTCGCCTGAATGGCTGGTCGATACGGTCTCACTTGACGTTTCGTTGCACCTTACCGGCACAAGCGTACGGGCAGCCCTGCTATTCAGGCCAAACCCGGCCAGTGCGGCGGCGCCACTGGTGCTCGACGGCGACGGCTTGCGCCTGGTTTCGCTCAAGCTCGACGGGACTGCGGTGCCGGACGGCAGCTTTATCGCAACGCCGGGCGGTCTCACGATCCCGCAGCCGCCAAACAGACCGTTTACTCTTGAAGTTGAGACAATCGTCGATCCATCAGCCAATACGCAACTCTCTGGGCTTTATCGCTCGAGCGGCACTTATTGCACGCAATGCGAAGCCGAAGGTTTCCGGCGGATTACCTATTTCCCCGACCGGCCCGACGTCATGGCCGTCTACACCACGCGCATCGAGGCCGACAAAAATGAGGCACCCGTCCTGCTCGCAAATGGCAACCTGGTCGAGGCCGGCGACACCCCCGACGGCCGGCATTTTGCGGTCTGGCACGATCCACATCCCAAACCGTCTTATCTGTTTGCTCTTGTGGGCGGCGACCTTGCCGTTGT
>JBKPRE010000229.1:0-33398 GCA_046734435.1 Pseudomonadota bacterium | reverse complement strand
GAGACGATGAGGCCCTCGCCTCCATCGACAGGGCGCTAGAGCTTCGGCCCGGCGATCCGGACGCCCTGCTCCATCGCGGCAACGCCCTGAATGCGCTCAATCGTCCGAACGAGGCATTGCCCTGTTTCGATGCGGTACTGGCGCGCAATCCGGGGCACCGGGATGCGCTTCTCAACCGGGGTGTCGCACGCGCGACTCTAGGTGATCACCAACAGGCTCTCGCCGATTTTGATGCCGTTCTTGCGCGTATGCCGAAGGACGCTGAGGCCTTGTACAATCGCGGGACGGCGCTGATCGAACTGGGGCGTTACGCCGAAGCCCTCCTAGCGCTTGATCATGCGCTGGCGGTTGCGCCCCAACATCTCCGAGCCTGGACCAATCGCGGCCGAGTCCTGCAGGCGCTTAACCGCCACGAGGAGGCAGTTGCCAGCTTCGACAAGGCACTCGCCATCGACAAGAACTACGGCGACGCACATTTCAACGCCGCATTGTCACTGCTGACGCTTGAAAATTTGCAACGTGGATTCACGGAATATGAATGGCGCTGGAGGCGTACCGGGATAACCGATGCGCGGCGTGGCTACCGTGGCCGTCTTTGGCTCGGTGAATTTCCGCTCGACCGGCGCACAATCCTGCTCCCGGCCGAGCAGGGTCTCGGTGACACCATTCAGTTCGTTCGCTACGCGCCGCTCCTGGCGCAAAAAGGCGCAAATGTCGTTCTGGAGGTGCAGCCGGAACTCAAGGCCCTGCTGTCAACCGTCAGGGGCGTTACATCGTGTCACGCGCGCGGCGAAACATTGCCGGCCTTTGATGTCTATTGTCCGCTCGGTAGCCTGCCGCTTGCACTCAAGACCGAGTCTTCCTCGATCCCGGCCGCCATTCCCTATCTGCGCGCCGACGATGCGCACATCGCAAAATGGCGGCCGGCTCTCGAGGCGATACCCGGAAAGCGCGTGGCCTTGGCGTGGGCCGGCCATGCACGTCATGCCAATGACCGCAACCGATCGATCGATCTCACGTTGCTCGAACCGTTGTTCGCGTGCGAAGGCGTTTCATTCGTCAGCATCCAGCGCGACCTGCGCGACAACGATGCAGCGCGGCTGACGGAATTCGGCATTACAGATTTTGGGCCACGCCTTACGGATATGACCGACACGGCGGCGGTCCTGACGCTCGCGGACCTCTTGATTTCGGTCGATACGTCCGTGGTTCATCTTGCCGGCGCCATGGGCCGAGAGGCATGGGTTATGCTTCCCTTCGCGCCCGATTGGCGCTGGACGCTCACGAAAGAGCGCAGCCCCTGGTACCCGCAGGTGCGGCTTTTCCGCCAGCGCGCACCCGGCGATTGGCCGAACGTCATCGCAACGGTGCGCGACGCGTTACGAACGTGAACGCAACCGATTGAGTTTGCAATCAGGCTGCAACGCGGATGGCGGCAGCCGGCGCGGGCGCCTGCGGATGGGCTTTCAGCCAGTCGCGCGCAGCGCGCTGAGCACAGCCGATTTCTGAATCGCTCATCTGCTCGGCAACTTCACGGCGCAGCTGTGCGGCATCCTTGTGACCGCGCATTGCAGCGATGTTGAACCATTTGTGGGCTTGCACCAGATCGATCGGCACGCCCGCCCCCGAAGAAAAAACCATGCCCATGCTGAAGCAGTCTTCAGCGTTGACCGGTTCGATGCCCCCCGCGGCAATCTCCACGCTTGTCATTTTTGCTCCCCATTTCGACCACTGCGCCCCGTGCAGTTGATCGATGTCCCTGCCGTCCGGATCTATCGTCCGAACAGCGCGATCTTCGGGAGAAAATTTGAACGACAGTTTAAGTGATGCGATGAATCGAAGATGAACGCTGGAACAGCCAATGCTGCGGGCCTCGCTGTTAGCGCTGCAAACGGCGCGTTTGTCCCGCGGGTTGACCGTTCGCTAACCCAACTCGTTCAGCCGCAACTAACCACCCAAACAAGCGCGATCGCGCGCTCTTACGCCACGCGGGCTCGCTGGTTGAAGAGCACGGACTGGACGTTTGGGTCCTTCATGTCGATGCCCTTGCGCAATTCCATGCCAAGCTCCATGCCGCGCGTCACGGCCGGCCGTGCTTTGACCGTTTCCAGCCACCGTTTCAGGTTGGGGAATTGCTCGATGTCCTGGCCCTGCCGCTGCCAGAGATTGGCCCAGCCCACGCACGCCATGTCGGCGATTGAGTATTTTCCGGCAAGAAATGGTCGATCTTTCAGGCGCGTGTTCATCACACCGTAAAGCCGGTTGACCTCGTCGTCATACCGTTTAATCGCGTAGTCAAGCGTCTCACGCGCATAGTGCTTGAAGTGGTTGAGCTGGCCGGCCATCGGACCAAGTCCGCCCATTTGCCAAAACAGCCATTGATCGACTTCGACGCGCGCACGTTCGTCCGACGGATAGAACTTTCCGGTCTTACGGCCGAGATATTGCAGGATCGCGCCGGACTCGAAGATGGAAATGGGGCGACCACCTGGTCCCTGCGGATCGACGATCGCAGGCATCCGGTTGTTCGGAGCAATCTTCAGGAAATCCGGCTTGAATTGCTCACCCTTCGAGATGTTCACCGGCTTCAAGACATAGGGCAAACCACACTCTTCGAGCATGATCGAGATTTTGAAACCGTTCGGAGTGGGCCAGTAATAAAGCTCTATCGGCTTCGCCTGTTTCGCGATCTTCTTCACGGCTGTTTTCGCTTTCTTGGCCTTACCCCGCTTTGCAACTCCCCGCTTCGTTCCGCGCGCCATGTCGTGCTCCCCGTCCCAAATTTTGTCCTGCGAATAGCTCTCCAGACCTAGTTCTCGTGATCCAACTCCGCAACTGCCGCAGCCCGCAAATCTCCTTCGATTGCACGATAGTGACATGCAACCTATGCGGGTTATGGTGCAGACCAGGTTGTGGGATTGAGACCCAGGGTCCCTGTCCGCGCCTGAAAGCCATCAAGGGGAAGTAAGCTCATGTACAAAGTTAAGTTTGTCACCCTGCTCGCCGCCGGATTGCTCGTGGCTCCGCTGCCCTCGCACTCTTCTGCCGCGTTCGCGCAGCAGTCGAGCGCATCCGAGAAGATTGCCAAGACAAAAACAGAGCCAAGCGCCGGCCAGCTCGCCGCACGCGAACGCCAGAAGAAATGTGCAGCTGAATGGAAAGAAACAAAAACCGCCGGCAAGATCGAAAAGGGAACGACCTGGCCGAAATTCTGGAGCGACTGCAACAAGCGGCTCAAGGCCGCCGCAAAATAACGCGGTTGGATTTTCACAGCGCACGCTCACGACAAAAAGCTTGAGGGCGTCGGCGAGACTTCGAGTCTCGTCGACGCCCTCGTTTGTCATCCGGAACCGGGGCGCCGCGGGGCAACCGCATTGCGCTCGTTACTCCATGACGCACACCGGCCCGTATGACGCAATCTCCGACACGTAAGGCCGAAGATCGGGAAGTAGCGTCAGACTAAAGCTTCCGTTTCCTGCGCTTCGTCTTCTTCGCTGCTTTCGCCGCTGCCTTCTTCCTACGTCTAGCCATTGCTGCCCTCCTAGCCATGGATCATGGCGGGTGTCGCATCAGCACGCATCGCGAATCGACACGCGCTGCATTCGGTTTACTACAGCACGGCGAAAAAAACAGCGTTACCGCTTAACGAAACGTGTACGCGAGCAAGTTACGACAAGCGACGACGCATTTGCGTGACGACAGTCGGTATCATTGATGCGTGCACGCGACGTGCGACCAAATTTGTGCGCGCATTGTCGCGATTGCAAAAAATACGATGAAATAAGGATTTTTGTAACGGCGGTAACCGGCTCTCTGCGCCATTTCTAAAAAGAATTTGCGCGCATTGATCGTTACGTTTTGCGTTGTCGACGCTCGACGCACGCATGCCGGCGTAATGAAAAATTTTGCACAGATGGTCACGCGCGAGCGGCGGGAAGCATCGGATTCGATCAAAAATGAGCGAATCAGCCCGGAGTGATTCGCGGTGATTCGGCTCAGATAGACCCTCAGCTCGTCGATGGCAGCCAGAGCACGCGGACCTTTCGTTGTAAAAATTCCGGTCGCGCCGCACCAGACGGTTCATAATCCAAGTTTTCGTTTCAAAATGTCGTTGACGGCCTGCGGACTCGCCTTGCCGCCGGAGGATTTCATCACTTGTCCGACGAACCAGCCGATTGCTTTCGGATTGGACCTTGCGTCGGCAACTTTATCCGGATTCCTGGCGACAATGTCATCGACGACTTTCTCGATCGCAGCAGTATCGGTTACCTGTTTCATTCCGCGTTGCTCGACGATCGCGCGCGGGTCGCCACCCTCGGTCCAGACGATCTCAAACAGATCCTTGGCGATCTTGCCGGATATGGTGCCGTCCCGGATCAGGTCGAGCACCGCGCCAAGCTGGCCCGCCGATACCGGAGACGACGCAATGGTCTTGCCTTCCTTGTTGAGCCGACCGAACAGCTCATTGATGACCCAATTCGCCGCAGCTTTGCCGTCACGGCCTTTGGCAACCGCTTCGAAAAACTCCGCTGTCTCGCGTTCGGCGACGAGCACACCGGCGTCGTAATCTGACAATGAAAAGTCACGCCTGAAGCGCGACTTCTTTTCGTCTGGTAGTTCCGGAAGCTTCGCCGCCAACGCATCGACGTAAGGCTGGTCGAACACAAGCGGCAGCAAGTCGGGGTCCGGGAAGTAGCGGTAGTCGTGGGCCTCTTCCTTCGATCGCATGGAGCGGGTTTCGCCGCGCGCGGCATCGAACAGCCGGGTCTCCTGCTCTATCGTGCCGCCCTCCTCGATGATCTCGATCTGCCGGCGCGCTTCGTGCTCGATCGCCTGGCCGATAAACCGGATGGAATTCACGTTCTTGATCTCGCATCGCGTGCCAAGCGGCTCACCGGGCCGGCGCACCGACACATTCACGTCCGCGCGCAGATTGCCCTTTTCCATGTCGCCGTCACAGGTTCCGAGATAGCGCAGGATTGAGCGCAATTTCGCCATGAAAGCCTTCGCCTCATCGGCTGAGCGCAGATCCGGCTTTGAGACAATCTCCATCAATGCAACGCCGGAGCGATTGAGATCCACATACGAGTAATCTGGATGGCGATCGTGAAGGCTTTTGCCGGCATCCTGTTCGAGGTGAACCCGTTCGATTCCCACGACAACACTGGTGCCGTCTTCGAGATCGACGGCAACGGCGCCTTCGCCAACAACGGGCGATTTGTACTGGCTGATCTGATAGCCCTGCGGCAGATCAGGATAAAAATAATTCTTCCGGTCGAAAACAGATCGCAGATTTACCTTCGCCTTCAATCCGAGTCCCGTGCGGATCGCCTGCCGCACGCATTCCTCATTGATCACCGGCAGCATTCCCGGCATCGCGGCATCGACCAGCGACACGTGTGAATTCGGCGCGCCGCCGAACTCGGTTGACGCACCCGAAAAAAGTTTCGACTCCGACGTCACCTGCGCATGGATTTCCATGCCGATGACGATTTCCCAATCGCCCGTCCTTCCTTTGATCAATTTTTGAGCATTGGGCTGAACAGTCATAGCGTCGCGGTATGCCTTCTAAAAATTCTAGACGCGTGAATTTCTATATCTGGTAGCGGGTCATCCGATGCACGGCAAGTTTAGACACTTGCCGTGCGAGGCGCTCACTGCACGTTTCAGCAAAGCTGAATTGTTATCCATGCAGAACAGTACCTCCAAATGGCCAAAATTCCGCGACGATTTCTGCCGATTTTCGCGCGCAATGACGCGGCACCGGAACCGCGCGCGAGCGGAGAACGTTGAGTGAATGTCATGAAAAACGATGGAAGCGGTACATTCGGTATTATCGTTGGCGGCGTTGTCGCCGCGATTGCCGTCGTCTTTATTCTTACCGGTGGCGAACTTGGCGGGAAGAAAACCGTCGAAGGGGATCAGGACCTTCCGCCGGTTACGACCACCGACAAGTAACCGGGCTTTACCACCACGGCTTAGGCTCAAACCGTCCCGCTGCCTGCTCCACGACGGCGGCGAGACCGAACAGCGTTTCCTCATCGAATGGACGGCCTATCAGTTGCAGACCCAAAGGAAGCCCTTGGCTGTCGAGGCCTGCGGGCACCGAAATGCCCGGCAAGCCGGCCATGTTCACGGTCACGGTAAAGATGTCGTTCAGGTACATCTCGACGGGATCAGCCCCGCCTTTCTCTCCCAAACCGAACGCGGCCGAAGGCGTCGCGGGGGTGAGCATAGCGTGCACGCCAGCCTTAAAGCAGTCCTCGAAATCCTTCTTGATCAGGGTTCTTACTTTTTGGGCGCGCAGGTAATAGGCATCGTAGTATCCGGCTGACAGCACATAGGTCCCGATCATCACCCGCCTTCGCACTTCGTCGCCAAATCCCTTGCTGCGCGTGTTTTCATACATATTGGTAATATCGCCACCCGACACGCGCAGCCCGTAACGAACACCATCGTAGCGCGCAAGATTCGACGACGCCTCGGCCGGCGCCACGATGTAGTAAGCAGGCAGCGCATATTTCGTATGCGGCAACGAAACTTCGACGAGTTCGACGCCGGCCGCTTTCAACCACGCGCGGCCGCTCTCCCAGATTTTCTCGATTTCCGCCGGCATCCCGTCGAGGCGATATTCTTTCGGAATGCCGATACGCAGGCCTTTCACCGACTTTCCAACGGCCGTCTCATAGTCGGGCACCGGCACGTCCGCGCACGTCGTGTCCTTCTGGTCCGGCCCCGCCATCGATCGCAGCAGGATCGCCGCGTCGCGCACGCTGCGCGTAAACGGCCCGGCCTGGTCGAGCGACGACGCAAACGCGACGATTCCCCAGCGCGAGCAACGGCCGTAGGTCGGCTTCATGCCGACCGTTCCGGTGAAGGCCGCGGGCTGACGGATCGAGCCCCCGGTATCCGTCCCCGTGGCACCTAGGCACAGTTTCGCGGCAACCGCGGAGGCAGAGCCGCCCGATGAACCGCCCGGCGTCAACGGTGTATTTGCGCCTTTACGTCGCCATGGCGAATGCACCGGCCCGAAATGCGATGTCTCGTTGGACGAGCCCATCGCGAATTCGTCACAGTTGGTCTTGCCAAGAAGCACTGCTCCATCGCGCCAAAGCTGCGACGTCACCGTCGACTCGTAGGTCGGCACGAAATTGTCGAGAATGTGTGAGCACGCGGTCGAGCGTACGTCAGCCGTACAAAACATGTCCTTGATGGCGAGCGGAATGCCCTCAAGCGGTCCGGCATTGCCCGATGCAATGCGCGCATCCGACGCCTTTGCCATCTCGGCGGCGCGTTCCGGCGTTTCCAGCACAAAAGCATTGAGTGGGCGCGCCTTCTCGATCGCCGAGACGTGCGCGGCCGTCAGTTCGCCGGCGGAAAAGGATTTCTTCTTCAGCCCGTCCCGCGCTTGTGCCAAACTCAGCGACGTGAATTCGGTCACGATGCCGACTCATCCACCGTTCGTTGCGGGCGTGGTGCCCGACTCGGCTCAGTCCCCTCAGCGCTTGGCTCACATGCAAAGAACGGGTCCTCGACGGTGAAGCCCTTTTTCGCGGCGTTTCGTTCCGCTTCGAGGGCGTCGACCATCGTCCAATATCCAAGTTCACAAGCGATGCACATCACTCAACCACCTTGGGCACCAGGAAGAAGTTGTCTTCACTCATCGGCGCGTTCTTGACGACATCCTCGGCAATGCCGCCATCGGTCACCACATCGGCTCGTTTCTTCATTGCCATAGGGGTGACAGAGGTCATCGGTTCAACCCCTTCGACGTTCACCTCGCCGAGCTGCTCGACAAAGGAAAGCATGGCATTCAACTCACCCTTGAGGTGGTCGATTTCCTCCTCGGCCACGGCGATACGGGCGAGGTGCGCGATGCGGCGTACGGTATCGGCGTCGACAGCCATTGAAAATTCCGGAAACCCAACAACCTTCGCCAGCCTATAGCAGAGCGTCTTTCATCGCGACAACCGGGTCGCCGTCTGCGGCGGCTTTTTCGGCAGCAGATCGAGTGTTTCGGCAGCCAGTATCCGGATCAGTTGGCCGGCCGGAAGTTCGCGACCGAGGGCCGCGGCCTGCCCGGCGAACATGGGAGAAAAGTCGCCCGAGCCTTGGCTCTGGGCCTTTGCATGCAGTGGCGCCAGGGCACCGCTGGCGAGTGGAAATTCCGGTACGATATCGCTGATAGGCCCGAGTTCGCGAATGGCCCGGTTGACCAATCCTCGCGCCAGCCGGCCGCTGAACACATTTGTGACGACTGTGCTGCCGTCACGAGCGACACGCAGCGCGGCCCGGTGCGGCGGCAATATTTTTGCCTCCGGACAGAGCAGAAGCGCCGTTCCAATCTGAACTGCAGCGGCCCCAAGCGTCAGCGCCGCCGCCATCGTGCGTGCGTCCGCAATGCCACCGGTCGCGATCACTGGCACCTTGACCGCATCGACCACCTGCGGAAGCAGCGCAAACAATCCGACCTGGGTGGCCGGATCCATGCTCAGGAACATGCCGCGATGCCCGCCGGCCTCAAGCCCTTGCGCGATGATGGCGTCGCAGCCGTTCGTTTCCAGAAGTCGCGCCTCTTCGACTGTCGTCGCGGAGCAGATGATTTTGCATCCCGCAGCCTTGACCCTCGCCATCAATTCTTTTTCAGGCAGACCATAATGGAAGCTCACAACCGCGGGCTTGACCTCTTCGACGATCGCGCACGTCGCCGCGTCGAACGGCCTGCGGGCGGCGCCAGCCAGGGGCGTAGCCGGATCAATGCCGAACTCGAGATAGTAAGGCTTGAGCCGTTCCCGCCACGCGTGCTCGCGCGCATTGTTCGGCACCGGTATCTTGTGCGCGAGAAAATTGAGATTGAGCGGCCGGTCGCCCGCTGCCGCGCGGAATTGCGCGACCTGTGCACGAACCTCTTCGCCACTCAGCATGCCGGCCGGGAGGGCACCAAGCCCGCCCGCTTTTGCGACCGCAATCGCGAGCTCGGGATCCGATGCTCCCGCCATTGGCGCCTGGAGGATCGGGACGTCGATCGCAAAGAGGTCCAGAAGCGTTCGGTCCGGCCACATTGGCTTGCTCCCGCTATTACGCCAGCGGCGACGTTAGCGCTTTCAATCCGGCATATGAATTCGCGACCGTTTGACGGCGGCTACTATGGCGGCGAAGGATGTCGTGTAAAGTGAACTGACCGGTATCAGCAATGCCAATTCGAACCCACGACCGCTATCCCTACTCTCCTATTTCCTCTCGGCCGATCTATGACTGGCCCGGCAGCAAGCGCCTTGCCGTCTACATCGGTCTTAACCTCGAATGGTTCTCTTTTGGCGAAGGGCTCGGCGCGGAGCTGGCGCCGGGCGGACCGCAGCCCGACGTCCTCAACTACGCTTGGCGCGACTACGGCAATCGTGTCGGTGTCTTTCGCTTGGCGGAGCTCTTTGCCGATCTGAAATTGCCCGTATCGCTTCTGGTCAATGCAGAAATGTATCGCCACGCGCCTCAGGCAATCACCGCATTTCACGACGCCGAAATCATCGGGCACGGCCGGACAAATTCAGAGCGTCAGGGCACCCTGACCGAAGCGGAAGAGCTTGCGCTGATTGCTGAAACGACGGCGGCAATCGAAAAGCATTCCGGCAAGCGTCCGCAAGGTTGGCTCGGCCCCTGGATCTCACAGTCTCCGCTCACTCCGGATCTCCTGCAGGAGACCGGCTATCGCTACCTGCTTGACTGGTGCCACGACGACCAGCCCATCTGGATGAAGACCCGCCGGGGCCGCATCTTGTCGATACCGTACCCGCAGGAGCTGAATGACATTCCGCAGATCGTCGCCCGCAAGCGCGAAGGATCCGATTTCGCCGACATGATTGTGGACGCCTTCGACGTGATGCAGCACGAAAGTAAAAAGCGACCCCTGGTCATGGGTATTGCATTGCACTCTTACATCGTCGGCTGGCCGCACCGGTTCAAACATCTTGCACGCGCCCTCAAACATATTGTGGACCGGGCAGACTCGAATGTGTGGTTGACTACAGCAGGCAGCATTGCGGCCCACGCGGACCGTCTCCCATCCGGCACGATATCCTAAGGTCCGTCGTTTGGCGGCCTGCGTGCCCCGTGCTAGCGCTAAGGCATGCCCGTTATCCTGCCGCTCAAGGAGGCTGCCGTACATTTTCCGCCGCGCGGCGCTCTGATAGGCATTGACCTCGGAACGAAGACGATCGGTGTTGCCGGGAGCGATCCCGATCGGCGGCTTGCAACCGGCATTGAGACCATCGCGCGGAAAAACTTCTCCACCGACGCACAGCGGCTGCTGGCGCTCGCCGCCGAGCGCTCAGTAGTCGGATTCGTTTTGGGTCTTCCCATCAATATGGATGGAAGCGAAGGCCCCCGCGCGCAGTCGACGCGAGCTTTTGCGCGCAACCTTGGCAGGCTCACGGAGCTGCCGATCGCGTTTTGGGATGAGCGTCTGTCCACCGCCGCTGTCGAGCGCCAACTGATCGAAGCGGACGTCAGTCGCAAAAAGCGCGCCGCGGTGATTGATCAGCATGCGGCGGCGTTCATCCTGCAGGGCACACTCGACCACCTGGCACGCGTGAAAAAAGAAGCCGCCCCAGAAGAGCGGCTTCCTGATTTCTGACGATGAGAACTAGCGCTGAGAGTCGATCGAGAAATTATTCGTGCTGTGCTCGTCCTGCCATCTTGGATAGTACCGATACCTTGGTGCCGGCGCGTAAGCGTAACTATCGTAGCCGTAAGAGTCGGGCGCATAAGCATAGCTATCGTAGCCGTAAGAGTCGTATGCGTAGCCAGGCGCATAGGCATAGGCGGGTTCGTCGTAGTACCCGTATCCGTAGTAGCCGCCGTTATAGGCTGAGCTGGCAATCGCTGCGCCCGCGACCGCGCCCACGCCGAAACCGAT
Source organism: Pseudomonadota bacterium (assembly GCA_046734435.1). GTDB lineage: Bacteria > Pseudomonadota > Alphaproteobacteria > Rhizobiales > Xanthobacteraceae > Pseudolabrys. Next base: position 22,486 of record JBKPRE010000229.1, on the reverse strand, counting down.
CGCCGCCGCGTGGCGCCCGTTCCGCGCTTCGCTTGGTGTCGCCGCTGCGAGCGCCAACGCGCCCGTCAACGCCGCTGCAGCGGTGTATTTGATGAACTTATTCATATTGCTCTCCTTCTTCCGTGTCGGTTCGGGCATGTCGGAAGAAAACCCTGGAACACGGGGACTGGTTCCTGAGACACGCGTTTCTTGCAGTAACAAGATGTCGCCTGTCGTTCACGATAATGTGGAGGAACAGGCCAAAAACGACTGAAAAACAAAAAGGGCCTGACTGGCCCGCCCTTGCTCATGGCCTTCTTACCATTCCGAATTATATGTCGGATCGAGTGACGGATCGCTCGACGCCAGATTGGCGCACGAGCCCCTGTAGCCGTAAGGGCGGCTCAAGTCGGTTGAGTCGAAGATGCCGCAAATCGAAGGGTTCGTGGCATGGGAGCGCCCTATTAACGGTCGCCGCTAGGACTTGTGAATCGGCGCGTGGCGCCCTTGCCGGGGCAGCGGGTTGCGCCTATAGGTCTTGCTTTAATGACCATTGCGCCGAAACCCTCATTCGTCCTCAGCAGACGGCATTTGTTGGGGATCGAGGGGCTTTCCCAAAACGACATTTCTGGCCTCCTCGACCTTGCCGAGGAATTCGTCGAACTCAATCGTCAGGTCGAAAAGAAGCGCACCTCGCTGCGCGGTCGTACCCAGATAAACCTGTTTTTTGAGGTCTCGACCCGAACCCAGGCCTCTTTCGAACTCGCAGGTAAACGCTTGGGCGCCGACGTGATGAACATGTCGACCAGCTCGTCCTCCATGCGCAAGGGCGAAACGCTGATCGATACGGCCATAACGCTCAACGCTATGCACCCGGACATTATCGTGGTGCGCCATCACGCCTCTGGGGCCGTCGAACTGTTGGCGCGAAAAGTCGACTGCTCCGTTATCAATGCGGGAGATGGATCGCACGAGCACCCTACTCAGGCCTTGCTCGATGCGCTGACAATCCGTCGCAACAAGGGACGCATCGAAGGATTGCTCGTTGCCATCTGCGGCGACATCCTTCATTCGCGTGTCGCTCGCTCCAACATCATCCTGCTCAACGCCATGGGCGCGCGCGTCCGCGTCGTCGCGCCTTCCACGCTCTTGCCGCCCGGTGTCGAACATTTTGGCGTCGAGGTGGCGCGCGACATGCGTGAAGGTCTCGCCGATGCCGACATTGTCATGATGTTGCGGCTTCAAAAAGAGCGTATGAATGGCTCGTACGTACCATCGATGTCGGAATATTTCCAATATTACGGGCTGGATGAAAAAAAACTGGCCTATGCGAAGCCAGGCGCGCTCGTCATGCATCCTGGGCCCATGAATCGCGGCGTCGAAATCGACTCCATTGTCGCGGACGGCGCCCAATCGCTGATCCGCGAGCAAGTCGAAATGGGCGTCGCGGTGCGCATGGCGGTCCTCGAAGCGCTCTCACGAAATCTGCCGAACGCATGACGATGATGTTGTCCGACCGCCGCCCGATCCTGCTCGCCAACGCCCGGATCGTCGATCCGTCGCGCGATCTCGATATTGTTGGCGATCTGCTGATCGCCGAAGGCGTAGTGCGCGAGGCAAAGAAAGGCATTGGCGCTGCCGGAGTGCCGGAAGGCACCGATGTCATCGACTGCCGCGGCAAGCTCGTCACCCCAGGGCTGATCGATATGCGCGCTTTCATCGGCGAGCCAGGCGAAGCCAGCCGCGAAACGCTCGCTTCGGCCAGCCACGCAGCCGCAGCCGGTGGTGTCACGACAATTATCTGCCAACCGGATACGTCGCCAGCAATCGATAACCCAGCAACCGTCGACTACGTCCTCCGGCGCGCGCGCGATACCGGCATCGTCCACGTTCATCCTATGGCCGCGATCACCAAAGGCCTCGAAGGCAAGGAAATGACGGAGATCGGGCTCCTCAAGGCGGCCGGAGCTGTGGCGTTTACCGACGGCGCCAAGAGCGTCACAAACGCACAAGTCATGCGCCGCGTCCTCACCTACGCCAGTGACTTCGACGCCCTGATCGTGCATCACGTTGAAGATCCAAATCTGGTCGGCGACGGGGTCATGAACGAAGGCGAATTCGCCGCTCGGCTTGGCCTGCTCGGAATTCCCAAGGCTGCCGAAACGATTATGCTCGAGCGCGACGCGCGCCTCGTCGCATTGACAGGCGGCCGCTATCACGCGGCCTCGGTCACCTGCGCGGAGACGCTCGAGGTCCTGCGCCGGGCAAAAGACGCAGGTCTCAACGTCACCGCTTCGGCCTCTATCAACCACCTCACGCTCAATGAGATTGATATTGGTCCCTATCGTACATTCCTCAAACTGTCGCCACCGCTGCGCTCCGAGGACGACCGCAAATTGTTGGTCCAGGCCGTCGCCCGCGGCCTCGTCGATGTGGTGGTGTCGGATCACAATCCGCAGGACGTGGAAACAAAACGTCTACCATTTGCAGAAGCCGCGCCGGGCGCGATCGGTCTCGAAACCATGCTGAGCGCCGGACTGCGGCTTGTCCATAACGGCGAGATTGATTTGGCGGCCCTGCTGCGCGCGATGTCAACGCGCCCGGCGGAGTTGCTGGGTCTTCCCGGCGGCACGCTCAAAAGCGGCGCGCCTGCCGACGTCATTGTTGTCGATACCGAGCTCCCCTGGATTCTCGATCCAAATGACCTCAAATCGAAGTGCAAGAACACGCCTTTCGACGAAGCGCGACTCACTGGCCGTGTGGTGCGCACCATAGTCGCCGGGCGAACTGTCTATGAGTACGTATGATCGTCGCTCTTGCTTTTGCTTTCGGGTACCTGCTGGGCGCGATCCCGTTTGGGCTCCTGCTCACGCGCGCGGCCGGCGGCCCCGATATCAGGGCGATCGGATCGGGCAATATCGGCGCAACCAACGTTTTGCGCACGGGTAATAAGGTTCTCGCCGCTGCGACGCTGCTCTGCGACATGCTTAAAGGCAGTTTCGCCGTGCTCGCCGCGGCGCGCTACGGTGCTGATCCCACGCTTGCGGCCGCGCTCGGCGCGTTCCTCGGCCATCTCTTTCCGGTCTGGCTGAAATTCAAAGGCGGCAAAGGGGTCGCAACTTATATCGGCCTCCTTATTGGGCTTCATTGGCCTGCGGCATTGCTCTTCTGCATCGTGTGGCTCGTCGTTGCCGCCGCCACCCGCTTTTCCTCCCTCGCGGCACTCGTTGCGAGCGCACTTACTCCGCCCATCATCTGGTACTTCGGCTTGCCCGGTGTCGCGGCGCTATTTTTGCTGCTCACCGTTTTGTTGTGGTTCATGCATCGCGCGAACATCGCGCGCCTTCTGAATGGCAGCGAAGGAAAAATCGGCGCGAAGGCGTCCGCCACCAACTAAACCAAAGGTTGTATTTCCGTCGGAACGGTTGTAGTGCTGCCGCCGCCATAAACAGGACGGGCGGCGCGTTGACCGGGCAACAGCGGCTAAGTGAAACCGAGCGGCTTGATTGGCTCCGCCTCATTCGAACGGACAGGGTGGGTCCACGGACCTTTCAAGATCTAATCCAGCACTTCGGAAGCGCTCACGCGGCGCTGGCCGCCCTTCCGAACCTGGCGCGGCGCGGAGGGTCAGCGTCCTCGCCACGCATTTTCACTCGCGAGCAGGCCGCGGCGGAACTAAGGGCTGCTCGTGCACGGAACGTCGAATACGTTGCGCTGGGCGAGCCTGCCTATCCTTTGCGCCTGCAGATGATCGATGACGCGCCTCCGTTAATCAGCGTCCGTGGAAATCCCGACGTCCTCGCACGACCGCAAATCGCAATTGTCGGATCCCGCAATGCTTCGGCCGCTGGCTTGAAATTCGCCGAGCGAATGGCGCGTGCTCTTGGTGCTGCGGGATTCGCCGTGGTCTCCGGTCTCGCACGCGGCATCGACGCGGCAGCGCACCGCGCCAGCCTGCAAACCGGCACGATCGCCGTTCTCGCCGGCGGCCATGACTGTATCTATCCGGCCGAGCACGTCGAATTGGTCGAGGCGCTCGTGGTCGACGGCGCTGCTATCTCGGAGATGCCACTTGGGTGGGAGCCGCGCGCCCACGACTTTCCGCGCCGTAACCGGTTGATTTCCGGTCTTTCGATCGGCGTCATCATCGTTGAGGCCGCACGGCGGTCGGGCTCTCTGATCACGGCCCGAATGGCCGGCGAACAGGGCCGCGAGGTCTTTGCAGTGCCCGGCTCTCCCCTTGACCCACGCTGTGAAGGAACAAACGGATTGCTCAAGCAGGGAGCTATTCCGGTGACCGAGGCCTCTGACGTGATCGCCGCCATTGAGCCAATCCTCGGGCGCGGCATCCAATTGGCCGAAATACGGGAGCCGGCGCAGGACACGCTGCAGACGAACTCCGAACCTGGAGCCGACGACCGCTACCGGATCGTTTCACTTCTTGGGCCGACGCCAGTCTCGATCGATGATCTGGTACGCCTTGCGCAGACAACCCCAGCGATCGTACGCGCTGTGCTGCTGGAACTCGAAATTGCCGGGCGAATTGAACGTCACGGCGCGGGGTTGGTGTCATTGCTGTAACGTGCGATACCCCAATCGTCATGTTCACCCGACTTTACCTGGCCGTTGCGGTCATACTGACCGTCCTGCCGACGCCATCGCGTGGCCAGGAACAACCCGTTTCAGCTTTTCTCGCCGCGCTGTGGCCCGATGCGCAGGCAAAGGGCATCAACCGCGTGACCTTCGATACCGCCATGAAAGGATTTGCCCCCGATCAACGGGTGATCGCAGCGACCCGTCGTCAGCCGGAATACGGTAAACCCGTCGGCGACTACGTGAATGCCATCGTGTCGAAACGACGCATTGCGGACGCGCAGCTCAAGGCCCGCGAATGGGCAAAGACCTTCGATGCGGTCGAAAAGAAGTTTCAGGTCGAACGCGGGGTGCTGCTTGCCTTGTGGGGCATGGAATCGGATTTCGGATCAGAAAAAGATCGTTGGGACGTGTTCCGGTCGCTCGCCACCCTCGCCTATGTGAAATACCGCGATCCCTATTTTCGCAATGAACTGTTCGTGGCGATGCGCATCATGCAGGACAACCGCATCGCACGGGAAAAGATGGTCAGCTCATGGGCCGGCGCGATGGGGCAGACCCAGTTCATGCCGTCGAACTTCGTCGACTACGCAATCGATTTTTCCGGCGACGGACGGGCAGATATCTGGGGCAACGTGCCGGATGTACTTGCGTCGACCGCCAACTACCTGCGCAAGTGGAAATGGAATCCGGCGCTCCCCTGGGGTTTCGAGGTTCTCGTGCCGGACGGATTCGACTACATGCGCAGCCGCGCGAGTTATGCGGAATGGCAAGCACTCGGCGTGCGCCGCGCCGACGGCAAGGCATTCCCCGCCTCCGGACAGGGCATCCTCTTCTTTCCCAGTGGCGCCGGGGGCCCGGGCTTCATCGTCACGGAAAATTTCGATGTGCTCAAGGAGTACAACAACTCCGATGCTTACGCGGTGGCCGTCGGCCATCTCGCCGACCGAATCCAGGGTGGCGATCTGATCAAGACGCCGTGGCCTAAGGACGATCGGCAGCTCTCGCGCGACGCGCGTGTTGCCTTGCAGAAGAGGCTGGCGGCACTCGGCTACAAGGTGAACGAGTTTGAGGGTCACATCGATTTCGATTTGCGTGATAACATTCGCCTCGAGCAAAAGAAGCTGGGGATGGTCACGGACGGAAACCCGACGCCCGCGTTACTCGAAAAACTCGGCGTGTCCCCTCGATTCTAGGTCTCAGCAACGTAGGCCACGCCCTCGAAGCTGGTATTACAACCTTTCTACAATTTATGATTGTGGTCTCTTTCGTGCCCTATTTCGCTGGTCTGACACGCGTTCTTAACTCGCGTATTTGACAGTAGGGGCCACCTTCCCCATGTTCCGGGCCAAACATGCGGTCGATTCCGCCTTGATTCTCAACAGGCCCGGCGGCTAACCCATTGGATTTTCATGAATGTTGTCGTAGTCGAGTCGCCGTCCAAGGCGAAGACGATCAATAAGTACCTCGGCCCCGGCTACGAGGTTCTGGCCTCATTTGGCCACATCCGCGACCTGCCCCCCAAGGATGGCTCAGTCGATCCCGACAACAATTTCCATATGCTTTGGGAGGTCGACGCCAGGTCGAACCAGCGGCTCAATGACATCGCGCGGGCGCTCAAGGGCGCCGACAAGCTGATCCTCGCAACCGACCCGGATCGCGAAGGCGAAGCGATCTCGTGGCACGTGCTCGAGGTGTTGAAGGAAAAGAAGGCGCTCAAGGATCAGAAGATCGAACGCGTCGTATTCAACGCAATCACCAAGCAGGCGGTGATCGATGCGATGAACCACCCGCGCGTCATCGATGCCGCGTTGGTTGATGCCTACCTCGCCCGCCGTGCCCTCGACTATCTCGTCGGCTTCACCCTCTCACCGGTGCTGTGGCGGAAGCTGCCGGGCGCGCGCTCCGCCGGACGCGTGCAGTCGGTCGCACTTCGGCTTGTTTGCGATCGCGAACTCGAAATCGAGAAATTCGTCGCGAAAGAATACTGGTCAATCCTCGCCAAGCTCGCGACGCCACGCAACGAGGTATTCGAAGCGCGCCTCGTCGGCGCGGACGGACAGAAGATCCAGCGCCTCGACATCGGCTCGGGCGCCGAAGCAGAAGCATTCACCCGAGACCTCGAGAACGCCGCGTTCAAGGTTACCGCGGTGGAGGCAAAGCCCGCACGGCGCAATCCGCCGCCGCCCTTCACCACCTCGACCTTGCAGCAGGAAGCGAGCCGAAAGCTCGGCTTCGCTCCGGCCGTCGCCATGCGTCTCGCTCAGCGACTCTACGAAGGCGTGGAAATCGACGGCGAAGCAACCGGCCTGATCACCTATATGCGTACCGATGGCATCGACATGGCGCCGGAGGCCATTGCGGACATCCGCGCGATGCTTGGGCGCAATTATGGCAAGGAATACGTCCCTGCTTCGCCGCGCGAATACCACAACAAATCCAAGAACGCGCAGGAGGCGCACGAAGCGGTGCGCCCGACCAGCGCGAGCCGCACGCCTGCGGAGGTCGCAAAATATGTCGATCGTGATCAAGCCCGGCTTTACGAATTGATCTGGAACCGCGCAGTCGCGAGCCAGATGGAATCCGCCGAACTCGAGCGCACTACGGTCGACATTGTTGCAAAGGCCGGATCACGCAGCATCGAACTTCGCGCCTCGGGTCAGGTGGTAAAATTCGACGGCTTCCTCACGCTCTACCAGGAAGGCCAGGACGAGACGCCGGATGACGATGAATCGCGGCGCCTGCCGGCGATGTCGGAAGGCGAAACTCTGAGTAAGCAGGCGATCGAATCTTCACAGCATTTCACCGAGCCGCCGCCGCGGTTCTCGGAAGCGGCCCTGGTCAAGCGGATGGAAGAGCTCGGCATTGGCCGGCCTTCCACTTATGCTTCCATCCTGCAGGTGCTACAGGACCGCGGTTATGTGCGTATCGACAAAAAGCGTCTCATTCCGGAAGACAAAGGCCGTGTCGTCGTCGCCTTTCTCGAAAGCTTCTTCGCACGCTATGTCGAATACGATTTCACCGCGAGTCTCGAGGAAAAACTCGACGAGATTTCCGCGGGCAATATCGACTGGCGCGCGGTGCTCGCCGAGTTCTGGTCGGAGTTCGTCGGCGCCGTTAACGACATCAAGGAAGTACGCAATCGCGTCGTGCTCGATGCGCTCAACGACCTCCTGGAGCCGCATATTTTTCCCGAGCGCACTGACGGCAAGCCGCGCCGCCAATGCCCGCAATGCGAGACCGGCCAGCTGTCGCTGAAGACCGGGCGCTTCGGCGCTTTCGTCGGTTGCTCGAATTATCCGGACTGCAATTTCACACGGCAAATCACCCCGAGCGCCGACGGCATTCAAGGCAAGAAGGTTCTGGGTGAGGATCCTGCTACCGGGCTTGAGGTAACTCTGCGCGGCGGCCGCTACGGACCTTATCTGCAACTGGGCGAGCAAATCAGGCCGCCCAAGCCAAAGAGAGGCGAGAAAAAACCGGAAGTCGAAAAGCCCAAACGCGCCGGAATACCAAAAGGCGTGTCGCCCGACGATGTCGATCTGGAAAAGGCGCTTGGCCTGTTGTCGCTGCCGCGTGAAGTCGGATTGTCGCCGGAAGACGGAGAGTCGATCATCGCCGGCATCGGACGTTTCGGCTCGTATGTGAAGCATGGCAAGATATACGCCAACCTGGAAGACGGCGACGACGTTCTGACCATCGGTCTCAACCGCGCCGTCACCTTGATCGCCGAGAAGAAGGCCAACCCGAAGAAGGGACGCCGCTTTGGGGCCGATCCGGGGAAGGTCCTTGGTGAACATCCCGACCAGGGTGGCCCCGTTGTCGTCAAGAATGGCCGGTATGGACCATACGTGAGCCACAACGGCATCAACGCCACAATCACCGGTGACAAAACACCGGAGACGATCACACTCACCGAGGCCGTCGTCCTGTTGGACGCTCGCGCCGACCAGCTCAGCTCTCAGCCGCGGCGTGCGGCCGGCCGAAAAAAGGCCGGCGAGCCATCCGAGGCCCCGAAAGGCCGCAAGAAAAAGACGGCGGAACTGGCAGACAAGGCCGAAAAATCGGCCAAGCCGCGCAAGAAGCCGGCAAAGAAGGCCACAAAATTCACCGCCGCCGAATAGCTGGCGAATACCGGCTTCCCTGACTACATTTGAATTTAACAGCGCCGTTTTGGCGCAGGACTGTCTATTTTGAATAAGAAATCCAAACGAACACCCTCCCTCCCTTCCAAAGCCGAGATACTCGCCTTCATCGGCAACCAGCCCGGAAAAGTCGGCACCCGCGAGATTGCGCGTGCGTTCGGACTGAAAAACGCCCTGCGCGCGGATCTTAAACGCCTGCTGCGCGACATGGCCGACGAGGGCTCCGTCGAGAAACGGCGCAAGAAGCTGCACCATCCGGGTGCCATGCCCTCGACCGTGCTCGCAGATGTAACGGCGCGCGACGACGACGGCGATCTGATCGCAACGCCCGACGAATGGGACGAGGACGCGCACGGACCCGCACCCAAGATCCGTATCTCCGTTCCGCACAAACCGCGACCTGGCGAAGCCGCTGGTCTCGGCGATCGCGTGCTGCTCCGCGTCGATGAGACGGAGGAAGACGGCGGGATTCGCCATCGTGGCCGCGTCATCAAAATCATCGACCATCCCAAGCACCGCGTGCTGGGAATTTTCCGAAAGATTGCGCACGGCGCCGGTCGACTTGAGCCGGTCGACAAGAAAATGCTTGGCAAGGAACTCGCGATACCGGCTGGCGCCACCGGCGATGCCGCGGACGGCGACTTGGTCGCCGTGGAAACGTCGCGCGCCCGACGCTTGGGGTTGCCCACGGGCCGCGTTGTGGAACGGCTGGGATCGCTTAAGAGCGAGCGCGCCGTCAGCCTCATCGCCATTCACGCGCACGGCATCCCGTCCGTCTTCCGGCGTGAGACACAACAGGAAGCCGATGCCGCAACTCCAGCGACACGCGACGGTCGCGAGGACTGGCGGCATGTTCCGCTCGTTACAATCGATCCTCCAGATGCCAAGGATCACGACGATGCGGTTCAGGCCGAGCCCGACACGAACCCAAACAACCGAGGCGGATTTATCGTCAACGTGGCCATTGCAGACGTTGCTTACTATGTACGTCCGGGCTCGGCTCTCGACCGCGAGGCGATCGCACGCGGCAATTCGGTCTACTTTCCCGACCGTGTCGTGCCGCTGTTGCCGGAACGGATATCGAATGATCTCTGCTCGTTACGCCCACATGAAGATCGCGCGGCCATAGCCGTGCGGATAGTGGTCGGTGCCGACGGCCGCAAACGGTCGCATTCGTTCCATAGGATTGTGATGCGTTCGGCGGCACGCCTGTCCTACCAGCAGGCGCAATTGGCAATCGGCGGCCGCACCGATGAGGACACGCAGCAGCTTGTCGAACCGGTTCTCCGCCCCCTCTATGCCGCTTACGAAGCGATGACGCGCGCGCGTGCTGATCGACAACCGCTCGACCTCGATCTCCCGGAACGTAAGATCCTTCTCAAGTCCAACGGCACCGTCGACCGCGTTATAACGCCGGAGCGCCTCGAAGCACATCGCCTGATCGAAGAATTCATGATCCTGGCGAACGTCGCTGCCGCCGAAACCCTGGAGCGCGCGCGGGTCCCGCTCATTTACCGCGTGCATGACGAGCCGGGCGTTGAAAAAGTGCAGGCGTTGCACGAATTTCTTGCCACGCTCGACATCTCCTTCGCAAAAGGCGGCGTGCTCAGGCCCGAAGCTTTCAATCGGATCCTGGCGCGCGTGAAGGGTCGCGACGCGGAGCAGCTCGTTAACGAGGTGGTTTTGCGTACCCAGGCCCAGGCTGAATATTCCGCCGAGAACTACGGACACTTCGGATTGAATTTGCGCCGGTACGCGCATTTCACGTCACCGATCCGCCGCTACGCGGACTTGATTGTCCATCGCGGGCTCATACGCGCGCTCAAGCTCGGTCCTGATGGCCTGCCCGATGCAGTGGAGCAGAAAGCCCTTGCGGAGGTCGCCGCCCAGATTTCCGCCACGGAGCGGCGCGCAATGCTGGCAGAACGAGAGACCAACGACCGGCTGATCGCACATTTCCTCGCCGATCGTATCGGCGCGACCTTCGAAGGCCGCATCTCCGGCGTCACACGTGCGGGCCTTTTTGTAAAACTGCGGGAAACCGGCGCCGATGGATTCGTCCCAGCCCGCACCATTGGCGACGAATATTTCCGGTACGACGAAACAGGCCACGCCATGGTTGGCTCGCGTTCCGGCGAAACCTACAGGCTTGGCGACCCCGTAACAGTAAGACTGGTCGAAGCAGCGCCGGTTGCCGGCGCGCTGCGCTTCGAACTTCTTTCGGAAGGCCGGTCTGGCCGGCCGCTCCCCCGGCCGAAACATGAGCGACATTATCGTCGCCCACACGGCAAGCAACGGAAGGCACGATGACAAAGGACCTCGGAAAACTCTGGGCCGAGCGGATGACGAAGTCGGAGCGCGACCAATCATTTCCCGATAGCGAGCCGCGCGACGCGGCAACTCTGATGCTGATCGACCGGTCCGGTATGAAGCCGAAGGTTCTTCTGGGCCGCCGGCATGCGGGTCATAAATTCATGCCGGGAAAGTTCGTTTTTCCCGGCGGCAGAATCGAACCGCTCGATCAAAAGATGCCGGCAATCAGCGAATTGCACCCGGATGCTCAGAAAAAGCTTCTGGAGAGAGTCGCCGAGCCGAATGCCGATTTTGCGCGCGCCTTCGCGCTGGCCGCCGTGCGCGAGACGGCCGAGGAGACCGGTCTCCTGCTGGGCGTCAAACGAGACCGTGCGCCGGAAGTCCCAGGCGAGATCTGGACCGAATTCGCGAAGGCGCACGTTCACCCCGACCTTGGCCAAATCCATTTCATTGCACGCGCGGTCACGCCGCCAAGGCGCCCTCGTCGCTTCGACACGCGCTTTTTGACGGCGGATGCTTCCGCCATCGCGCACACAATCGAGGGCGTGGTTGGCCCCGACTCCGAACTGGTTGAACTCGTCTGGGTCCCGATTGAGGAAGCCACCCACCTCGACATGCCGACGATCACCGGCATCATTCTCGAAGAACTGCTGGCACGCGTGGAAGCCGGCATGGGACATGGCTTGCCGGTCCCGTACTACTATATGATCGATCAGCAATTCTTTCGGGAACTGCTATAAACGCCGCAAAAGCGGCACTTTTCTTGACTTTTTGCGCTTCGGCGCTAGTTTCCGCGCCAACACCGCCATCGCAGCTCAAGTCAAAAGGTAAATTCCATGGCTAAGGCCATCAGCCTCAAGATCAAACTCGTTTCAAGCGCCGGCACGGGTCACTACTACGTGACGCGCAAGAACTCGCGCACGCAGACCGACAAGATGAAAAAGAAAAAGTACGACCCGATCGCCAAGAAGCATGTCGAGTACAGTGAATCCAAGATCAAGTAGTCGCGGGAGCGGTTCGATGCTTCGCACGGTTTTTGCCGCTCTGCTGCTGATCCCGCTCGCTTGCCTGCCCGCCAGTGCCGCCGAAAAGCACAGGCTCGCGCTGCAGATCAGTGACAATGATCCGGCGAAAATGAATGCGGTCCTCAACGTTGCCGCAAACGTATCGAAGTACTATTCGGACAAAGGCGAGGAAATCGATATTCAGATCGTGGCTTTTAATGCCGGTCTTCACATGTTGCGTGAAGACACTTCGCCGGTGAAGCCGCGGTTGAAGTCCTTCAAGCAAGGCATGCCAAACGTGTCGTTCATGGCCTGCGAGAACACGCTCGAGGCAATGGCGCGCAACGAAGGCAAGGAGCCGCCGCTCGTCGAAAATGCCGAGCGCGTCAAGGCGGGCGTCGTCACCCTGATCGAGCTCGGCGAAAAAGGCTGGACGATCGTCCGTCCCTGAGCGTCACCAAATTTTCGTCGACGTGGTGGCCGGTCGGAAGCGGCGGCTTGAGGAGGCCACTCGCACCGCTCCCGAGCCGGCCGAACCCCACGGACCCAGGAGATGCGGCGGACCTGAGCACTCCACAGGGTGTCAAAACTTGCTTGCACTACGCTTGCGAGACTCACGCAGCGCCACAGGAAGGGTAGACCAGCCTCACTCGCCTACCAACCAAGGCGGTAAGAGTGTGGAATTCCACGGGTAACCGCTCGTCGAGGTTTGTGGATAACTCGCGTGGCCGTCAGAGGAATGACAGCCTTCGTCAGGCGGCGCCCAGAAAATGACGAATGGTCTCGATGAATTTCCCGACCGAGATCGGCTTTGACAAATAGGCCTCGCACCCGCCTTCGCGGATGCGTTCTTCGTCGCCCTTCATGGCAAACGCCGTCACAGCCACCACGGGAATTGGTTTGAGTTCGGGATCATCCTTGAGCCACTTGGTAACTTCCAGCCCGGATATCTCCGGCAACTGGATGTCCATCAAGATCAGGTCGGGCTTGTGCTTGCGGGCTAGATCGAGCGCCTCGATGCCGTTGCGCGTTCCTACAGTCTGATAACCGTGGGCCTCCAGGAGATCGTGAAAGAGCTTCATGTTGAGCTCGTTGTCTTCCACGATCAGGACGGTCTTCGGCATTCCTTTTCCGTCCTTCTGCGCCCCGCCATAATCGGGCATCATCGGCAAGCTAGCGCCGATGTCTTACGGAAGGCTTGATTACCAATAAAAACAGGTCGCCACACGATTCACCCGGTCGCGTTCTTGGCTTTGTCACTTTCGGCGGCTTCCAGTTTGTCCATCGTCCGCCATGCCAAAATGCGCTGATTCGCCCGCCTGGGGTAATGGGACTTCATCCGCAATGTGAACGCTACGATACGTCCGTTAATGACCCAAGCGAACTCTAATTCTTGCATCCCCAAAACTGAACAACATCCGTTCCGTAATGGTCGATGAAATCGCGCAGCGCTAGTCGAATTTTTGTGGCCGAAAACCCTGAGACCCACAAAGTAGGATTTTCAACGATCCTTTTCTGCCAAATCGTAAACGCTTCATCGAAGCTAGCCTGGCTCTCTAGATGAGATAGATCGAAAACAAGGACCACTTTGTCAGGCACGCCCCGCGCGTTTGAGGGAGACCATCCGATCAAGAATGGCCCCACCCCTTCGAGATTAGCTCCCTGATGACGCGATGCATCTTGGATTGCTAAAATCCCGCCAACAAGATCGTAATGGTCCACTGCAAAATCGCAGTCATCCTTCAATGCCTCGCTTGCGTCTGGTTCGTCGAGGGGCCAGATCGTGAGCATTTGATTGCTAGGCGGGATAGAGCTAGGCAGCGTCCTCTGTGGTGGCAGACTCGCGCGATAGGCAATACACGTCCTGAGTAGTCGTTCGCGATTTGCTGGAGTCGGTTTGGAACGAAGGGCCACGACGCCATATGCACCAATTGAGGGTGGCGGTATGTCGGCGGCGCGCAAATATACTCGTGCAGGTACGAGACGAGGCACCGGGGCACCGGTCGGTCCCGGGGGAACAGCAGTGGGTACCGATTTCGGCGCCTGTACACCATTCGGTGCAGGGGGAACAACAGTCGGTGCCGATTTCGGTGTTGTTGGAACGTTACTCGGTGGCGGAAGAGTTCGTCGCACATACGGCGCACGCCCAGTCGGTGCCGGAGGCACGGCAGACGGTCGCGGAGCAGCAGTTATCGGCGGTTTCGGCGCGCTTTTTAAAACCTTTCGCTGCGCTAAACACCTTTTTTGCGAGCCTCGCAAGCAGGATCGACGCCACGTTTAATGCACTGGCCGCGAGCATAGACAAGACATCTGCTGCAATCACCGCCGCAAACTTGTGCTTCCGCCCTGTTTACGCAAGCAATCCCAGTTAATAGAACTGCGACTGCAAACATAACTCGCATCGAACCGCTCCCAAGTCATGCGCTATGTATTGGCGTCTTCTTTTTCGTCGCTGGTACTTTCATGGCCTTGTCAGTTGGGATCAGGAGTGCGCCTGCATTCGCAAACGCAACAACAAGTAAGAGCAAAAGGCTTATTCCCCCTGAAGTAAGTGGCTGTACCCAGGCCAATACCAAGAGGCCAATCACCAAACCAATTGCGGTTGAGATCAAATGTTTTTTCAACGCGGGCCACACGTGCCTGCGACCGTCGTCGCCGAGTGCTTCGCGCTGGTCTAAAACCAGCGTCTCGTCACCGAGTGCCTCGCCCATTCTTGCGATAAGCGCTTCCGCGTCTTTACCAAAATGCGCGTGGCGCATTTCGACGGCTTGGCGGCGGACGAGCGGCTTGAGGGAATCCGGAAGTTCGCCCGCCTTCGGCATGCGAGCTCCGTCGACTAGAACCGGGACGACTGGAATGTTGCGGGCAAGCGCCGCCGCAATTTCGATCACGACGAAGTCTTCAGGATTGTCGAGCCGTCGTTGCCCGTTTTCGTCCTTCGCGGTCAGCCAATTTGGACCGATGACGGCCAACATGGCATCGCAGGCCGCTACTTGGCTATTCAGGTAGTCCTCAAAGTCCCCGCCGGCCGGGATGTTGTCGACATCCATAAAGAGATTGCCGCGGCCGAATGTTTGCGCGAGCCGGTCGTGCAGCCGGCCAGCCATGCCGATGGAGTCATCTCGGCGGTAATTAATGAAAACCTTAACCGCCATAGCCGGTCATCCCGGAAGACATAAATCTTACCGCAGGACCGATCAAAGCACTATGAGCCAGTTCACACAGTCTTATTGAGGTCGGCCTGTTGGTAACCTCATGCCGTCGAGTCTCTGCCAAACTGGCGGTGGCAGTGCGGGCAAGTTGGTTTATTTTCGGAATGATCGACAATGCACGCCGGAGCACTTGATAGCAGGGGTAGCGCTTAATCTGGGGTTGCCACTTTAGGTAAAAACTCTTGTGCACTAGCGGCGAATTCGTTTGCGGGTTGCCAGTGTATGTCGCTGAATTCCCACTCCACTCTCCTTCCGGAAAGGCCTATTGGCCGGTGAAACAAGGCGCCCGATTCGCACATAAAGAGGCCGAAGCGCTTGCGATTCAGGCCCTTACATTTATCGTCGGCGACGGCGAGCGGCTTGGCCGGTTCCTTGCGGTCACCGGCATTGGGCCGTCCGAGATTCGCGCCGCCGCGTGTGAACCGGGATTCCTCGGCGGCGTCCTTGATTATGTCGCATCCGATGAAAGGCTGATCGCTGATTTTGCATCGGAAGCGGGCCTTGATCCCGCCGATATCGAGCGCGGCCGCGCAATTCTCGCGGGCAATCCATGGGAACGGGATGTGCCATGAGTTTCTGCCGCGATTGTCTCAACGATGCGGCGGACAGTGCGAGCCGATGCGCGAGCTGCCGTTCGCCGCGGCTCGCGCGCCACCCCGAGCTTCACAGCCTGACGATCGCGCACGTCGACTGCGATGCGTTCTACGCGACCATCGAGAAGCGCAACAATCCCGACATTGCCGACAAGCCGGTCGTCGTCGGGGGAGGAAAGCGTGGCGTCGTCGCCGCGGCGTGCTACGTGGCCCGCACTTACGGCATTCGTTCGGCAATGCCGATGTTCGAAGCCAAACGACGATGCCCCGATGCCGTCGTTATCAAACCAAACATGGCCAAATATGTTCAGGTCGGACGCGAAGTTCGCAGAGCGATGTTCGCCCTGACACCGCTCGTTGAGCCGCTGTCGATTGACGAAGCCTTTCTCGACCTGAGCGGCACCGAGCGTCTGCATGGCAAAAGCGCCGCCAAAGCCCTGGCGGCCTTCGCGACGCAAGTCGAGCGCGACCTCGGAATCACGGTCTCGATCGGGCTGTCCGTCAACAAGTTTCTCGCCAAGATTGCCTCAGATCTCGACAAGCCGCGCGGCTTTGCCGTACTCGGCGCAACAGAAGCAGTCTCGTTTTTGGCCAGCAAGCCGGTCGGTTTCATCTATGGTGTCGGTGCGGTCAGCGCAGCAAAACTTGCGGCTGATGGTTTCCGAACCATCGCAGACCTGCAGCACGCCGACGAGCACGATCTCATGCGGCGCTATGGCGAGGAGGGTTTGCGCCTCTGGCGGCTTGCACGTGGTATTGACAGGCGCGCGGTCAATCCGGAGCGCGACACCAAGAGCATTTCTGCCGAGACGACCTTCAACTATGACATCGGCGAATTTCGCCCGCTCGAGCAATATCTATGGGACCTCACCGAGCGTGTATCCGCCCGCTTGAAGGCAAACGCGCTTGCCGGATCGACCGTGACGCTCAAGCTCAAAAGCGCCGATTTCAAGATTCGCACGCGAGCGCGCGCCCTCGGCGCGCCCACGCAACTTGCATCACGGATATTTGCGGCCGGCCGCGATCTGCTCACGCACGAGGTGGGTGCCGCGCGTTTCCGCCTTATCGGGATCGGCGTCAGCAACCTGGAAGACGCCATAGGTGACGACCTCGCCGATCTGATTGACCGGCGCGCCGCCGAGGCAGAGCACGCGGTCGACAGGCTGCGCTCAAAATTCGGACACAACGCGGTGGTGAAGGGTTTGGCGCTCGATGACAACTAGTCGCGCGATTATGGGCAGGGTTTTGAATTCTTCATTTCGAGCGACGTCATCTCGCCGCTAATGGTGAAGTCGGTGTAATCGAGGGTGAGAGACCGCGAAATCCCGTTCTCGTAGAGCTCAAACGAAATCGAATAAACGGGGGTCTCCTCCCCGCTTTGCTCGGATTTCCTTTCCGACTTATCAAAGTAACTGATGGTCACTGGCCAGCGCGCGAGCTTTGCAAGCGCCGGAATCTTTGCGCTGGCATCGGCGGGCGCTTTGTCGCCCGACTCGATCGGGTGACCTATAATGGTCAGCGTGTTGTAGAGTTTCTCACCGCTCTCGGAGCCGTCATAGACTGGAAACTCGAGGACCGACTTGCCTTCGCGCGCCGCAGCAATAATCCGTCGCATATGCTCGGTCGGAAAGACTGCCGTATTCGGCACCGTGAAATTTCTTTCTTTCGGTTTGCTCAGGCTGACAGCCACCGTCTTCTCATTCCGATCAGCGTGTCCATCAACGATGTCGGTCCGTTTCTGGTTGAACAGATTTTCTGAATTGAAGCGGAATTTCTTGCCGTCGCCATCCTCCCAGGTGGTCGATCGCAGATCGCTCAATGCAGCCTTTCCTTCGCCTGAATCGAGTTCGGATACTTGCCGGAACTGCAATTGATAACCCTCGCAGGCACTTCCGGAGAAATCATACAGAATTCGACCGCGCACAGCCTCAATACCGCGGCTGCCACGCGACTTGGCCAGTTTGAGATCGTACACCGCCCTGTGCGGAGCCAATAAGACGCGATCGGCAGGCGGCGCTGCCGCTGCAGGCTGGCCGGCCGCCACGACAGTCCAACAAGACCCCAAAATGAGCGCGCGTTTCGTGCCACACGGGATTCTCATGGTCGCGAACCTTTTCCTTGGGCCGAAGCGGCAGGGAAGACGAGCAAGATGCATGATCTGGGCAAGATAGAGGCCGCAACCGATTCCGCCAAATCGACCGGCTCCTAGGCTTGCGCCGAAGTGCCGAATTGGCGAAGGATCGCATGGAATCGTGGGTCGCGGAGGGCAGCATGTCTGGTTCGGTTGAAAATAAACTCGCTAGTCTGGGTATCAGCCTGCCTGCACCGGCGACCCCGATTGCCAATTATGTACCGTTCGTTCGCAGCGGAAACCTGCTCGTCGTATCCGGTCAGCTTTGCTTTGGTGCCGACGGCAATCTGGTGGCGAAAGGCCAGTTGGGCGGCAGCGTCTCGGTGGACGACGGGCAAAAGGCAGCACGCGCTTGCGCCGTCAACTTGCTTGCGCAGCTAAAAGCTGCGCTCGGCGATTTGGACAAGGTCATACGTGTCGTTCGCTTGGGCGGCTTCATTAATTCGGCGCCCGGCTTTACCGATGGACCCAAGGTCATGAACGGCGCTTCCGACCTCATGGTCGAGGTCTTCGGGGAAAAGGGTCGACATGCTCGGAGCACGGTAGGTGTCGCAGCTTTGCCGGCTAACGCTGCCGTCGAGGTGGAAGGCCAGTTCGAGGTTTCGTGATTGTCCAATGTCCCTCGATTGGTTGACTGCGCGACCCATTGCTCACCGCGGCCTCCATGACGCGCAGCGCGGCATCATCGAAAATACTGCTACCGCTTTCACAGCAGCGATTGCTGGCAGCTACGGCATCGAAACAGACCTGCAAATCAGCGCCGACGGCGAGGCCATGGTGCATCACGATGATGCACTCGGTCGACTGACCGAGGGCGCGGGGCGCCTTGCCGAACTGAACGCCGCGCAGATCAAGAGCATCCGGTTCAAGGCAACGGCTGATCGTATTCTCACACTGGGTGAATTGCTCGATCTGGTAGCCGGCCGAGCCACTTTGCTTTTGGAGCTCAAGAGTCACTTCACCGGGGATGGCAGGCTCTTGGCGCGAGTGGCCGATGTCCTTTCCGGATATCGAGGGCCCGCCGCACTCATGTCCTTTGATCCCGAGCTGATCGAACTTGCGCGCAACAGGTACCCTGCCCTGGTCCGAGGTATCGTCGCGCAACGCCATTATTCACACGGCGAGTGGAAACAATTGCCAGCCTCTACGCGTCGGAACATGGGCTTTTTGTTGCACGTCCCGCGGAGCCGCCCCCAATTCATCGCCTATTCCGTTCGGGATTTGCCGGCAGGGCCGCCGCTGCTGATGCATGCTCTATGGAAATTGCCGTTGCTGACGTGGACAGTGCGCAGCGACAAGGAACGAAAGCGGGCTGCGCGCTGGGCAGACCAGGTCATATTTGAGGGTTGGCGGCCATAATTTGCCAAAACATTTCCGCTAGTGGCTGTTCTTCCGGCGCGCGCAAGTCTGGAGGTCAGATGACCCGCCCGCTCACAATCGTCGTCATTGGGGCGTTCCTAGGCGCCCTATGCAATCCTCACCGGGTTCGTTGTTGTTGTCTGCCATCATCCCAGCGGCCGCCGCGGGCAAATGCGTGAATCGGACGAAATCGTGCGTAAAATCGCGATACAATGACGTCACCCGATGACTGATTTCGAACTTCGCATTCGCATCGCACAGTCGCTTGCCGAGGTCCCGGCACACGCCTGGAATATGTGTGCTGGTGGGGCGGTGGAAATTGCCGCTCAACCAAAACCTGAACTGAATTCCACAGCTGGGGACAATTTGTACCCGGCATTATCAACACGAGGACACTCTCCTAACCCATTTGTTTCGCACGAATTTCTGTCCGCGCTTGAGGCGTCGCGATCGGTCGGTGGACGCACCGGCTGGCAACCCAGGCACCTCCTCGCCGAAGACGTGGCCGGCGAACTCTTGGGAGTCGCACCCTGCTATCTGAAGACGCACTCACGCGGAGAATACGTCTTCGATCATGGTTGGGCAGAAGCGTTTGAGCGCGCCGGGGGCGACTACTATCCGAAGCTTCAGGTGGCGGTGCCGTTCACGCCGGTGACCGGCCCGCGCTTGCTCGCCCGGGCGGGATTGGAATCGGAGGCGGTGCGCGGTGCGCTCGCCGACGCGCTGGTCCAAATCACGACGGCAAGCGAGCTGTCGTCTGCGCATGTCACGTTCCTGACCAGGGACGAATGGCAGATGCTTGGGGAGCGGAATTTCCTGCGCCGCACGGACCAACAATTTCACTGGGAGAATGCCGACTACAATTCGTTCGACGATTTCCTGGCCGCGCTCGCATCGCGCAAGAGGAAGGCGATCCGGCGCGAACGCAAGGAGGCCCTGAGCGCCGGCATCGACGTCCGCTGGCTCACCGGTTCCGACCTGATTGAATCGATCTGGGATGCTTTCTTCGCTTTCTACATGGAAACAGGCTCGCGCAAGTGGGGTCGCCCCTATCTAACCCGCGAGTTCTTCTCCATCGTAGGCGAGAAAATGCGCGATCGCATTTTGTTGGTAATGGCACGCCGCGCCGGGCGATGGATCGCGGGCGCGATCAATTTCATCGGTGCCGATACGCTGTATGGCCGAAATTGGGGCGCGATCGAGCACCACCCCTTTCTGCACTTTGAGTTGTGTTACTATCAGGCGATTGACTATGCGATCGCGCATCGGCTGAGGCGAGTCGAGGCCGGTGCCCAGGGCGAGCACAAGCTGTCCCGCGGCTATCTCCCGCACACGACTTATTCCGCGCATTTCATCGCCAATCCGGCCCTGCGCCGGGCTATTGCCGACTATCTCGCGCGCGAGCGCGTTTATGTGCAGGCTGCGGCCGAGGAGCTTGCAGCAGCGGCCCCGTTCCGCAAAGATTTGGTCGAACAGGACTGACCGGGGGATCCGATGCCCAACTATGACCCGAACAACATTTTCGCCAAGATCCTGCGCGGCGAGCTGCCCAGTTACAAAGTCTACGAGGATGATAAGGCGATTGCTTTTCTTGACATCATGCCTCGTTCACCGGGGCACACCCTCGTTCTACCAAAAGCGCCCGCCCGGAATATTCTCGATATCGGCGCCGACGATCTGGCGCACGTCATGATGACTGCTCAGAAAATAGCCAAGGCCGCCATGAAGGCATTCTCAGCCGACGGCATCACAATCCAGCAGTTCAATGAAGGAGCCGGCGGTCAGGTAGTTTTCCACCTGCATGTTCACATCATACCGCGTAAGGCCGGTGTGATCATGAAGCCGCCGGCAAGCGAGAAAGAAAAACCGGAAGTACTGGCCGAGCACGCCAAAGCCCTCGCCGCCGCCATTGCCTCCGGCTGAACTAATGGGCGAAAAGGAAACCGCCCGCCAGTAGCGCGATCTCTCCGGCGAGGACCCCCGCGAAGACGGAGCGTCTGGCGCCAAGAAAAACGAGAAAGCCGAGCACCGTGGCGATCACGCGTACCGACAATGGTATTGCGGCAAGGGCTCCCGTTGAGAACAGGACCAATTTGGCAATGACACCGGCCAAGATGGCGGTTGCAACCGCGCGCGACCAGACCACGACCTGGGAGTCCTCGTTTAGCCCGCGTGCCAGGACAAGCCCGAACACGCGCCACACTTCGTTCGGCAAATAGCCGACCAGCACCATCAAAAAGTAAGGCCAAAGCTCCATCAGCAGAGTGCTCATGTCGTAGCCTCGCGGAAGCGATGCACGAGATAAGCAAGCGTGCCGCCGACCAGACCCGTCCACATCAGATCGAGATTCACGTCCAGAATTGTCAGTAACGGCCCGATCAGTAATCCCAATACCAGCCCAAGCTTGTCGACCATCATGCGAGCGTTGCGCGCCGTGGACATGAGAAACGACATCGGTGTCAGGAACAAAAGAGCGCCGGCCAGTAGCGGCGGCAATCCGGCCGCCAGATAGAAACCGACAAAACCGAAGACCGTCGCCGTAGCCATATAGCCCGCCGACATGCCGTTGCAGAATGGAATGCGCCATTGATGCTCGATGCTTGGCAAGAGGCGCAGCGACTCAACCCACATGCTTACCGCGGTGAAATGTGTTGGCAGCAGCAGGTCACGCAGGCGTGTGGTCGGTCCTCGCAACACCGGCATGAGCGCGACGACCATCGGAAACAGCCGCACTGCGCTCAGGGTGACCGCAAGTGCGATCTCGAACAGCGCGGCGCCCGTGGTCACCGTTGTGATCAGAATAACTTGCGCCGGCGCGGCCCAGACAAGAATGGTCGATATCGCCAGCCACCAGGAGCTCAGCCCGAAATCGTGGGTCAGCGCGCCGATGCCGATATAGGTTCCGGCAAGCACCAGCGCGAAGACGGACAACAAGGCTGTTTTCACGCCGCTAAAGAACGCGGCTGAGGATGACGAAAAGGCGGAGGGCGCGGACATGGCGGGGCCCTTGACGTTTCTCATGGCGCCCGCGTCTCCGCAACGGGCCACATCCGCATGCGTACCGCGCGAAAAGCGAAGGCCGGGCGCAAGCCCGGCCTTGCAAACGGATTTGTCCTTTCGTGCCCTCAGACCTTGGCCAATGGCACTTTCGGTACCG
>JBKPRE010000228.1:0-25648 GCA_046734435.1 Pseudomonadota bacterium | reverse complement strand
CATGTGTCGGTCAGGCACAATCGCGATCCCAACCGATTCCTGATGTCGCGCGGCCTGTCGGCCGACCTTGTCACCGAAAAAGACATCCTGGAATTCGACCTCGACTGCAAGATCGTGCCCCAGTGTCGGATTGCGGATGAGCACACGACGGCGACCACGTCCGGCCGCATCTTGTAGATTTCGGCCGTGGATATAGCGTTCGGTGAACAGCGCCGACATGCACACGCACGCGCCATCGCTTATTCCATTCGGCGTCACCAAGGTGCAGCTCAAGCCGATGTACCACCGCTCGGCCTTCATCAGTTTCGGCATTCCAGTTTTCGAAATCCGCGACCGCGCGGGGATGACCGACATCGCGCGCACGCCGGCCATTACTGTTTTGTCATCACCTTGCGCTTCCAGCCTTCCCAGGTGCGCGCCAGCCCGTGGCCCTCGCGCGCCTCGATTTTGCGCGCCTCCTCATCGTCCATGTAGGTGATTGGCGTACCCATGCTCATGGCTTGCATTTGCAGGGTAGCGTTAAGGGCGAGGAATATTGTGCGGCCGACGACGCGTGGCAGCGATGGCCCGGTGATGACCGCGCCGTGCCCGCGCATCAACGCGGCCGGATGATTGCCGACCACCGCTGTCAGCCGGCCCGTCGACACGCATGGCCTGCCGAAATTAGGTCTGAGTTCGAGGGCCATCGGTGCCTCTATCTGCCGTGCGATACCGATCTGCCGCCCGACTCCGTAAGCGCGCGTATCTGCTCCTATGAATGCACGTTCTGCGCCGACTGCGTTGAGCACAAACTGTATAATGTCTGCCCGAATTGCGGTGGTGGTTTTGTGCCGCGCCCTGTACGGCCGGCGACCGAATGGCGCCCGGGGCTGTCTGTGGCTAAGCGCCCGCCGTCAACGAAGCGCATCCATCTGTCGTACAGCCTCGACGAAATCGCGAAGCATTCATCCCGCATCAAGGATATTCCGCCCGCAAAGCGCTAAAGATTTCACCGTTTCCCCGGCAGCATTCGCTGCAGCACGCCGTCGCGGCGGATGAAATGGTGATAGAGCCCTGCCAGCACGTGCAGACCGACGAGTGTCAGCATCAGGTAGTTTGCCAGGAGCGCATGCACGTCCCCGGTCCAGCGCCAACCGGGGGCGCGGGTGGCGACCAGTTTTGGCAGCTCTATCCCGAACATCACGAGCGGCATGCCGCGCCAGGAGGCGTTGATCCAGCCGAGAATCGGCACGACAAACAGCAGGACATAAAGAAGCCAATGCACGATGCGCGCGCTCAGCACCTGCCAGGGCGGTACGCCATCGAGCGGTGCAGGTTCGCTGTGCGTCGCGCGCCACGCCAGGCGCACGATGGCGACGACGATCACGACGATGCCGACAGTGAAATGCAGGCTGATCAGCGTCGTCACCGGCGTATTGCGGCCAATGTGCGGCATCGTCCAAGCGAAAATGAACTGGGCGATCAGGAGCGCAACAATAAGCCAATGCAGCCACTTCGCGGTCGCAGTGTAACCCTGCGCGTTTGCCATATTTTCCTTCGCCCTTGAATTGGAACAATCAACGCCTATATGCAGCCCAGCGGTGACGTTGAGCCCTCAGGCTCCGTTATCGAGCGGCCACGAAGTTGCAGCGGGTGACGCCGGATGTACGCGCACCTTCGCATTTCGTGGTCGTCAGTATTTTGAGGTCCCTCAAACCCGCGATTTCAGCCGTTCCTTGTCGTAGCCGGCCACGCGCTTGTAGCTCTCGGACAGCGCGACCAGCTCCTCACGGCTGATGACATCGTCGATATTCTTGAACGGCTTGTCGCCGGTGCGGCGATAGACTTCGTGCAGGATGGCGTCGGGTGGCGCCTTGCGGTTGGCCAGCACCACTTCGCTCGTCGCCGGCAGGCGCTTGGCTTCGTATGCCTTGAGTGCCGCGATCGGATCGTTGACGACAAGAGCATCCGTCAGCGCGCGGCAGTCGAGAATGGCCTGCGCCGCGCCGTTGGCACCGCGCGGATACATCGGGTGCGCCGCATCTCCCAGCAGCGTCAGGCGGCCAAAGCTCCAGCGTGGCAACGGGTCCTGATCGACCATCGGATATTCGAGTATGGTATCCGAGCTGCTGATGAACTTCGGCACATCGAGCCAGTCGAAATGCCAGTCCGCCATGGCGGGCAGGAAGTCCTCCAGCCGGCCGCGCCTGTTCCAGTCGCGCGCCTGGTATTGCGGCGTCTCGATATCGCAGACCCAGTTCACCAGTTGGCGACCCTCGGCGTCGACATTGTTGCGGATCGGATAGATCAGCAGTTTTGCGGGGTGGTGCCAGCCGACACGGATCATGCTGGCGCCGGACAGAAACGGCTTCCAGCGTGTGACGCCGCGCCACATGTTGATGCCCGAATACTTCGGCGGTCCCTCGTTTGGATAAAGCTGCTTGCGCAGAACCGAGTGGATGCCCTCCGCGCTGATGACGACGCTGCCGTGCTGCGGGGGCAGCGGCTTGCAGTTGACGTCCTCAAAATGCGCGATTGCCTCCGGCCCGTCGTGCTCGACGCGGGTGCAGCGCCAGCCGGTGATCACCTTGTCCGCTCCCGCGCGCTCGATAAATGCATCGAGCAGGACCATCTGCAGGTCGCCGCGGTGGATCGAGAACTGCGGCACGTCGTAGCCGGCAAAACGTCCGGCCGGCTCGCTGTAGATGTACTGGCCGAAGCGGTTGTAGAAGCAATATTCACGCGTCGTGACGGCAACCTTTGCGAGCGCATCCTCGAGCCCGAGGGCGCACAGCTCGCGCGACGCGTGCGGAAGAATATTGATGCCGACACCAACGGCCTTGAGTTCCGGCGCCGCTTCAAAGATACGGCAGGCGATGCCGGCACGGTGCAGCATCAGACCCAGCGTCAATCCGCCAATGCCAGCGCCGATAACCAGAACTTCCATGAAGTATCGCCTCTCCCGTGTATTCTAGCGGGCTGGACTACGTCGCGCGAGCGAGGCCCGCAGGCCCCAGCCCGCGATCGCCGCAAGAAACAAGGATATCAGCACGTCGTAGCCGGCGAGAGAAATGCCGAGTAAGCGCCACGCCGCCTCGTCGCAACGCACGATCCTGATATTTTGAAGCTGCTTCAGCAAATTTCCGGCGGAGCCGAAGTTGTTGATTGGCCCCGAACAATCATTGGGACCCGCCCAAAGCTTCCATTCGACGCCGGCGTGATAAGCGGACAGCCCGGCATTCCAGAGCATGACGGCAGTGATGACGGCAAAGCCGGCGATCATCACCTTTCTCGAAGCACCATAGCTGGCGCCGAGGCAGAGCAGCGCCGCAAGCGGCACGCTGACATAGAAAGCGTTGCGCTGATCGAGACAAAGCGGGCACGGTGGATAGCCGAGAACGTACTCAAAAAATAGAAAACCGCATATCGTCAGCAGCCCGACACCCGCAATAATTGCCGCAGCGAGGAGCAACGGTTCTTTGCGAGCAATGGTGAGATAACTGTCCATGCGTTTCAAACTCGCCGTATAACCTTGTTCACCAAGGCGGCTTTAGCCTTGCATCAGATTTGGGGCGTTTTTAAAGAATTTTGATAAGCGGTCAACAATTCTCAAAGTTTTGCTGGGGCCGGTAGAGATGCACGACGAAAAACCAAGTGCGACCGCCTTATTGATTGCCAAGTCGCAACTCCTTTTACGTTCTGAATTCGTCAGCGATGCGCGGGCAGATCTCTATCGGACGTTTGTGGAGGCGGTTGAACAAAAACCGTGGTCGCCGACTTTAGCCTACCAATATTGGCATCGATTCATTGAGCGCATCAGCATTCCAGGTATCTATTTGCACTACGCATTGCGTAAATTGTGCATTGAACAGATCACAAAAGAGTTTTTAGACGCCGCGCAAGTTGAGCAATTGGTCGTTATTGCAGCGGGATTCGATCCGCTAACGGCGATGCTGTCACAGCAATATACGAACTTTGCATTTTTTGAACTCGATCACCCCGCGACACAACGAGCAAAAAGATCGGCGTTAATCCAACTGGGGCACCCTAGCAATCTCACATTGCTGTCTATCAATCTTACCACGCAATCTGTTTCCGAAGTATTGGAGGGCTCGCCATATTCATCGAATAAACCCACGCTCTTTATCGCCGAGGGCATCACAATGTATTTGGATGATAAGGAGATTGACCGCTTCTTCCGGCAAATTCGAGCATCTACGCACAATGAGAAAAGCCATTTTCTCTTTACTTACATGAATAGACAGCCGTCCGGCTCCATCCAATTCGAATCGGCAACCAAACTGACTGAATATTGGCTCTGGCTAAAAAGAGAAGTCTTCAAATGGGGAATTGGTGGCCACGAGTTGGCCGGTTTTCTTTCAGCAGAGGGCTATCGACTCGTTCACACTTACGATGCTGATTTTCTGATTGGACAATATTTGTCGGGCAAAAAGGCCACACTCGCAAGAGGCGAAAATATCTGCCTTGCGAGGATTGAATGCTAGAGCCAGATGTAACCATCACCGATTTTGTTCTCGCAATCCAAAGTTTTTGCTTTGCTGTACTGGTTTATAAGGAATCGACCGATCTGCCCTGGCTGACATTTTTCGGAACTCTTTGCATTGCGTCTCTTGCCGGCGGCGTGACACACGGATTCATTCCGGAAGAATCATCATTGAACTATGCAATCTTATGGAAGGCATCTCTCATTGCCATCGGGGCAATGGCATTAGCAGGCTGGTACGTCGGCGCCCGCTTTCTAGAGAACAACCGAGTTGCTCGGTGGACTAAAAAATTCGCAATCGTTCAATTTTTCTTGTTTTCGGCCGTCGTTTTGTTTTATTCGCAGGATTTCCTGTTAGCCGCTATCAACTATCTTCCAACAGCACTTTTTCTGTTTGCTGTTTTCAGTCGCAGTTATTTCAGAGCAAAAGAAATGGCGCCGCTATATGGCGCAATAGCCATTATGTTGACGTTCGTTGGATCGTTCATCCAGATCGTAAAAATTTCCCCGCATCCGCAGTACTTTAATCACAACGCCCTATACCATGCAGCACAGTTTGTTGCGATCTGCTTACTATTCGTGACCGCACGATGGGACATAGTGAGAGAGAAATATGAAAAATAGCAATGTCACAAGGCGCGATGTCATGGGTCACACGGCAAAAGCGGCGGGCATTTTGGTGACTTGGCCGATGTCTGGTCCCTTCGTTTGCGCTGCTGCTGCTTCCATGACGGTTAATGACATACATTCTCAACTCAATCCCACGCACGTTAACAGGGTTCTTAAGCCGCAATCCGCGGGGCAACTGTGCCGCATTGTTGCGTCTGCGTCACGGCACGGGCGCAAATTGAGTCTGGCGGGCAAGAGGCACGCAATGGGTGGTCAGCAATTCGGCACGAATACCGATTTGATTGATATGACTTCTTTGAACAAAATTATTTCATTGGATAAGCAGAACGGAATTATCGAAGTCGAAAGCGGCACGATGTGGCCGTCTATCATTGATTCTTGCTGGAATGAACAAAGGGGCGACTCGAAGCCCTGGAGCATCGTTCAAAAGCAAACTGGCGCGGATGCACTGACGCTGGGAGGCGGGCTCGCTGCCAATGTGCATGGCCGCGGATTGGCCATGCGGCCGCTTATTCAGGACATTGAATCTTTCAAACTCGTCACGCCGGAGGGAAGCGAAATAGAGTGCAACCGGTCTACCAATCCCGAATTATTCAAACTCGCGATTGGCGGGTATGGCCTGTTCGGCGTGATCAGCAGCATCAGATTACGTCTGATGCCGCGCACACGGCTAAAGCGCACAGTCAAAATTACCGATATTGATGGGCTAATGCCCGCCTTCGAGCAGCGCATCAAGCAAGGTTATGTGTATGGCGATTTCCAATACATGACGGATTCGGCATCGCCTGACTTTCTGAAGAAGGGCGTTTTCTCGTGCTATCTACCCGTCGAAAACAACGAAAAAGAATCGCAAAGCCACCACCAAGAATTACAAATCGATGATTGGAAAAGACTGTATCGCCTCGCTTTTACGGCTAAGGGCGAGGCATATAACGCCTATTCGCGATATTACCTCAGCACCAACGATCAGCTTTATTGGTCGGATACGCATCAACTATCGGTGTATTTGGAAGATTACCATATCAAACTGAACAAGGAGCTTGGATACAATGCATCTTTGATGATTTCAGAAATCTATGTGCCGCGTAAGAATCTCACTAACTTCATGGAAGATGTGCGCAAGGTCGCGCTCAAGGAAAGGTTCGATATCATTTACGGCACCATCCGGCTCATCAAAAAAGATGACGAAAGTTTTTTGGCTTGGGCAAAAGAAGACTATGTGTGCGTTATCTTCAATTTAAGAGTATTCCACACTTCCGATGGCATTGAGAAAGCCAAGAACGACTTTCGCGCCCTTATCGATGCCGCGCTACCCTATGGAGGTTCCTACTATCTGACCTATCACCGCTGGGCGCGAAAGGATCAGGTGCTGGCGTCCTATCCGCAATTTCCGGAATTCCTTAGGATGAAGCACAAACACGACCCTAAAGAGCTCATACAAAGCGATTGGTACAGGCACTATAAGACGATGTTTGCTTGAGCCAAGTTGCGACTGTCCAACTTATGTTGACTGGTGCCGGTGGTCGGGGTCGAACCGACACTCCTTTTGGGAACACGATTTTGAGTCGTGCGCGTCTGCCAATTCCGCCACACCGGCTTTGTGGGCATAGCTATAGCGTCAAGTCGCAGCGCAGCCA
Source organism: Pseudomonadota bacterium (assembly GCA_046734435.1). Lineage (GTDB taxonomy): Bacteria > Pseudomonadota > Alphaproteobacteria > Rhizobiales > Xanthobacteraceae > Pseudolabrys. The sequence continues at coordinate 18,898 of JBKPRE010000228.1, read as the reverse complement.
AACAAAAAGGCGTGTCCGGCATTTGATGGCGGCCGGGTTGGTAGTGCGCCCTGCGCGCCGTAAGATTGATCCCAAATCCGGCTTTTCAAGGAGTGCCTGAGATGAACGAAGAAGCTCTCAACATGTCCCTTCGCAAATTTCTCAAGATTGTGGGTGTGACGTCACAGCAAGAAATCGAAAAAGCAATCCGGACAGCAGTGGCCGATGGTCGGCTGAAAGGCAACGAAACTGTCGACGCACAGATGACCCTCACCATCGGCAAGATTAATTTAACGCACAAAGTCGATGGAAAAATCGAACTCGCGTGACGACTTTCGGTCGGCTAATGGGCGAGCAGCGAAACCAGCGCGATCATGAGCGCGGCCGAAAGGCCCATGGCGACAATTTTGATGTGGGTGTTGCGATCCGCAGTAAGTAAGGTCGCGTTCATGGCGGGCCCTCCTGTTTCAGTGACTGGAGGATCACCCAATCCGCCGGACAGAATTTGATACCGATCAATTGTCCGCTTAGGGGATTCTACGTAGGTGGCCGCTAAGCGACCGAATCGGCTCCGACATTGCGCCGGCCGAACGCGGCCTCCATTTCTCGCCGAATTTTAACCGCCAGATCGTTCGAATCATAAACAACGTCCGACCACCGCAATGCCTGGCCCTCGGCAATGTCGCCCTTGAGCTTCACGTTGTGCGCAAGTCCGAGCGGCAGCAGTTCGCGCTCGAGCGACGCATCCGCCGGCGTCTGCTTGCCCCAGACGCAGAACCCGCCTTCCCCGTCGAGCATTTCGCCGGCTTTCAAGGCGCGCTTGGCCGTCGCCACGACATCCGAGCGGAAGCCGTTCGGAGCGCCGGTCGGCTCGTTGCGCAGCGCAGCGCTCGCGACGGAAATACCGAGCTCCAGTCCGATCATGTGGATTGGCCGGTAGAGTGCCGCGTATTTGCCGGTCTTGTCCGGCAGCATCGCGTATTCCTTGAAGCAGCGACGGGCATATTCGGTGTCGCCCTCAAACACGACATAGGTCCCCAGTGCGAGGTGGTGCGGAACGTCGCGACCGTCGCGATAGACCGACGACGTCACCTCGGTGACCCCTGCCTTTTCCAAGGTGCCGCCATCGCTCCTAGGTTTGCAGATTTCAGCGAGTTCGAAGCGCGTCGCCGGCGGAAAGCCTAATCCATTCGACTGCGGTACCAGCCCAGTGGCGTTGCAGACCGCCGTCATTTCGATGCTGGACTTGGTGCCGTCCACGAAGGAATTGAACATCTTCGGGTTGATCGACTTGCGGTCGGATATGTTCAGATATTTGTCGAGAATGTCCCAGACGTTGTCGGGATTGGACTTGTGATAATGCGGCTCGTAGCGCGTGCCCTTGCCGGCGCACACGACCTTGAAACCGGCGGCGCGGGCCCAATCGACATGCTCGCAAATCAACGCCGGCTGATCCCCCCACGCGAGCGAGTAAACAACGCCGGCGGCTTTCGCACGGCGCGCAAGCAAGGGCCCAGCAACCGCATCGGCCTCAACGTTGACCATGACGATGTGCTTGCCGTTGGAGATCGCCTTGAGCGCATGCCGAATGCCGGCGCCAGGTACGCCGGTCGCCTCGATGATCACATCGATCCGCGGATCGGCGATAAGGGCTTCGGCGTCGTCGGTGACGAACGTCGTCCGCTCCTTGTGTGCATCGGCCAGCAAAGGAGCGGCATAGGTTTCGTCCGGCCAGCCCGCGGTTTTCAATTGACTCCGCGCTCGGCCGACGTCGAGATCGGCAACGGCGACGACGTGCATGCCTTGCGTGAGGCGTGCCTGCGAGAGAAACATCGTCCCGAATTTTCCGGCGCCGATGACGGCGACCGTCACCGGCCGGCCGGCCGCCTCCCGCTCAAGAAGCTTTGTGTGGAGATTCAAGAACTGCTCCGTCGCCGATGCGTGACGGAAACATAAACATCGCCGCGGTACAAGGAGCTATCGCGCAGAAACCGATCTTCACTGACAGACAGCACGCGAGACAAAAGTCTCGATCCGGCACTCGGGACCGGTCGATCGGCCCGCCATCCATACTTTGGGTGGACAGATCTCGGCTGTGGTCATGTCGAGGCTGCGCCCTGAATCAAAACCTTTCGTCTTGCAGATGGCGTTCGCTGCAGCGATACAGTCGGGCGCTCCGTTCGGCGCGACCTGACATTTTTCGTGGCCGCTCACGGTCCGCACGTTGGGAATACGCGCGACCGCTCCAGCCGCATCCTTCGCGCCTTCGACAGTTGACTTTGCAGCCGCGCCCGCGTCCTGGCTAAAGCCTTCCACCTTCTGGCGCGCATCCTTGAATGTCGAGTTCACATTGGCAGATTGCTGCGAAAACCAGCGGCCTACAGCTGCGAAAAATCCCGCGTCCTCCTGTCGCGTCTCACCCGAAGGCGCAGCGTCCTGCGCGAACGCCAATGCCGAGGTCAGCACAATGACGATCGCGAACAGCCAGACGAACGAGCCAGTCCGACAAAACTTCAAAGCCTGCTTGGTGCCCATGGCCGGCAAAACCGGAAATCAATCAGCCCAACGGCAATCGAGTACCCACCCTCGGTGGCGAAAATGAGGAACCCGGTGCCGTCAGAACAAGTATAGCGCGCCCACAAGGCCGATGACGATAACTATGGCGCCAAGCAGCACCCACAGGCCCAAGCGTTTTTCAATGATGTGACGCGCACTCTCCCCGTAGCGGTGGAGCAGAAACGCCAGCACGAAGAACCGCGCACCCCGCGTCATAATCGAAAAAAGGATGAATAGCCCGAGGTTGTAACCGGCAAATCCGGACGTGATGGTGACAATCTTGTAGGGGATCGGGGTCAGGCCTTTCAAAAGAATGATCCAGGCGCCCCACTGCGCATAAGCTTCGCGAAAAGCTTCGACTTTGTCGCCATAACCATAGAGCTGGATCAGCCAAAGCCCGACGGAATCATAAAGCAACGCGCCGATGGCGTAGCCGAGAATGCCGCCGGCCACCGACGTGATCGTGCACCAGATCGCCATCACATAGGCGCGTTCGGGCCGCGCCAGGGCCATCGGTATAAGCATCACGTCAGGCGGAACCGGAAAGAAGGAGCTTTCGGCAAAAGAAACCGCGCCCATAAGCCACAACGCATGCGGTTTATGGGCCGCTGCCAGGCACCAGTCATAAAGACGGCGCAGCAGGGATCGCGGCTCGGCGGCCTCAACAGTCATCAGACCACTCGTAGGGAGAATTGTGACGGATCAACGGCGCTTGCGGACGCGCCTGCTCTCCAACGCCACGACCTTACGCCGTGACGCCGCCCGAACCAAATCCTTTGGCACTTTTTCTGCAATTCCGAACATCAATTCGCGGCGGCGCATTTCGGCCCAGACATCCTCTGGACGTACGCCAGCGTGGACCCAAAGGACCACGAGATTGTAGACCAGATCCGCGCTTTCCATGACCACGGCTTCCGGCTGTCCGTGCATGGCATCGATGACGACCTCGACCGCCTCTTCGGCGAGCTTCTTCGCCATCTTCGCGCGACCCGCGCGCAGCAGCCGGGCTGTCCGCGATTTCGCCGGGTCCGCACCGCGCGCCGCGATCACGGCGTCATAAAGCCTGGCAATCGAATCAGTCATACGCGCCAGAATACCCGAACCACACGCGAAACCGGTTAACGTATGTGACAGCCGCCCCTGGCTGCGGCCTGGCGTTCCGTCACGGTAATCGAAGGATTAAGCGGGGAAATGGGTCCAAAGGGAGGCAATTTCGCCGTCAACGGGTCATTCACGCGACCCGACATGCCTGGCCTTGTAACTATTCTTCTTCCGCCAGGAGCGTCGCATTGCCCCCTGACGCCGCCGTGTTCACCGTAACGACCTGTTCGAGAGCAAACCGCCGCAAATAGTTCGGGCCCCCGGCTTTCGGCCCGGTCCCGGACAAACGAGTCCCGCCGAAGGGCTGGGAGCCGACCACTGCCCCGATCATGTTTCGATTCACGTAGACGTTGCCGTGCGGCATGCGCGCAGCAATGTGCGTGACGACCGTCTCGATGCGAGAGTGGACGCCGAGGGTCAACGCGGTGTTGTTGGCGACAATATCGTCGAGCAGCCGGTCGAGTTCGCCTGATCGCCAGCTGACCACATGAAGAATCGGTCCGAAGACTTCCTCCTTCAGCTCGCGCGCGCTGTCGAGCTCGATGATCGCCGGGGCAACATAGGTGCCGCCCGCCGGAGGGTCTGCTTCCAGACGAAAAAGAACCGCGCCGCGCGAATCCATCGTTGCAATCCAGTGATCGAGCTTGCTCTTGGCCTCGCTGTCGATGACAGGCCCGACATGCGTCGCAAGCTCGCGCGGATCCCCGAGACTGAGTTCGCGCGCGGCCCCGACGACCATATCGAGCACGCGATCGGCGACATCCTCCTGCACGCACAGCAACCGCAATGCAGAGCAGCGCTGACCGGCCGAGCGGAACGCCGACACAACGACGTCATCCGTGACCTGTTCGGGCAGCGCCGTCGCATCAACGATCATGGCGTTGATGCCCCCGGTTTCCGCGATCAATGGCGCAATGGGCCCGTCCTTGGCTGCCAACATGCGGTTGATGCTACGCGCCACCTCGGTCGAACCCGTGAAGGCAACACCCGCGACGCGGCGATCGGCGACAAGAAGTGCGCCGATTTTTCCGTCGCCCGGAACGAGGTTGAGCGCGCCTGCCGGGATGCCGGCGCGATGCAACAGTTTGATGGCCTCGAAGGCCACAAGTGGCGTCTGCTCGGCCGGCTTTGCCACGACGGCGTTGCCGGCGGCAAGCGCTGCGGCGACCTGCCCGGTGAAAATTGCCAGCGGAAAATTCCACGGGCTGATGCAGACGAACACCCCGCGGCCCCGCATACGCAGCTCATTGGATTCGCCTGTCGGACCCGGCAGGGCCCGGGGCTCCAGCACACAACGCGCGTCTTGCGCATAGAACCGGCAATAGTCGACCGCCTCGCGCACCTCGGAAACGCAATCGTCGATCGTCTTGCCTGCCTCGCTTTGCAGCAGCGCGATCAAGCGGCCCCGATTCTGCTCAAACAGGTCGCCCGCGCGTTCGAGCGCTGCGGCGCGCTCGGCGACGGGAGTTGAACTCCAGGCCGGGAAAGCAGCCTGTGCAGATGCCATAGCAGCGGCAACCAGAGCCTCATCGCCCTCCTGCACGGCGCCGATGACAGCACCATCGATGGGAGAGTTGACCGCACGTTCACGTCCGACTACCGCCGAACCGTCGATCAATGGTTTTGCGTCGGAAATTTTCGGTGCCGAATGGATTTCGGCAGCCAGCGTTTTAAGCGTAGCGCTGTCGCCAAACTCAACACCGGGTGAATTCCGCCGCGACGCGCCGAACAGATCGCACGGCAACGGAATGTGCGAATGCCGCGCATGCGACGCATCACCGATCCAGCTTTGCGGCCGCCGCAGGATGGTTTCGACCGGCACTGAAGAATCGGCCGCGACGGACACAAACGAGGAATTGGCTCCGTTTTCCAGCAGCCGGCGGACCAGATAGGCGAGCAGATCGGCGTGTCCGCCCACGGGGGCATAGACACGACAAATCAGATCCGGCAATTCGGCGAGAAGGGCTTCATAGAGCGCTTCACCCATGCCATGCAGCCGCTGGAATTCATAACCGCTGGTGCTACCCGCATCCTCGATCACGCTGGCGACGGTCAACGCATTGTGGGTCGCAAATTGCGGATAAAGCCGTGGCCGCCCCAAAAGCAACTTGCGCACGCAGTCGAGGTAGCAAAGGTCGGTCATCGCCTTGCGCGTAAACACCGGGTAGTCGGAAAGGCCGCGCTCCTGCGCGCGCTTCACCTCGGTGTCCCAATAGGCGCCCTTGACGAGACGGATCATCAGCCGCCGGTTCAGGGTTTCCGCAGCGGCGCCAATCCAGTCGATCAGAGGCCCGGCGCGCTTCTGATAGGCCTGCACCGCAAGACCAAAACCATCCCATCCGGCGAGCGAGGCATCGCGCAGTGTCGCGGCGATCACATCGAGCGAGAGCTCCAGCCGGTCCGCCTCTTCGGCATCGATCGTGAAATTGAGTTCGTGGCGTTTTGCGAGCTGCGCCAGCCCGATCAATTTCGGGACCAGTTCGGCAAGCACGCGATCGCGCGACAACGGCTCGAAGCGTGGATGCAGCGCCGAAAGCTTGACTGAAATTCCGGGACGACGCGGGAGCGGGTCGTTGCCTGCAGTCTTGCCGATGGCTTCGATCGCACGGGCATATGAATCGAGGTAGTGCGCGGCGTCGGCGCTTGTGCGAGCTCCTTCCCCCAGCATGTCGAACGAATAAAGAAATTCGCGATGCGAGCCGGCGCGGGTAAGCGCCTCTTCGATCGTCTGCCCCAGCACGAAATGCGAACCGAGCAGACGCATGGCCTGGCGGGTCGCGGCCCGCACCGCCGGCAAACCAAGTCGCTTGATCAGGGCATCGACGATGCCTTCAGGGGTCTCACCGGGGTGAATAACCTTGACGGTGACACCGAGCGTCCAGGCTGAAGCCGACACCAGGAGAGGCGCCGAACGTGAGCCATGACGCGCCCAGTCGCCCGCCTGTAATTTGTCCTCGATCAGGCGGTCGGCAGTTTCCGCGTCGGGCACGCGCAGTAGGGCTTCGGCCAACACCATCAGCGCCAGCCCTTCCTTGGTGGACAGCGCATAGGCGTGGAGAAAGTCCTCGACCCCGCCGAGACCGCCGCTACGGGCCCGGATTGCCTTGACGAGACGCGTGGCGCGCGCGTCGATGCGCGCTTCTGCGCCGCTCCCGCGGCTGGCCGACGCCAATAATTCGGCCGCAATAGCCTCATCGGGCGGAGCATAAGGCGCCCGAAGCGGCGGAATGTCGCGCGCAAGCTTTTTGGCGGTTGCTGGCGCCATCGCCGAATCTCCGAAGCGTCTCACGCAATTCTATCTCAAAGCCGCCTTTATCGTGTTCAAGATTTACCTATTAGGCGGACGGTGACCAGCGACGTTAGTCATAACGCCGCAAATTGGCTGCCAACCATGTTTATGCGTATTGCCCTTTGCGGCGACGTGTCCTTTGCTATGCGGCGGGAACAATCGCTACAGGCGCCCGCCGCTGAAGAAGGACACGCACGATGAAAGCTCACCACACCGGCTGGTGGGCATGGATGCCACTGCTGATCGCCGCGACGTTGACGACCAGCGCCGCAGCCGGGGAAACAATCGTCAAATTCTCGCTCGACTACGGTTTTGAAGGGCCAGCGGCGCTCTTCCTGCACCCGCTCGACAAAGGCTATTACAAGTCGGAAGGCCTCAATGTCACGATAAATCCCGCCTCCAACTCGATCGAGCCGATCGAGCGCGTGGCATCGGGTGAATACGACATTGGCTTCGGCGACATTAATACCCTGATCAGGCACCGCGATGCCAAACTGGGCGCGCCGGTGAAGGCTGTGTTCATGCTCTACAACCGGCCTCCGTTCGCGGTGATCGGCAGAAAGAGCCGCGGTATCGTCGTGCCGAAAGACCTGGAAGGAAAGACGCTCGGCGCACCGGCATCCGATGGTTCTTTCGCGCAGTGGCCGATTTTCGTACAGGTGAACAGCATCGATCCGGCAAAAGTAAAGATTGAGAACGTAAGCTTCCCGGTGCGCGAGCCCATGCTGGCGTCGGGGCAGATTGACGCAATAACCGGCTACTCATTTACGACCTTCGTCGATCTCAAGGACAAGGGCGTCCCGGTAGGCGACATCTCCGTGCTGCTGATGGCGGACTACGGCGTCGAGCTTTACGGCAACGCCATCATTGTAAATTCGAAATTCGCCGCTGAGCATCCGGACGCGGTGAGAGGCTTTCTCAATGCATTCATGCGCGGCCTCAGGGAGACCGTAAAGAACCCGGCGACGGCCATTGATTCCATTTTGCGGCGCAACCCTGACGCCAGGAAAAACGTCGAGCTAGAGCGCCTGACGATGGCTATTCGCGAGAATATCGTTACGCCCGAGGTCAAGGCGAATGGTTATGGGACCATCGACGAGCAGCGCTTCGCACGCGCCATCGACCAGATTGCTCTGACCTATAAGTTCAAGGCCGCGAAGCCGAAACTGGACGATGTTTTCGATTCGTCGTTTCTACCGACGCTGAAAGAGCGCAAGTTCAACTAGCCGGCTGCGGGAAAAGCTATTTTATCCGCTCGAGAACGCTCACGTAGTTCGCGACCGACGTCCCGCCCATATTGAAAATGCCGCCGAGCCGGGCACTCTTGACCTGCAAGTCGCCGGCGGTACCGGTTAGCTGCATTGCGGCAAGCGCGTGCATCGAAACGCCTGTCGCTCCGATCGGATGCCCTTTTGCCTTCAGCCCGCCGGACGGATTCACCGGCAGCTTGCCGTCTTTCTGGGTCCAGCCTTCCTTGATCGCGCGCGCCCCCTGCCCTTCGGCGGTCAAACCCATCGCTTCATATTCGATCAGCTCAGCGATGGTGAAACAGTCATGGGTCTCGACGAATGACAGATCGCCCATTTGAAGCCCGGAGTGCGCAAGCGCGCGCTGCCAGGCCTGCGAACAACCTTCGAACTTCAGAATGTCGCGCTTCGACATCGGCAGAAAATCCTGCACGTGCTCGGCGGCACGGAACGCGACTGCCTTCTTGAGCTTGAGCGCGGTCTCGACATCGGCAAGCACGACAGCCGCCGCGCCATCCGAAACCAGCGAGCAGTCGGTACGCTTCAACGGACCGGCCACAAACGGATTCTTCTCGCTTTCGGTGCGGCAGAAGTCATAGCCCAGATCCTTGCGCATCTGCGCGTAAGGATTTCCGACGCCGTTCTTGTGATTCTTGGCAGCGATCATCGCCAGCGCGTCGGACTGGTCGCCCCATTTCTGAAAATAGAGCCCCGCGATTTTTCCGAAAATCCCGGCGAAGCCCCCATCGATGTCGGCCTCCTCGCGCACGTACGACGCCTTCAGCAGGTTGCGTCCGATCTCCGGCGCAGGCGTTGTCGTCATTTGCTCAGCGCCCACGACAAGCACGATGCGCGCGGCACGCGCCTCGATCGTCTTGATTCCCTGATGCACGGCGGCAGACCCCGTCGCGCAGGCGTTCTCCACACGCGTTGCGCGTTTGAAGCGCAGGTCATTCGACGCCTGCAGGACCAGAGAGGCGGTAAAATCCTGGGCGGAAAACCCGGCATTGAAATGCCCGAGCACGATCTCGTCGACGTCTTTTGCGGCGATCCCGGCGTCAGACAGCGCCTCGCCCGCAACTTTCACGATCAGACTTTCGAGCGTTTCTGCGGCAAGCTTGCCAAATTGACTGTGTGCCCAACCGACGATACAGGCCGTCATTAACACCTCCTTTGCCGAACTTTGGTCGTTTTCATCGGGCTCTGCTGGTCCTCACTATATATTCAGCTGTGGTTCACGCGCTTTGCCTAGCATTCGAAGCTTAGATAGCCTAGCACGGCCGTCTATGGAACTTTCCCGTTTCTGGGGCCTTAGGACCCTGAACCGCGAACAATGACCGCCCGCACAAGCCACCGCTGTCGCGTCGCGATCCTCGGCCTCGCCGTGGGTGTGCTTGCGCTTGCCGCGACTGATCGCGCGTATGCAGAAGCGCAGCTGCTGATCGAGGCTTCGACAGGCAAGGTGCTGCATGCCGAGAATGCCACTTATCCATGGTATCCAGCTTCGGTCACAAAGTTGATGACCGCCTACACCACTCTGCGTGCGATCAAGGAAGGCCGACTATCGCTCAATACCCTGCTCCCGATATCGCGCAATGCCGCCGCGCAGCAGCCGACGAAGATGGGCTTCAAGGTTGGCGCCACGGTTACCGTCGACAACGCGCTGAAGATGCTGATGGTGAAATCCGCAAACGACATTGCGGTGGCAATCGCGGAAGGCGTTGGCGGTTCGATCGCAGGCTTTGCCGATCTCATGAATGCCAACGCGCGCCGGCTCGGCATGTCGCAAAGCAATTTCGTCAACCCGAACGGCCTGCCCGCGGAGAACCACATCTCGTCGGCCCGCGACCTCGGCATTCTGGCGCGCGCGCTGATCCGCGAATTTCCCGAGTACGACAGCTACTGGCACATTTCGTCCATCCGGTACGGCAATCGCGTGATGCGGAACTACAATTCGCTCATTGATCGTTATCCTGGCGCCGACGGCATGAAGACCGGATTCATCTGCGCGTCGGGCTACAACGTCGTCGCCTCCGCCACGCGCAACGGCCGCCGGCTGATCGCGGTCATTCTCGGATCATGGTCCGGCGCCGTGCGCGCACAAAAGGCGGCGCAGCTTCTAGAGCGCGGATTTAACAGCGGCGGTCTGTCCTGGCTGACACCCTCGCTCGGCACGGTCGATGCCTTGGCGCCGGTCGACGCACAGCCGCCCAACCTGCGCGAGGAAATGTGCGGCGGGCATCGTCGCAAACCGCCTTCCGAGGAGAACGAGGAAGAACCGGAAGAGTCGACCACCAGCGCAAGCGGCGAGTCTGAAAACGGACAGGCTTTCATGCTGTCCAGCCTGAAGCCGGCCAACGGCAAATTTGTGCTCGGCCCGCCGGTCGAGACCACGCCACCGGTGGTGGTGTTCACCGGCCCCGCCGATCATCCGGATCCGGTCGTCGCGCAGACAGCCAGCGCCACGCCCAAGAAGAAAAAGAAGACTGCCGCCAAGACCGAGGGCAGCGAAAAGCCCGTCAAGGGTGCAGCGGCCGAAAAGCCCAAAAAGACGGATGATGCAAAGCCAGCCAAGGCTGCAAAGCCCGCGAAACAGACGAAACCGAAAGTCACCTCGTCGACGCAATGAGCGAGCCCGTGCCGCGCGCTGAGCGAAAGACACCGCCCGCGCCCATTCCGTTCACCGTCCTCACGGGCTTTCTGGGCGCCGGCAAGACCACGTTGCTCAACCGGCTGCTGAAGGATCCCGCACTTGCGGAGACCGCGGTCGTCATCAACGAATTCGGCGAGGTAGGGCTCGACCATCTGCTGGTAGAGTATGTCAGCGACAACATGGTGTTGCTGCAGTCGGGCTGCTTGTGCTGCACGATGCGCGGCGACCTTGTCGACGCGCTGGAGACGCTGCTGCGCGACCTCGACAACCGGCGCTGCACATTCAAAAGGCTGCTGCTCGAAACCACAGGCCTCGCCGATCCGGCGCCGGTGCTGCATACCGCAATGTCGCACCCCTATCTCGTCTTACGCTATCGTCTGGACGGCGTCATAACCGTCGTGGATGCCGCCACCGGTGAGTCAACGCTCGATGCGCATGTCGAGGCGGTGAAGCAGGCCGCCGTCGCCGACCGTATCGTGCTGACCAAGACCGATCTTGTGGACGAGGCCAAACGACAGCAAATCGTTGCCAGGCTTCGCGGGCTAAACCCGGCCGCGCCCATCCTCGATGCTGCCAAAGGCGAAGCAACGGCCGAGAGGCTGCTCGGGAGCGGGCTTTATGACCCTGACCGGAAAATCCCCGACGTGAAGAAATGGCTTGCCGCCGAAGCCTACGCGGACAGCCACGGTCATCACCGTCATCATCACGACGTCAATCGGCACGACGAGCATATCAGCTCCTTTGTACTCACAGCCGACGATGCCATTCCATCGGGAACTCTGGAGATGTTTCTCGAACTGTTGCGGGCCACGCACGGAGAAAAGCTTCTGCGCGTCAAAGGCATTGTGAAACTTGCGGAAATGCCCGACACGCCGGTTGTCGTGCACGGTGTGCAGCACATATTCCACCCGACCGCGCGACTTGAACGCTGGCCCGACGATGATCATCGCACCCGGCTCGTTTTCATCACGCGCGATTTGCCGCAGCGCACAGTGCGCGAGCTTTTCGAGGCTTTTCTCGGGGTCGCGGCCCCCGACCGGCCCGACCGGGCCGCTCTGGTCGACAATCCGCTCGTTCCGTTCGGGGGCCGCTAGCGATTGCCGGTCTTGCATGCGGGACCGGTTGGACTCATGCTGACGCGAAATCGACCGCCTTCGCGCGAAAAGGTGGTCGCGGGGGAAGCATCATGGAGCGGCTCTGGCTGCGGCATTACCCGCCGGGCGTACCCAGCGAGATCGACGCGACGCGCTATCCGTCGCTGGTCACGATGTTCGAGGAAAGCTTCACAAAATTTTCCGAGCGTGAAGCCTGCGCCTGCATGGGCAAGTCGCTGACCTATGCCGACCTGGAAAAGACATCACGCGCCCTTGCAGCATGGCTGCAAAACGTCGGGCTGAAACGCGGCGCGCGCGTCGCCATCATGATGCCGAACGTGCTGCAATATCCGATCGCCATCGCTGCGATTCTGCGCGCCGGCTGCACCGTCGTGAACGTGAACCCGCTCTACAAGCCGCGCGAACTGGAAGTCCAGCTCACCGATGCCGGCGCGGAAGCCATCATAGTGCTCGAAAATTTCGCCGGCGTCCTGCAACAGGCGCTGCCGAATCTGCAAGTCAAGCATGTCGTGATCGCGAGTCTGGGCGACATGCTTGGCACGGTGAAGGGTACGATCGTCAACGCGGTCGTTCGCTACATCAAAAAGATGGTGCCGGCTTACACGATTCCGGGCGCCACCAAGTTCAATGACGCCGTTTCAGCCGGACACACGATGGCGCTCGAAGCATCAACGTCGATGCCCGACGACATCGCTTTCCTCCAGTACACGGGCGGCACCACTGGGGTCGCGAAAGGTGCGATGCTTCTTCATCGCAACCTGGTCGCCAATATGCTGCAGGTCGACGCCTGGAATCAGCCGATGGTCGATATCCCGCCGAGAGTCGACCACATGATCATTGTCACGGCGTTGCCGCTGTATCACATCTTCGCCTTGACCGCGTGTTTCCTGCTCGCCATGCGCACCGGCGGAATGTGCCTGCTGATTCCAAACCCCCGCGATATTCCGGGACTGGTGAAAGAGCTTTCGCATTACAAAGTGAACATCTTTCCGGCAGTGAACACGCTGTACAATGCGCTGCTCCACCATCCCAATTTCGGCAAGATCGACTGGAGCATGCTGAAGTGCACGATCGGCGGCGGCATGGCCGTACAGAAACCGGTCGCCGACGCCTGGGTGAAGGCCACCGGCAAGCCGATCATCGAGGGTTACGGCCTCTCCGAGACCTCACCGGTGCTTACATGCAACCGCGGCGATATTAGCGAATGGACCGGAACTATCGGTCTTCCGCTGCCGTCAACTGAAATCTCGATTCGCGATGACGACGGACGTGAATTGGCGATCGGCGAGCAGGGCGAGATCTGCGCGCGCGGTCCGCAGGTCATGGCGGGCTACTGGAAGGCGCCCGATGAGACCGCAAAAGCAATGACGAAAGACGGATTTTTCCGCACCGGTGACATTGGCATCATGGACGAGCAAGGACGCGTGCGTATCGTCGACCGCAAGAAGGACATGATCTCCGTATCGGGCTTCAAGGTGTTCCCGAACGAGGTCGAGGAAGTAGCCATGAGCCACGGGAGCCTGCTGGAATGTGCCGTCATCGGCGTGCCCGATCAGCACTCCGGCGAGGCTGGCAAGCTTTTCGCGGTCAAGAAAAAGCCCGATGTCACCGCCGACGATCTGCGCAGATTCCTAGCCTCACGGCTTGCCAGCTACAAGGTGCCAAAGCAGATCGAGTTCCGGGACGAGCTGCCGAAAACCAACGTCGGCAAAATTCTGCGGCGCGCCTTGCGCGATGAAGTCGAGCATCGACCGACCAATTGATGCGGGGCGCAATGGTCGCAAGCGCAGCCGACGTCGTGTCGTTCTGGCAGAAGGCCGGTCCCGACCGCTGGTTCACAAAGGACCCGGCATTCGACGACGAGATCCGCGAACGATTTCTGACGACTCACGAGGCGGCTGCTGCCGGACAATTATCCGGCTGGGAGCAGAGCGCCGAAGGGGCGCTGGCGCTGCTCATTTTGCTGGACCAGTTCCCGCGCAACCTGTTTCGCGGTGATGCTCGAGCGTTTGCCACCGATCCGCTCGCGCGCGCCATCGCGGCCGGAGCCATCGTGCGCGGGTTCGACAGCCAGGTGCCGAAAGAGCTGCAGAACTTTTTCTATCTTCCGTTCGAGCATTCCGAGGATCTCGCCGACCAAGAGCGTTGCATCGCCCTCAACAAGGCGTCCGGCGACACAGAAAATCTGAAATGGGCGGAAATTCACGCCGATATCATCCGGCGGTTCGGACGGTTTCCCCATCGCAACACGGTCCTCGGCCGCGCGACCACACCGGAAGAGCAGGCCTTCCTCGACAGCGGCGGTTTTGCCGGCTGAAATTCCCGGCGCTCAGCCTTTTGCCTTTGTAGGCCTAGGCGCGTGCCGAAGCCCTGGAGTAGCATCGCTCCTGAACGGCGGCCGCGGGGGCAGGCGCCGAAAACGCCATCAGGGAGCTGTCATGCGCCACGCCATATCCGCCATTTTCACCGCAACCGTATTGGCCCTCAACGGCACCGCTCTCGCGCAAGCGCCACAAGGTTATCCGGCGGACTACGCCAAGATCGTCGATGCCGCCAAGAAGGAAGGCAAGGTCGTCATCTCCTCGACCACCGACGCAGTCGCTGCCAATCCATTGCTCAAAGACTTCGAGACGCTCTACCCCGGCATCAAGGTCGAATACTCCGACCTCAATTCAACCGAACTCTATAACCGTTTCATCGCCGAGGCTGCGGCCAACAATGGCACCGCGGACGTCATTTGGTCGTCGGCGATGGATCTGCAGGTGAAGCTGGTCGCCGACGGTCATGCCGCGGCCTACGCCTCGCCGGAGATCAAGTCGCTGCCGAAATGGGCGGTGTGGAAGGATTCAGCCTACGGCACGACTTATGAGCCGATCACTTTTGTCTACAACAAGCGCCTCGTTCCCGAGGCTGACGTGCCGAAGGATCACACTGATCTTCTGAAGCTGCTCAACGCCAAGACGGATTTCTACAAAGGCAAGATCACCGCCTACGATCCCGAGCGGTCCGGCGTCGGCTATCTGTTCTGCAACGCGGACATCAAGGATTTCCCGCAGGCCTGGGACCTCTTCAGGGCAATGGGTAAGGCGCAGGCGAAGCTCTACACCAGCGCCGGCGCCATGATGGAACGCGTGACATCCGGCGAGCACCTGATCGCCTACGGCGTCTTCGGCTCCTATGCGCTCGGCCGCTCCAAGAAAGACCCGAACCTCGGCATCATTCTGCCGAAGGACTACACGATGGTGACCTCGCGTGTTGCCTTCATTTCCAAGCACGCCAAGAGCCCGAACGCCGGCAAGCTCTTTCTGGATTACATCCTGTCGAAGCGCGGACAGGAAATAATCGCAAACAAGGCCGATCTTTATTCGCTTCGTTCAGACGTTGATGGCGAAGCGACGATCAAAGGCGTCACGCAACTCGTCGGCGACAAAGCACGGCCTGTTCCGATCGACCAGACGCTCTTGGAGAATCTCGACCAGGCCAAGCGCCTTGCCTTCCTGTCGAAGTGGCAGCAGGCGAAGAAGGGACAATAGGCATAGCGCGTCGCCTTTGGGCGCACCGGATCAAGGGCAGCCATGCCCATTGTCGTGTACCGTTTGCTTGTCCTCGGCGTCACCACGCTTGTCGTGGTGGCGCCGCTTTCACTTGTGGTCTACCAGAGCTTCCTCACCGCGCCGTTTTTCGACCCGTCGGCAAGAGTCGGCTTGCTCGCCTATTCCTTCGTGCTCGCCGATTCCGATTTCTGGCAGGCGTTCTGGACCACAGTCGCGATCGCAGCCGGCATGGCAGCGATTGCGGTGCCGCTTGGTGCCCTGCTCGCTTTCCTGATGGTGCGCACCGATGTCCCCGGCCGGAAGTATCTCGAGCCGCTGATCCTGATCCCGATTTTCGTTTCCGCGGTGGTGATTGCGTTCGGATATGTCGTGGCGATTGGCCCGGTCGGAATCTTCTCGACGCTTGCAAAAGATATTTTCGGCTTCGTGCCGTGGAATCTCTATTCGCTGCTGGCGCTGATCGTGATCGCGGGGCTCACGCACGTCCCGCACGTCTACCTCTACAGTGCGGCCGCACTGCGCGGTCTGAGCACCGACCTCGAGGAGGCCGCGCGGGTGTCCGGCGCCAATCCGTTCCGCGTCGCTGTCAGTGTCAGCCTGCCGATGATCCTCCCCGCAATTTTGTTCGCCGGCGTGCTCGTGTTCTTTCTCGGCTTCGAGCTGTTCGGCTTGCCGCTGGTGCTGGGCGATCCGCAGGACCTGTTGGTACTGTCAACCTATCTGTTCAAGCTCACCAACAAGCTCGGCGTCCCGTCATATCAATTGATGGCTGTGGTCGTCGTGGCAATCATCGCGATCACCGCGCCGCTGGTTTTCATGCAGCGCATGCTTCTGCGCCAGGCGCAACGCTATGTTTCTGTGCGCGGCAAAGGCCTTAAGACGCAGCCGCTTCCCCTGCATCGCTGGCGCTGGGTCGCCTTCGCCGGAATTGTTTTATGGCTCTTTGTGACCGTGGTCGTGCCGATCTCCGGCATTACGCTGCGCTCTTTCGTCGTGACCTGGGGCGAAGGCGTGCGGTTACTCGATGTGCTGACGCTCGATCATTATCGCGAACTCACCGACTATCCGAACGTCGTCCGGGGCATATTCAACACGCTGGGCATCGGCGTCATCGGTGGCGCGGTTGCTGTCGCGTGCTACACCGCCATCGCCCTTGCGGTGCACCGGTGGAACTCCGGCTGGACACGGCTTGTCGACTACCTCGTGATGGTGCCACGGGCGATGCCGGGCCTCGTTGCCGGCCTTGCGCTGCTGTGGGTGTTCCTTTTCGTGCCGCTCCTCTCGCCGATCAAGTCGACAATGGTCTCGATCTGGCTCGCTTATTCCATCGTCTGGCTTGCCTACGGCATGCGTCTCGTTTCCGGCACATTGCTGCAGGTCGCTCCGGAACTGGAAGAAGCCGCACGCACTGCCGGGGCCAGCGACTTGCGCGTCAAACGCGACGTCACCGTGCCGTTGATCAAATACGGCATGCTGGCAAGCTGGCTGCTGGTCTTCCTGATTTTCGTGCGCGAATACTCGACCGGCATCTACCTGCTCGGTCCCGGCACCGAGGTGATCGGTTCGCTCCTGGTGTCACTCTGGGGCACCGGCGCAGTCGATCTGGTGTCGGCACTGTCAGTCGTTAATGTGGTCATGATCGGCGTCGGCCTTGCCGTCGCGGTCCGCCTCGGAGTGCGCCTGCATGGCTGAACTCATCGTCAAGGACGTCGCCCTTCGCCTCGGCGACAATGAGATCCTCAAGGGCGTTTCCATTTCCGTCCCTGCGGGCGAAGTGGTCGCCTTGCTCGGTCCGTCGGGCAGCGGCAAGACGACGCTGCTGCGCGCCATTGCGGGCCTGGAGACACCGCATCAGGGCTCAATCGCCATCGGAAACACCCCGTTTTTCGACGCGGCCCGCGGCATCGAATTGCCGGCGGAAAAGCGTGGACTGGGACTTGTATTCCAATCCTACGCGCTATGGCCGCACCGGACAGTATTCGACAATGTCGCTTATGGCCTCAAGTTGCGCGGCGTCGCGGCTGAGGAAATCAAAACCCGCGTGGAGAAGACGCTGTCGCAGATTGGGCTCGGCCAACTTGCCGCACGTTATCCGCATCAGCTTTCAGGCGGACAACAGCAGCGCGTTGCCATCGCACGCGCGCTCGTTTACGAGCCGCCGGTGATCCTGCTCGACGAGCCGCTGTCCAATCTCGACGCCAAGCTGCGCGAGGAAGCGCGCGCCTGGCTGCGCACGCTGATCGTCACGCTGGGATTGTCCGCAATCCACGTCACGCACGACCAGGTCGAGGCCATGGCAATCGCCGATCGCGTGGTGTTGCTGGATGCCGGGCTCGTCGCGCAGGAAGGCGCGCCGACCGCTCTCTATAACGAGCCGGCCACGCTGTTCGCCGCGGAATTCATGGGCGCCAATAACAGGCTCACCGGCACCCTGGCTGGCAATTCCAACGGCCGTGCAACGATAGAGCTGTTCGGTGAGCGATTGAGTGGCATGTCGCGGACGAAAGCGGCTGCCGGAGCCAAGGCGACCGGCATCATCCGCATTGAGCGTGTGCGCTGCGCATCGAGCGCCGGCCCCAACCGGCTGAAAATGCAGCTCAAGGCGCCGATGTATCTCGGCGAGCGATGGGAGCTTGTGTTCGCGCACGAAAATCTTACGGTTCGTGCTTATGCGCCCGCGCCGCTCAATCCGGGCGAGCACTATGTCGAATTTCCCCCCGATGCGCTGTGGGTGTTCTAGGCTCCTCGCATGACCGACTTTCACGGTGTTTTCCCGTATCTCGTTTCGCCAATCGACGCGGGTGGCCGGATTCTCACCGACGTGTTGGCCAAGTTGGCCGGCGACCTGATCAAGGCGGGCGTGCACGGGCTCACGCCATTGGGTTCAACCGGCGAGTTTGCCTATCTCAACCGCACGCAACGCGAAGCCGTGGTGAAGGCGACGATTGAGGCATCGGCGAAAAAGGTGCCGGTGATCGCCGGCGTCGCATCGACGGCGACCGCGGACGCGGTCGAACAGGCAAAGGCCTACCAAAAGCTCGGCGCCGACGGCATCCTGGCCATCCTCGAGGCTTACTTCCCCCTCAAGGACGCGCAGGTCGAATCCTATTTCCGCGCGATCGCCGACTCTGTCGATATTCCAGTCGTGCTTTACACCAATCCGCAATTTCAGCGCAGCGACCTTTCACTCGACGTGATCGCGCGCCTGTCGGAGCATCCACGCATCCGTTACATCAAGGATGCGTCCACCAATACCGGGCGTCTGCTATCGATCATGAACCGTGCGCCGCGGATGAAGGTGTTCTCCGCGTCGGCGCACATTCCGGCGGCGGTCATGCTGATCGGCGGAGTCGGATGGATGGCGGGGCCGGCCTGCATCGTGCCGCACCAGAGCGTGCGCCTCT
>JBKPRE010000227.1:0-26033 GCA_046734435.1 Pseudomonadota bacterium | reverse complement strand
GGATTGAAGATCGCAACGCCGGCTTTCGATCCTTACGTTGTGCCACTCACAGTTTTCATTCTTGTCTTGCTTTTTGCCGTGCAATCACGCGGCACAGCGAATGTTGCAGCTTTTTTTGGTCCAATTACGCTTTTTTGGTTTGCCGCGATTGCCGCTGCAGGACTTTGGCACGTTGCGCAAAACCCGGCGGTGTTTCTAGCATTCAATCCGTGGTACGGAATTACGTTCCTGCTCCATCACGGCGTTGTTGGTTTTTATACTCTCGGTGCGGTCTTCCTAGTCGTGACCGGTGCGGAAGCGCTCTATGCAGATCTTGGCCATTTTGGTCGAGGCCCAATCCGCTTCGCGTGGCTCGTCATAGTGTTGCCGGCGCTCACTATCAATTATCTCGGTCAGGGCGCCCTCGTGCTTGCGAATCCAAAGTCGGTGGAAAATCCCTTCTTTCTGCTCTACCCCGACTGGGCGCTGCTCCCTATGGTTCTGCTCGCGACGATCGCCACTGTGATCGCCAGCCAGGCCGTAATCACAGGTGCATATTCTCTGACCAGACAGGCCATTCAGCTCGGCTTATTACCACGCCTCGAAATCCGTCACACATCGGAAGCATTGTTCGGCCAAATCTATATGCCGCGCGTCAACACTTTTCTTTTAATCGGTGTGTTGCTGCTGGTGGCACTATTTAGGTCTTCGAGTGCGCTGGCTTCCGCTTACGGTATTGCGGTCACTGGCACGATGGTGGTGACTGCGATGATGGCGATTGTAGTTATCTGGCGCGTATGGAATTGGCCGTTGATTGGTGCGCTCGCACTCATGCTGCCGTTCTTGTTCATTGACGTGACTTTCTTGTCGGCAAACCTGCTCAAGATTGTCGAGGGGGGTTGGATGCCGCTGGCGCTCGGCGCTGGAGTCATGGCGATTATGTATACGTGGCGGCGCGGCAGCCGGCTCCTTTTCGAGAAAACGCGTCGGCTCGAAACCCCGCTCGAGGGGCTAGTAAAAACTTTGGAAAAGAAACCGCCGGCACGCGTACCAGGGACGGCGGTTTTTCTGACCAGTGATCCCGTCAGCGCTCCCACCGCGCTCCTGCACAGCCTGAAGCACTACAAAGTACTGCACGAAAAGAACGTCATTTTGACGATCGAAACTTCCGATACACCACGCGTTGATGCCGGCGAGCGGGTTCGCATTCAGCCTGTCGGCAAGACATTCTCGCGTGTCTTTCTGCGGTTTGGTTTTATGGAAACGCCGAACGTTCCAAAGGCCCTTGCCATAGCGCGCAAGCTGGGTTGGCAATTCGACATCATGTCGACCTCGTTTTTTCTTTCGCGGCGCGCCCTCAAGCCAGCGACACAATCGGGGATGCCCAGGTGGCAGGATCGGTTGTTTATCGGCCTTACCCGGCTCGCGAATGACGCAACCGACTATTTCCAAATTCCGACCGGACGGGTGGTTGAGGTCGGCACCCAAGTCACGATCTAGGGCCGCTTGAAATAAGACTGGTCGGCCCGCCGAGATTCCGGCTAAAACTCAACCAATCCAGAGTGAAGGAGTTTCGGCATGGCCGATGAAATGCCCCGCGCCGACGAGGTGACAAATCTTACGCCCGAAGAAGTGGCAACCGGCTTGCGCGAGGGCCGTATCTTACTGGTTGACGTGCGCGAGCCGAACGAAACGTCGGTTGAAAGCTACCCCGACGCGGTGATTGTGCCGCTGTCTTGCTTTGATCCGACCACGATTCCCGATCCGCAGGGCAAGCAGGTCGTGTTTGCCTGCCGCTCCGGTCGCCGATCCATCACCGCGTCTGTTGCCGCGCAGGACGCCGGTTATCCGTATTCCGCCCATCTTGCGGGCGGTATCATTGCATGGAAAGCAGCGGGCCTGCCCACGAAAACCTGAACGACCTATCGATGCCTTTCATTCTCCGCGCATTCGCAACCGCGGCATTAGCCTTTGTGGCAGGCTCCGTCGCAATCGATCCGGCTGCGGCGCAGACCACGCGCGTGGTCAATGTCTACAACTGGTCCGACTATATTGAACCGAAGGTCATTGAAGACTTCACGAAGGAAACCGGCATAAAGGTGCAATACGACACCTTTGACGCCAACGAGACACTCGAAACAAAACTTCTGGCAGGAAAATCGGGTTATGATGTCGTTGTCCCGACAGGATACTTTCTCGAACATCAGATCAAGGCCGGCGTCTTCCAGAAACTCGACAAGAGCAAGCTAAAGAATCTCGCGAATGTCTGGCCGGAAGTCGCAAACCGTCTTGCTGCTTACGACCCGGGCAATCAGTACACCGTCAACTACATGTGGGGCACGACCGGTATCGGGTTCAACGTGAAAGCAGTGCGTGAGCGGCTCGGTTCAACCGGCAAAATCGACAGCTGGGAGATTGTCTTTAAACCGGACAATCTGGCAAAATTTCGGGACTGCGGTATTCACATGCTGGATTCTGCCGACGATATCATTCCGGCGGCACTGCATTTCCTCGGTTTGAATTCGAATTCAAATGATCCGAAGGATCTGGAAAAAGCCGCGGAACTGCTTGCAAAAATCCGTCCTCTGGTCCGGAAATTTCATTCGTCGGAATATCTGAATGCGCTCGCGAGCGGGGAAATTTGCATGGTGGTCGGCTGGTCAGGCGACATCAAGCAGGCGCAGAAACGTGCGGTCGCTGCAAAGAACGGCATTGAGGTTGGTTATTCAATTCCGAGGGAAGGCGCGCAGATGTTTTTCGACAATCTGGCGATTCCGAAAGATGCCGCGCATGTCGCTGAAGCCCACGCATTCATTGACTACCTGCTCAGACCGGAAGTTGCGGCGCTCAACAGCAATCTTGTCGCCTACGCCAATGGCAATCTTGCGAGCCAGAAATTCATTGATCGATCGATCCTCGACGACAAGAGCGTCTATCCGGACGCTTCAACCATGAGCCGTCTCTACACGGTAGGCGCGCGCGATCAGAAATCGCAACGGTTGATCAATCGGCTATGGACTAAAATCAAGACTGGCCGGTGACCGGCTCCTGATCCTCCGGCCGCCAGCGTCGGTGCAGCCACAGCCATTGCTCCGGATATTCACGAATCCAGCCTTCGATCACCGACATGATGGCTTGTGTTGTCCCGGCGATATCGACTTTACCAGCGGCGTCGCGGACCGGCTGTACCTGCTCGGTCAATTCGGCACGAAACCGATGGCCGGGCAACCGTATGACTCGCAGGCCGTGAATCGGACAATCGAAATGCCGGGCGAGCCGCGCGAGGAGGGGGTTGGCCTTCGTGCGCCGGCCGAAGAAGGTCACCTCGACCCCGCGGCTGTAATATTGATCCACCAGCATGCCGACGTGAGTGCCGCGTCCCAGCGCTTCTGCCAGCTTCATTGGAGCGTCGAGACTGGTCGGGATAAGCGTTCCCATCGTGGCAGCTCGCGTATCGTGCAGCCATTTGTCGATCGTGGGGTTGTTCGGTCGTCGATATAGGACCGCGGTGTCAATCTTGCATGCCGCGGCGCAGACCGCGGGCAGTTCCCAATTGCCTAAATGTGCACCAAACACGATCGCCGGCTTTGGCTGCGCAAGCACTTTGAAAAGGCGATCCAGGTCAGCCTGTCTCACCTCGATTCGGGTCGACCGCTCAGGATGCCAGGGATCGAAATCCGAAAGCCGATCGAGGTGAGCAAACTCAGCAGCAACACGGCCGAGGTTGTCCCAAACACCGCGCAGGATCGTGTCGATCTCGGTTGTCGACTTTTCCGGGAATGCTGCGGTCAAATTGGCGCGTCCGATCCGGTTTTCGGCCAAAAACGGTCCGACGGTTTGCATGAGTCGGCCCGCAAAATTTCCCATTGTGTCAGGGTTGGTCAGGCGCAACAGTTTCAGGAGGCCAATCGCGCCAACGCCCACGACGGAATTGGCGGCGCGTTTGGTTGCGCGCTTCAGGCGCCGGACTGTCCGCCTCATCGCTGACGCCTCAAAACGTCACAATGACTTTGCCGAATACCTGACGGCTTTCCAGGCGCGCCAGGCCGCGCTCAAAATCTGCCAATTCAACTTCCGTGTCGATAATCGGAGCCATCCCGGCAGCGATTTTCGACAGGCTATCTCGTATGTTCCGTATTGAAGCGCCAAAGGAACCAAAAATCTTGTACTGCTGCTGAAACAGCTGCATCAGGTTGATTGTCACCGTCGGGCCTGCGGTGGAACCGCAGGTCACAAGGCGTCCGCCTCGCTTCAGGCAGAGCAGGGAGCCGTTGAAGGCTTCGCCGCCGACGTGCTCGAAAACGACGTCGACGCCCTTCTTCCCGGTTAGCTTGCGTGTGACGCCTTCAAAGCGTTCGGTCTTGTAATTGATCACATGATCAGCTCCGAGGGCCTTGGCTTTCTCGGCCTTCGCGTCATCACCCACAGTGGTGATCACGGTGCAGCCGAGCGCCTTGGCCATTTTGATTGCAACCGAACCAATGCCCGAACCGCCCGCATGCACCAGGATTGTTTCGCCAGGCTTAAGCTTGGCGTTGTCGAATAACATGTGCTCGACAGTGCTGAATGCAATCGGTGCGCAGGCTGCGTCGCGCAAAGGCACGCCGTCGGGCACCGGAATGACAAGTCGCGCCGGCAAATTGATCAGGTCTCGCGCAAATCCGTCAATGTGGAAACCCATGATGCCGGCGACATTTTCGCAGAGATTGTCGCGGCCATCGCGGCAGGCGGCGCAGCGGCCGCATGTCATGGCCCCGTACATCACCACTTTGTCGCCGACCTTGAAATTCGTGCCGCCTGCGCTCACCGCGGCAATTTCACCCGAAGCTTCCGCGCCAACGACCAAAGGAAGCTGCCGCTTGGCAAATGCCATGCCTCGGAAGCCCCACAGATCGAGATGATTGAGCGCCACTGCCTTGATGCGGATTTGCACCTCGCCCGCCCCGGGCGGCGGAGGCGGCGGGACGTCGGCAAGTTCAAGTTTACGGTCGGCAACCAGCTTTAGCGCGCGCATGGCGGTCCGGCATGTCCGGCGCTAGGCCGGCTCAAGCCCCATCACCAGCGAAACGTTCTGTCCGCCAAATCCGAAAGAGTTTGATATCGCATGGCGAAGGCTGGCGTCGCGTGCCGTGTTGGGCACGACGTCGACCGGAATTGCCGGATCGGGTACCGCATAGTTGATGGTCGGGGGGATGCGCTGGTTCTGCAAAGTAAGAAGCGTGAACACAGCCTCCACCGCTCCGGCGGCTGAGAGCGTATGGCCGATCATCGATTTGTTAGAGGAGATCGGCAGGCTTTTTATGCGTTCGCCAAACACGGTGGCGCAGCCGAGATATTCCATTTTGTCATTTTCCGGTGTGCTCGTTCCGTGTGCATTGATGTAATCGATATCGTTCGGCGTGAGACCGGCATCGGAAATGGCATTAGCAATGCAGCCAACAATGGGCTTTCCATCCGGGCTGGAACGTGTGCGGTGAAACGCATCAGTCATCTCGCCGCATCCCTCTACGACACCCAGAATTTTAGCGCCACGCGCCTTTGCAGCCTCGTAACTTTCAAGGACCAGCGCGCCGGCACCCTCGGCCATAACAAAGCCGTCGCGGTTTTTCGAAAACGGCTTGGCCGCCGACTGCGGAACGTCGTTGCTGGTGGAAAGGGCCGATAGAAGGGAGAAACGGATCACGGCCTCGGGATTGATCGAGCCGTCTGTGCCAATGCAGAGCGCAGCATTTGTTTCACCACGACGGATAGCTTCGACACCAAGCTGAACCGCCGTCGCGCCCGATGCGCAGGCTGTTGAAAGCGAGATTGGTGAGCCCTGCGTGCCGAATTTTTCGGCCAGGTTGTCGGCGACGGATCCGAGCAGAAAGCGGCGATGGTAGTCAGGGAATTGGGCGCTCACCCGCAACATATCGGCATAAGTAACGCTTTCATTGGCGCCTGACTTTGCGCCGATTTCGAGCCGTTGTGGCCATTCCATCTCGATCGGCGGGACGGCGAGAAAAAGCGGGCCGGGGAAACTTCCGGCCGGGCCAAGCCCCGACTGCGAAACGGCTTCTTCGGCGGCAAGGTTGGCAAAGGATTCGGTCAATGCGGCCGCGGTATCCTGTAGCGGCAGGTAGTCGATGGTCCCGGCGATTCTGGTTTTCAGACCGTCGGTGGGAAAGCGCGTAATCGTTTTAATTCCGGATTCACCGCCGGTAAGTTTGGCCCAGTTATCGCCTTTGCCTGCCCCCAGCGAAGTCACTATGCCGAGTCCGGTGACGACCACAATGGGCCGCCCCATCTTGTCCTTACCCACTGCCATCGCTTCTCTCCTCAACCGGTCCGTTCAACGAGGGCGAGACCTTCGCCGCGCCAATGACCCACGCCAGTGACGATCACTTGCCTTAATTCAGCGTTCATCGGCCTCTCCAGGCCGGTAGAGTCACAGGGTGGAAACAGCTTACCACGGTCGAGCGCGATCGTGGCGAGCGCGATGTTCATGGGGAATTGCGGCTCCAACCCATGGCCGAGATATGAACCCGTAGCGCGAACGGCAAGATCGCGATGCGCTTCGAGGAAGGCGCGTTCTTCCGCCGTTGCCGGGTCGGCGCCTGTCGCGCCCGACAGAATGGCTGTGTGTGTTGGGTCGACCCCGTTCTTTATGCTGCCCCAAAACCGCTCCAATGCCTGAGTTACCGTCCCGGGCTTTCGGTTGGCGCGATCTGAGACAACGGAAGTCAGGCGCCCCAGCGCCTTTACGCCTCTTTTTTCAGCATGCTCGCTCGCTTCAATGACTAGGAATGCGCCGAGCGACGCCATTGCGAAGCCGCCGTTACCATTCCCGCGTTGCCAAACTGGAGCGTATTTGTGCTTAAGCGCCAGATCGGCGAATTCATACAGCATCAGTAGATCCGGACGCTCCCCGTTGTACGATCCGCCGACCAGAGCAATATCGCTCTGCCCCGCGCCGATCCGCGCGTGCGCAATTCGCACCGCGTCGATACCGGCGGACTCTTCACCCATGAACGTTCGCGAAGATCCGGTCACGCCGTGAACAATCGAGATGTTGCCGGCGAGAAGGTTGGATAGTTGGGCCAAGAACAAAGTTGGCCGCAGGTCGCTCATCAGCCTTTCATTGAGAAAGGCGGCGGGATCCGCTGCGTGCTTGATGCCGGTGAGGATGTTCGAGTCGACGGTCAGGTCGCGCTCGCCGCCGCCGGCAGCAACGATCATATCCATCCGCGAGAGGATTTCGGTGTTACCTTTTACACCCGCGGAGGCGAGGGCAAGTCCGGCCGCATAGGTGCCAATGCGCTGCCAATTCTCCATTTGGCGCTGGTCACCTTTCTTGGGGATCTGCGCGTCAAAATTGATTGGCGCTAGCGGATGAACGACAAAAGGGGCGAAGGTTGTGGCGTCGGCGGAAGGTTGTGCCGCCATGAGCTTCTGCCAGTGAGCGTCAGACCCCTCACCGAGACACGAAAGAATTCCGATCCCGGTGATCCAAACTTCTCGGAGACCACTAGCCATTGGCCGGCACCTCGGCCGGAAATCCGACCAGAGCGGCGGTTTCGCGCATCTTGAGCCGCATTTCGGCGTTCGGGAAATCCAAGATCCGAAGCGTGAGCTCGGCGTCGCAGACTGGCTTGGCACCAAGCGCGATGCTGGCTTTGGTAATGGCGTATCCCGAGCCCTCGTGGACAAGCGTCGCTTTGACCGAGAACTGCTGGCCGGGCGTGACGAACATCCGGAACTTGGCGTCCTTTACTGCAGCAAGAAACGGCATGCGTTCAAAACGGTTCACGGCAACGACCAGCCAACCTGATGTCTGGGCCATGGCTTCAATCAGCAGCACGCCGGGCATCAGGGGAAAGCCAGGGAAGTGACCTTCGAAAATTGTGCTTGTCGTGGGAACTGTCGCTTCGGCGCTGATCTTGCGGTCGGCGAGATTGATGTCGACGATCCGGTCGATCAGCTGAAAGTACTCAAGACGCATGTGGCCAGCGCTTTAGGCTCCCTTTGCAGCGACAAGTTCGTCGATGCGGGCGCTCAGGTTCTTGAGCACGAAATATTGGTCCGTTGTTGCCTTGCCGTCGTTGACTTCCTGAGTCCATTGTTCGAGGGGAAGCTTGATTCCGAACGCCTTGTCGATAGCGAAGGCGATGTCCAGAAAATCGAGGCTATCGATGCCAAGATCGTTGATCGCATGACTTTCCGGTTTGATGGAGTCACGCGGAATATCGCAGGTTTCGGCGATGATATTGGCTATGGTGTCGAACGTAGAAGACATCGGTAACTCTCTGGTTGATCTGGAGTTCTGGCCAGCGGGCCACCAATGCGCCCGATCCCCGCGCCATAGCCCCCAAAGCGCCATTTAACGGTAAACAATTGGCTGCCCGTATAGCGAAGCGGGGCGTAGAGTTCAATGGCAGCGGCCATTTAGCGCCATTTCAGGCGTGCATTGGCCCAATGGAACTGGACGCCAGCGGCTGGGTTACCAGCGGTCCTTTGTCACCTCGACCGGCGTGCAGCCGCGACGGCCGGAAAGGACACAATCCTGGTTCTTGCGCATCGCGGCCATTGTGTCCGCCAGCCAAAGGCCAGCAGCGATCAGTCCGATCACAAAAACGAACGCAACGACGTTCACAATCATACGGTGGCGATAGTCTTCCGGACTCTCGCCCCGCTCATATTTTGTCAGGTCCTCGACGGCTGGCGGAGAGGGTGCGCGTGAGCTGATTATCGGATGCCTGCGGCGGAAACCGATGACTCGCGATCTCTCGTCGGAATGAGGTGGTTCTCGATCTGGCATACTAACAGCTTACCATAGTGCCGCATGTCATTCGACCAAACAACGCACCATTGAAGCCTGCCACGTTCCAGTATAGGTCAGCCGATAATTTCGTGGACCGGAGGTCAAGATGAATCGAATTGGTTTTGTTATCGCTTTGCTTTTTGCAATGTATGTGGTTGGGCCCTCGCGCGCCGATGATGTCATGGTTGGCAATTTGAAGCTGACGGCTGCGTGGGCGAGAGCTACGCCAAAAGGGGCCACGGTGGGCGGCGGCTACTTTACGGTCACCAATACCGGAAATGTTGCAGATCGGCTGGTCGGCGGCACGTCGGATGTTTCGAACCGATTCGAGATTCATCAAATGAGCATGGACAAAGGTGTGATGAAAATGCGGGAGGTCGCCTCAGGCATTGAAATCAACCCGGGGCAGACAATTCGATTCGAACCTTCCGGGTATCACGTTATGTTCGTCGGGCTGAAACAGCCGCTCAAACAAGGCGATCACGTCAAGGCGACACTGCAATTCGAAAAAGCTGGCAATGCATCAGTGGATTTTGTGGTCGAGAGCATCGGTGCGCGGAGCGTCGGGTCCGCACCGGGTGGTAAGCCGATGCAGCATGGCCACTGACGACGGTACCAATAGCGCCGTAAAATCAGCAGATTGCACTCATACCAATAGTTAAGAGCGTTGCGGATACAACCTCGGATCTTCGAGGTGACTGAAATGGCATCGCATGAGCAGAGCGAGGAGCGACGCCGGTTTTCCGGTCCGCACGGAGCGGTCGTCGCCGGCCTCTCGATTGACGAGGCACTGTCGAACAATTGGCTCGACGTCTGGTACCAGCCGAAGATCGACCTCCGGCGCAAATGCCTAGCGGGTGCCGAAGCACTGGTGCGGATGCATCACCCACAAGCAGGCCTCCTTTGGCCGGAGAATTACCTGGGTGCGCTCAATGAAGAGAGTTTGTTGAAGCTCAGCGAATACTCGCTGGTGACGTCATTGCGCCATTGGACGGTGTTCGCAGAGGCGGGGTTTGGCCTTCGTCTTTCAGTCAACGTGCCAGCCAGTCTTCTTCCGAAAATCCCGGTCAGCGCGATCGTTGCGGCGTATCGTCCGCAGTCAGATAAATGGCCTGGGCTAATATTGGAGCTAACTGAGGATCAGATCGTTCGCGATTTGCCGGCGATCCGTCAGATTGCGAAGGAATTCAAGACAAGCGCCATAGCCCTTGCCATTGACGAATTCGGCGCAGGTTATTCGTCATTCTCGAGCCTGCGTGATCTGCCGTTCACCGAACTCAAATTGCACGCTTTGTTTGTCAAGAACTGTGCCGTCGACGTCACCAACGCCGCGATATGCCAAACAGCGATTGATCTTGCCCACCGTTTCGGTAGTGTCGTGGTCGCCGAAGGTATCGATGCGATTGCGGATCTTCAGGCTCTGATCGTGATGGGGTGCGATCTTGGCCAAGGGATGCTGGTGGCTCCCCCTCTGCCGAAAGATCGCTTCCTGGACGCGCTCCGCCAACACACGAACAGGCCACGCGCTGGCGATCATAAGTCGCAGGATGGCAATGAACGCGTCGTCGCCTAAGATTTAGCTCAAGAAGAAACATTTGTCGGCATCCCGCGTTCCCCCGGGCCGGGGGACAAGCAGGCCTGAATGCAATCCGTCGTTGTGGGTGCCGTCATCGCGGCCACGCTCGCGGCTGTTATTCCCGTGTCAGCCCAGGCCGAATGCTCAATACGCGGCGCGGCTGTTGACGCGGCCACTATTCAGGAAACGCCAGCTTTTCGCTATCCGGGGGCAGCATCTGAAATACATTCAGCGTCATCGAAATCAGCGCGTAATAGCCCAATATGCCGACAAGCTCGACAGTTGCTTTGTCGCCGAGCAGTGACTGCACGCGCTTATAGGTTCGCTCACTTGCGCGCTTTGTCTTGTAAAGTTCCTGGATAAAATCGTAGATCGCTCGCTCGTCCTTTGGTGCGGATTTTGGGGCACGGCCGCGCCGCAAATCTTCAATTGTCTTTGGGTGGACACCACCTTTTGCGGCCATCGGCGCGTGGGCGAACCACTCATATTGCGCGCGCCACAGACGCGCAGTGCAAAGGATTGCGAATTCAGACAGGCGTGGAGGGAGCGCAGTCCTGTAGCGGCAGTGAGCGCCGAGCTTTTGAGCAAGCTCTCCCAGTTCGGGTGCATGCATCCATACGGCGAACGGTCCGCGCGGCGTTATCGAAGTCCCGCGCGGGCCGGCTCGCAGACTATCGAGCAACGCGCGTTGGCCGGCGTTCATATGCTGTTCGTCGACGAGGGCAAGACGTGGCGCCGGGCGTTTTGCAGGCATGAGCGGGTCCTTGGGGGGAAGTAGGAAAGGGGCGTATCGGCCGCTAATATAGCTTTCAGGGGGCTAGGAAATAGTGGTGGCAATCATGCGGAAATTCGTCAAAAAAGTTGCTCTTTCAGTCGTTCTCGCCGGCCTCGCGGTCCCGGCTCACGCCGACGCAATCGATGGTCATTGGTGCCACAAAGACGGGCGACGATTCAGCATCCGCGGTCCGGAGATCATCACCCCCGGCGGCAAAGCGATGGAAGGCAATTACAGCCGACATTGGTTCTCATACGTGGCGCCGATGCCGGAACCAGGCTCCGGCCAGACAATCTTTATGACTTTGTTGAACGAAAATACTGTCCAGACGCGGATCGGCGAAACGGCCTCCGCGCAGGAGATCTGGGTCCGCTGCACGCCTTCGATCAGTGCGATTAACGTCTTGCGGTCGCTGTTGTAACCTCTGGCTCTACGACCGCCGTCACTTTCAGCAACCCGCGTCCGGTCATATGCAACACTTTTGCAGCGGCTAGCGACAGATCGAGGACACGTCCTTTCGAGAAGGGGCCACGGTCATTCACGACCACGACAACGCTGCGTTGCGATCTCGGATCAGTGACACGCAGGCGCGTGCCGAAGGGGAGGCTGCGGTGCGCCGCGGTAAATTTCGTCGGATCGTACTTGTCGCCACGGGCGGTCCGGCCCGAATAGTCGGTGCTGTAGTATGCTGCAATTCCGGTAAATCGAGGGAGAGACTGAGCGACAGCGATGTCGGTTGCACCCCAGGTTAGAATTGCCGTGCAAGCTGTCAGGCTGCCACGAATCTGCATCGTCCTCGTCCGTCCACCCCAAGCTAGGCCAACCTGATGCGGCGGCGTTCTGTCGAAAAGATGGCGCTCCGCTTGCTCTCCTGAACGGCGTAAGCTCGTCCAAAGTTCCACGAAAAAGATTCAAAACTCATTAAGAGCGGCCTGCGCTCGCGGAATTTGACGAATGCTTTTTTCGACCCTCGATGTGCTGACGGGTCATATCCGCGCGAGCTCGGCAATCATTGTGCAGTTGCTCAAGCTCTTCATCGGAGAGGTCCTCGATCGCAGCGAACTTATTCTCTGCCCCCTTCATTGCCAGCACGAGCTCCGACAATTTGAGCTGGATCGCAAGCGTGTCGCGGTTCTGCGTATTTTGGATCAAGAATACCATCAGAAAAGTCACGATCGTCGTGCCGGTGTTGATCACCAGCTGCCAAGTGTCGCTGTAATTGAACATCGGGCCGGTCACGATCCAGGCGATCACAACGGCGAACGCCAGCAGGAACGCGACCGGATGGCCGGTCCATAACGATACCGAGTGTGCAAATCGGGAAAAGTTCTGCGTCCAGGATGACGGCGCTTTGGCTTTTTGATTGCTACCTGCATTTACCATCGGCGATTCCTCTGGGCGACATGCCTATTTCATTCTTACCGTCAACTTTGGAAGCGCTTGTTTGATCCGGGCAATGCCGGCCCACGGATCTTTGCGCTGGCGAGATAGTCGCTGCATGAGGTTCAGGACGGTGTATTGACTGGCGGATTTGAGCCCGCCCAGCTCCGACCAGTCGATTGGAACCGACACGGGTGCACCGGGGCGTGCACGTGTTGAATAGGGTGCGACCGCCGTTGCTTCTCGGCTGTTGCGTAGGTAGTCGATGAATATTCGCCTTGATCGGCCACTTTTCGTGGCGGTCGCGATGTAGCGCTCGGGCAGATCAGCCGCCATCGACGCTGCGATTTTTTGGGCAAAGCTCTTTGCCTCGCTCCACGGTGTCGGCTTAATTGGCAAGACGACATGTAGACCCTTACCGCCCGATGTCTTCAGGAAACTCTTGAGCTTCAATTTCGACAGGCGGGCGCGAACATCGCGTGCGGCGTCCACCACGTCGTCCCAGCTTGTCCCGGGACCAGGGTCTAGATCGAACACCAGGCGGTCGGCGCGCTCGCGGTCATCAATGGTCGCGCCCCTTGTGTGAATTTCCAGGACCCCTCCCTGCACGAGCGCAACAATACCGCTGAGATTGTCTACGGAGATGATCTCGTCCCCTTTCTCCGGGACCAGATGCAGGTGCTCAACGGGAATGCCGGCACGTGCATGTTTTTGGAAAAAGCATTGCCCGCTGGCTCCTTCCGGGCAGCGCAATAAGGAGATCGGTCGCCCGGTCACATGCGGGCGTATCCACTTCCAGACCTTGACGTAATATTCGGCAAGATCGCGTTTGGTAATGCCCGCATCATCCCAATAAACGCGGTCGGGATGAGTGAGATGAACGCCGGTGACGATGTCACTCTTGGCGGATGCGCTGCGTTTTACGGCCGGCGCACGGCTGGTGGCGGCAAGGGCCCGTTCACGCACAACCTCTTTGGCTGATTTGTCCTCGCGTATGCCCTGGAATGATGCCTGACGTACCCGATCCCCGTGCGTCCAGCCGCGGAAATCGACCTCGACCACCATCGCCGGCTTAACCCAGATGGGCTTACGAGCGCCGCGTTCCTCCGCCGGAACGGCTTCGAAGGGCACTTCATTGGATTTCAACGTCATCAGTTTGCGGAAAAGCTTGCGTGCCGTGTCATGCGTAAATCCGGTACCGGTGCGGCCAGCATAATGCAGCTTTCCGCCCTCGAAGAAGCCAAGCACCAGCGCACCTACTGCCCGAGAGTCCGCAGTTGAGGGGACAACGCCGGCAACGACCAGCTCCTGCCGGTCCGAGCATTTGATTTTGATCCAATCGTGCCCGCGGCCAGGGTGATAGGGCGCGTCCGCGACTTTCGAGACAATGCCCTCTAGACCCAACTTGCAGGCGTGGCGGAACAGCGTGGTCCCGGGTTCGGTTAAAGATTCGCTGAATCGCAGCGGATCCGACTGACTATGGAGAAGTCGCGCCAATGCATCTTTCCGCCGGGTAAGCGGCAAGTCAGCGAGGTTGGTACCGTCAAGATGTAATAGATCGAATGCGTAGAAAATCATCCGATCATGACGGTCATTTTTGAGATCTTGCTGAAGCAGAGAAAAACTTGAAATTCCATCGTCTCGTTCAACGACGAGTTCGCCATCAATAAGCGCGGTTTTTGCCGGCAGCTGCGCAATGGCCTTTGCGATCGTGGGAAATTTTTTCGTCCAATTGAGCCCCTTGCGCGTCAGCAAGGTTGCTTTGCCGTGATCGAGGCGCGCTTGAATTCTATAGCCATCGAATTTGAGTTCATGCACCCAATTCCCCTGACCGGGAGGGTTGTCCGACAAACTCGCAAGGCATGGAGAAACAAATGCGGGGAGGGCACTATAGCCTGCCGCGAAATTTGGATCTTTTTTTTTAGTTCTTGTGCGTGAGGTATTTTTTTTCGTCGTGGCGGCCGCTCGATTGCTGTGCCAAACCTTTCGTGATCCCTTTGCGATTTGTTCCATCGATCGGCCGCTCGCAGCCGATAGAGGCTGTTCCTCGAGGATGTCGGTGTCTTTGCGCGATCGCCCGGCATCATCGTCCTGCTTGATGAGCAGCCAGTTGTCGCGCTTCTCGCCCAGCCTTCGGCGCATGCGCACCAGATGCCAACCGCCGTGGAGCTTCTTGCCCTCAAGTGTGAATGCGAGGTGGCCTTTGGCCAGGCCCCTGTGCGGATCGCTCTCAGGCAACCAATGGCCGCGGTCCCAAACCATCACAGTGCCGCCACCATACTCGCCCTTCGGGATGGTCCCTTCGAACGTGTTGTAGGCAATCGGGTGATCCTCGACCTCGACTGCCAGGCGTTTTTCTCCGGGCACCAGGCTTGGCCCGCGGGTTACTGCCCAGCTTTTCATCACGCCGTCGAGTTCTAGACGCAGATCG
The DNA here is from genome assembly GCA_046734435.1 of Pseudomonadota bacterium. GTDB lineage: Bacteria > Pseudomonadota > Alphaproteobacteria > Rhizobiales > Xanthobacteraceae > Pseudolabrys. Next base: position 11,092 of record JBKPRE010000227.1, on the reverse strand, counting down.
TAGTGCAGGCGCGTTGCGTCATGCTTTTGAATGACGAAGGCGTTACCTCGCTGGCGCGTCACCTTGCCCTTCGGCTCAGCAGTAATGCCAAAATCGCGCTTTGCCCGGTAGGTCTTGAGACCTGACTTTTCTGGACGTCGCATGATCAATGTTGCCAAGAACTTTGCGTTAAACCCTTCGTTTCAATATCGACATATAGATAGAATGAACCGGCTTGGTGCCGAAGCAGTTCCTAGGGCGAGCCTCAGGACTCACATGCTCCAAAGGAACCATAGCACCTTTATTGACGTTGCCCCGGCAAGCGGCTGCTGTGCCGCAACCGACAACAGAGGTGATTACAATGTTAGGCTGGGCCGTCACATTTCTCATCGTAGCGCTCATCGCCGCCTTGTTGGGCTTTGGCGGCATTGCCGGCGTTGCCGTCGAAGCTGCGAAGATCGTGTTCTTCGTGGCGATCGTTCTGTTTGCGATCTCCCTCATTGCGGGGCTTGTTCGCGGGCGTACGCCGACGGTACCGTAGGGCTGGTATCTTTGACTTTTTAGGAATGAAAAAGCTCCGCGCGTCGCGCGGAGCTTTTTTTATTTAGGGCCCGGCTCGCGCGTGCTGAAATATCTATTCGCCGCCGCTAGCCAAGACCGCTCGTGTCGTTTCATCCGGACCGAAATCCTCGGCGCTGTTGACATGCAACAACTCTGCCAGCCGCGTGCGCGCACGATTGACGCGAGATTTGATCGTTCCCACTGCGCAACCGCAGATGCCGGCAGCTTCTTCGTACGAAAACCCCGATGCGCCTACTAAGATCAGGGCCTCGCGTTGATCGGAGGGCAATTGCGCTAGGGCCTCGCGAAATTCCCGGAACTCGACATGGCCGTACTGGTCGGGTTGTGACTTAAGTGATTCCGCGTGATGTCCGTCGCTATCTTCGACCTCGCGCCGACGCTTGCGATATTCGGAACGAAAATGATTGCGCAGAATGGTGAAGAGCCACGCCGACATGTTCGTACCCGGTTGGAACGAGTCGATGTTCGCCAGCGCGCGCAATAAAGTTTCCTGCACCAGGTCATCTGCACGATCCACGTTTCCGCACAAGGAAATCGCGAATGCGCGGAGACTAGGCACCGCACTGAGAACGGCTTTGCGGACCGAGTCGTCCATGGCCATCAGTGCCCGCCCTTCTTGTCATCGCCATTAAGACGATTGATGAGCTCGTTAAACCGGTCGGGGACACCCTGGTTGACGACTTCGTCGTACATTGCGCGCAGTTGTTGCCCGAGCCGGGCCTGCACATCCCGGCCAAGTTTCGCCGGCTTCGAATTGGATTTTTTGTTGCGAGTGGCCGCGGCTTCCATTGGATTTTGCTGTCCCACGGGCTTGCGTTCGTTCATTGCTCAACCCCAAACTTCCGACCCTTCGCGGCGTCGGTGCCCCCTTGGTCTGTGTCAAAACCGTTGACTGCGCAGATGGTTCCCCCGGAACGGAACTTTTTTGAGACAATAGTGTTGAAGGGCTATAGGTCGATCGGCATATAGCTGGGGGGCGCTACCGGGTCGGCTCATGGCGGCAACATTCGGAGGGATTCTTGTCGACATCTCAAGCAGTTGCTCAACATTTGCCGTACTTGCGGCGCTATGCGCGCGCTCTTTCTGGCAGCCAATCCTCGGGTGATGCCTATGTTGCTGCGACTCTGGAGGCCCTGGTCCAGGACCCCAAAGTCCTCGACTCCGGGCTTTCAACCAGGATTGCCCTCTACCGGCTCTTCACAAAGATTTGGAATTCCGTCGGCGTTAACGGAAAGGCGAGCGTCGCCGATTCCAGCCAGCCAGTCGAACGGCATTTGGCGCAAATTCCGCCGAAGCCGCGTCAAGCCTTTCTACTGGTCGCGCTCGAGGGTCTTTCGGAGGACGATGCCGCAAAGGTGCTCGATGTCGACGCGCCGGCCTTGCGGGACCTTGTCGAAGAATCTGGGCGTGAGCTCGCCGCCGAGATCGCGACCGATGTGCTGATTATCGAAGACGAAACATTTATCGCTCTCGATCTCGAAGGGCTGGTCGAAAGTCTGGGACATCGCGTGCTTGGCGTGGCCAGGACACATGCCGAGGCGGTGGCTCTTGCGAAGGCAAAACGGCCTGGAATAATTCTTGCTGACATCCAACTCGCGGATGGTAGCTCGGGGCTTGATGCGGTCAACGAGATGCTGCGTACCTTTGAGGTGCCGGTGATATTTATCACCGCCTATCCGGAGCGCTTCCTGACCGGCGAGCGGCCGGAGCCGGCGTTCCTCATTGCGAAGCCGTTCCAACCGTCCACCGTATCGGCTGTACTCAGCCAGGCGCTGTTTTTCGAGCGTAATGCCAGGCGGCGGGAGCGGCGTGCGAGCTAGCGGTAGACCTTGCTGGCCATATAGCCAAGCAAGCGTTACAGCTTCATGATCAGCTCCATCTTGTGTTGGCCCGCGTGGTCGGACAGTTACGCGTTTGCCGGATAGGCTAGGTAGGGCGTAGTCGGCCCCGACGAAGAAATGCGCCTCATTGCTCCCATAGTGGGCTTGAACGTGCGCAGAGACAAAATGTTCCAGCTGTGAAATGAGCTAGGATGCGTCCGTCCCACACGGCCGCGCCTCGCAACAGTTCGAGCCCCGCCGCGTTCATGACAGGGTGAGCAAAGTGGCCGCCTTTGTTGACACGTCGAGCGACGAAGTATTCATAGAGTCAATTTTTCCAATGGCGCTGGACGACGAGCTAACCGAACGAGTGATATGGTGTGTAATATGGCTGCAGCGCAGGACACCGAACGGGCAAAACTTGAAAAAGAAAACCGGCAGCTGCACGACCAGATCGCTTCGCAAGCTCGGGAACTCAGTCTTTTGCAGACGCGCTTCGCCCGCTATGAGGCGGCGCTGCGCGGACCGCAAGTAACGGTTTACACCCAGGACCGCGATCTCCGTTACACGTCGATCAGCAGTTCAATTTTGGACAAGCCTGTCGAAGAGATACTCGGCCGCACGGATGCCGAAATCCTTTCGCGTGACGGTGCTGCGGCGTTGATGGCCGCGAAAGGCGAAGTGCTCGGCACAGGTGAGGCTAAGCGTGCGGAAATCCCGATCGAGGACGCCCGTGGGATCCGATGGCAGGATTTGCACATCGAGGCACTTCGCAACGAGACCGGCGAAATCGTCGGCCTAATCTGTGCATCAATTGACGTCACAGAGCGGAAAGAAGGCGAGGCTCATCTTCGCTTGTTGTTGCGCGAATTGACGCATCGGTCAAAGAATTTGCTGGCAGTGATTCAGGCTATGGCGCGCCAGACCGCAAACCACGCGGGATCGATTGGCGCGTTTCTCACGCAATTTAGCTCGCGCTTGCAGGCTTTAGCCGCATCCCATGATCTGCTTGTACGCGAAAGTTGGTATGGTGCGTCGCTCGGCGAACTGGTGCGCTCGCAGCTGTCCAGCTATCTCGATGGAGCCGTAGTGCAGGTTACGATCGAAGGACCGGCGATCGCGCTCAAACCGGAAGCAGCTCAGAATCTCGGCCTTGCATTGCATGAACTCGCCATCAACGCTGCCAAGTTCGGTGCGCTTTCAGTGCCTACGGGTCGCGTCTCTATTACGTGGATCCGCCGCGAGAGCGCACCCGACAATGCAGTCGAACTTGATTGGCGCGAGCACCTTGGTCCGAAGGTGAAAGCTCGCCGAAAAAAAGGATTTGGGAGCATGGTCATCGAGCGCAATCTCTCGCGCGCGCTGGATGCCGAGGTGAACATGGATTTCGATCCCGAAGGGCTGCGATGCCATATCGTCATTCCGGCACACCAGATTCTTGCTGCCCGCTGACGCGGGCTTGGAACATTAATAGCGCGACGCCGTTTTAAGTGACGCTCGCAGGATGCGTGGCAATCCGGTCGCGACTCCTGAAAGGAGAGCGTCAATGCGCAATTTCCTTTCGTATATTTTAACCGGCGCGCTTGTGCTGTTTCTGCTTGATGTGATCGCTCCGCCAGTTGGCCTCGGCCTGGGTTTGGCTGCTTGGCCGCCGGTCGATGGCCAGACGATCCCGCAAGTGGTTGACCGCACACACAAGTCCGATCGTTTGCCGGTGCCACGAGCGACCGGTCGTCGGACGACGCCACCCAATGCGCCAATGCTTGTGGGTTGCGAACCGGTATTCAGTTCGTTGTCGAAAGAAAAACAGGCCAATTTCCCTGGTCGTTGTCTCGCCTGATGGCGTGAGCCGGGAAATGGAACTTGTTGTCCGGCGCCACGTTGATAGCCCGGCTTTCACTGGAAATAGGAGTTGGACATGCACAAGTCCTTGGGTGCTGTTGCAGCCTTTGCGGCAGTCGTGGCGATCTTGCTTCCGATCCCGGTGTCGGCGCAAGCAAACCGGACGAAAGTGGGTACGCTGAGCTGCGACATTTCGGGCGGCATTGGTCTCATCATTGCTTCGAAAAAGGACGTGACCTGCATGTTCACACCTTCTCAGCCTGGCCCGCGGGAAGTGTATGTCGGGTCGATCAGCAAATTCGGTCTTGATCTCGGGGCGACGGCCGGCGGCGAAATGGTTTGGGCGGTTTATGCGCCAACCACTCGTAGATTCGGCGCGCTGGCCGGCAATTACGGTGGCGCAACGGCTGAGGCGACAGTGGGCGCCGGCCTCGGCGCAAACGTTCTGGTCGGCGGTTCAGACCGCACCGTTGCGCTTCAGCCGGTATCGGTCCAAGGCCAGGCGGGTCTTAACGTAGCCGCCGGGGTAGCCGAGCTTCGATTGCGCCCGGCGCGTTAACGCCCAATAATCTGATTAAAGAACGAGCGGCTGCTGGGTGGCGGCCGCTTGCGTTTTAGCCAAAGGTAAAAGCGTCGTGGTAGGCGCCCTGTACCTGGCCACCTGGCACGGGCCCACCCCCAGGCACGTGAACCATGTTGCCGATGACGGCGCAGGTTGCCCCATGCAGGCCGTGGCGTGGGATCGCCATCGGCGTGAGTTGCTCCCATGTGTCCGTCTTGGGGTCGTAGGCCTCGTTGGTGCCGAATACCTTTCCGGTCGCCTCGCCGCCGAAGACGACAATTTTGCCATTGATGTAGACGCAGGAGGGGCCGCTGCGTGGAGTCGGTAATGGAGCGCGGAACGTCCATGCGTCGGTCTTGGGATCATAAACGGCGTTCAAGCCGGTATTGAAGTCATAGGAGTCCATGCGGCCGGCGATCGCGTGAATTTTTCCATCGACCACAGCGACGCCCATGTGGTCACGCTGCCCGACGAAAGGCTGTGTGCCGGTCGAACCCCGCATGCCTGCGAGGATGGTGTACTTGTCGGTCGAAGGGTCATAGATTTCATGCCATTCCACAGAGCGCACGTCGCGGCCACCAAGCAGATGGATCTTGCCGTCGAGCACAATGGCTGACATCGCGCCGCGCGGACGTGATAGGCCGGCAATCGGTGCCCATTGGTCGGTCGTCGTGTCATACACGAAACATTTCGAGTGCGGACAGCGGTTCTGTTCTATAAAACCGCCAAACGTATAAATCTTTGAACCAATCGACACGCCCGCGACGTGATTGCAGGGAAGTGGGAAGGCTGCCTTTAGCGACCACGCTCTGGATTTTGGATCAAATACCTGGTGGAAATTCTGGTCCACGCGATGCTTGGCGTAGCCCGCGATTGAGTGAATCTTGCCCTGGCACTCGATGACCGCATGCTCCCCGGTGGGGATCGGCATGCGCGGCTGCTCGACCCACTTTCCAGGATTGGCGGCTTTGGGGGCAACGCTCGTCATGTAGCGCTGCTTCTCGACTATCTTAGGAATGTCCGTGATCGATTTGTCGTTCAAGCCGAGAAAAAGCGGAAGTTCCTGTTCTACTGCCATGATTGACCTCAACTGACATAATTCGGGACAGCATCTCGCAACAATTTGCGCGTGAGTTCGACGCCTTCGCGCGCAACATCGTACGGCGAGCGCTCCCACTGTTCGGGGCTCGGGGCTTCGTAACTGAGGTACCCGGTGTAGCGCTTCTCAGCCAGCAGCCCAAGCATTTCGCGCCATTTCACGACGCCTTTGCCGGGTGGCAACCGATCGGTCGGTCTCCTCACGCCGGTGACGGGGCTGGGCGAGAGATCGCTGTACTGGAAGCAGTAGATCTTTTCCGCCGGTACGGTTTCGAAACCGCGGCCTCCCGCGCCACTGCGCGTGAAGTGATACGCATCGATCAGGTAGCCGCAGTTCGGCTTGTTCGCGCCTTCGATCAGTTCGGTCAGAACAGCAAGACTGTTCAGCACGTCGTGCTGGGAATTGAATTCGATCGCGAGTTTCAGTTTATAATCCGCAGCAACATCGCCGGCGTCCTTGAGATATTTTATAGCGTCTTTGATGGGTCCGTTGACCTGGCCCGGCGCGCTCATCAGTGTGTCGCAGCCAAGCGCGACCGCGTTCTCGCACGATTCACGAAACACCTTGAAAAGGCGTTTGCTCTCCTCGCCGGTGGCGAACAACCAGCCGTATTCGACCCCAAGAACGCCACAGGGAATGCCGCTCTTCTTGATCAGGTCCAATACCTGTTCATTGGTCATGCCGGCATCGAAACATCGCTTGAAATCGGTCCGGCGCAGCTCGACGGCGTCATAGCCAGCCTGCTTTGCCGCGTCGAGTGCGGTTGCAAGCGGTGTCGTGTCGATGGTCCACATATGAAGAGCAAGGCGCCCGAATTTTTGCGACATACTCAAGGTTCTCCGCGGTATCAGCCTTCGTATCGCAGGATATACAGACCGGCATTTGTGTCGGTGAGGTACATGATCCCATCGGTATCGACAAATACGTCACAGGATTGAATGACCTTGGCCGGGTTCGGTCTCTGATCAACGATTTTTTCGGGCGGAGGGGGGACGAAATAGCCGACCTCTTTTGGTTGAAAACCGTCGCGGATGTCGTAAATCCTCAATCCCGCATTGTGATAGGTGGCAAAAATCAGGTCTTCGGTCTGCATCGAGCCTGGCCGGTTCTCATGCAGATTGTGCGGTCCGAACTTTGCACCTTTGGCGCAGAAATCTTCCTCAGCAGGGGTGGGTAACGTGGCGATCGAAACCGGATTTGATGGCTCACGCACATCGATGACCCACGTGTAGGCAAGCCCGTTGGCGCAGTTCGCCGAGGTTGCCTCATCTGCTAGCACGAGCAGTTTGCGCTTGGCCAACGGTAGGGCTGTGTGTGCGCCGCCCCCGAAGGGCGGCGCAAAGTTACGATGGCTGAGCAATTTCGGGCTTGTGGGGTCGCTCAGGTCGTGAATGGTGAAACCACCATCACGCCAGGCTGCGTAGCCGAGAGTGCCAGCGCTGATGAGATGGTGCAGCGCCGTGCGCTTGCCGAACGATGCGGGCGGCGTTTCGCCGCCGGCCCGGTTCATGCCGGGCAGCCACCAGCGGCCGGCAAGCTGTAGCCTTTCCGGGTTCGACACATCAATCACAGCCAGCGCGTGGTCGATGAATCCTTCGAAGTGGACGGATGCATAAGCGTAGCGGCCGCCCACCCACCAAATTCGGTGCGCGCCGAAGCCGGGCATATTCAGAAATGCTATTTCGCGAGGATTAGATGGCGTCGAAATGTCGAACGCGCGGAGCCCCGCCGCAAAAGGCTGTTCGGTCTGAACAGAGTCGATCAACGATTTCGCGTAGTAGTCCTGTTGCGTCGCGTATTGCTGCATGGCCCAGATATTTGGGCCGTTGACGGCAAGGAGGACATCGTCGTGAATTTGCAGATGGTGCGATCGCGTGTTTTTCGGTGCTGAGACAAAAGCGACAGATTTTGGTTTGAGCGGATCGCGCACGTCCACGACCGTAAACCCGTCGCTAAACATGTGGCCGATGAAAGCATGGCCCTTGTGCACGAGGATCTGCACGCCATCAGGTCGCCCGCCTTGGTCGCAACGGGCGAGGAATCGCACTTTTCTGGCTGATGATGCGGCGGAAACCATTGGTAATTGATGATGGTGTCGTCAAACTGAAACGAGGCCCGGCCGGCACTCCTGCCGAACCGGGCCCCGCATTTTTCAGCCGAGGCGGATCAGCCAGTCGGCGCAGCGATTTCGTCGAGGCCTTTCTGTTTGGCCTCGGGCCCGAGCTGTGTCACGGCGACGGCGGCAATCACCAGCAATATTGCGATGCAGGCAAAGACCGTGGTGAGGCCCCAGCCGTTCTGGATCCACAAGATCGTCGGCAGGATGAAAGCCGTGGCGAGGCGGCCGACGCCTGCGGCCCAGCCAAATCCCGATGCCCGCGCATTGGTTGGAAATACTTCCGACGCAAAGATCTGCATCGCGTTTCCTGCGACCTGGATGAAGAAGATCATCACAAAGCCGGCTACGAGCAGCTGCGTCGGGGTACCGGCATTGGCGAATACAATAGCCATGATGCCTGCACCGACGAAGGCGCAGATCGAAGTTATCTTGCGGCCATATTTGTCGAGTGCATACATCATGAACAGGCTTGCGCACGGCACCGCAAAGTTCATGGCTAACACGTAAGTAAGCGACTTGGTGATGGAGAAGCCTTTGGCATTCATCATGTTCGGCAGCCATGCACCAAGACCGATGGCGACGCCAAAGAAAGCGGTGAAGCAGATCATGCCTGCAATGACCCGCGTCGGGAACATCCGGAAGACGACGCCGAAAGGATCGCTTTTGGTGTTGCTTGCGGCGCTGGTTGAAAACGAGTTCAGCGGCGGCGTCGAAATGCCGAGACGTCCAAGGACATCAAGGGCCTCCTGGCCGCGGCCATGCGTTGCAAGATAGCGGGGTGATTCCGGCAGGGTGAAGCGGAACACCCAAACGATCAGCGCACCGGCGCCGATGAGGAGCCACACCCCTCGCCATGCATATTCAGGTGATGTGAGGCTTCCAAAAAGCAAAGCCAGCGCGGTTCCGATCGGCCATACCGTGGCGCCACCGATGAAGTGGACGATGGCAAGAACACGGCCGCGGATGCGTTTGGGCGAATATTCGCCGGCATAGGCGAAGCAGAGCGGTTGCTCGGCGCCGAGTCCGAGGCCCGCGATGAAGCGGCAGATAATCAGCATCGTCACAGTGGGGGCGAATGCGCCGAGGATGGTGAAGACGCCGAACAACAGAAGATTAAATTGGTAGATAAAGCGGCGGCCGAACCGGTCGCTGAATTGCCCCTGTCCGGCGGTGCCAATAAACATTCCGAAGATGGCCGCGCTGCCGATGGCAGCTGCCTCCGCCGGCGTGCAAAATTTTGACGCCAGCATGAAAGGAATAAGCGAGCCTAGAATTGTGAAGTCTATGACATCGAAGAAGTAGCCAGCTGCGATCAGTGCGACTACTCTTTTGTGCAACGGCGAGATCTTCGCGTCGTCGAGCGCGTTACCGACAAATGCCTCTATTGTTTGAGCCACGGCAGTGCCTCCCTGTCCCAGTTTTTTGATTGGGTTACCCGCAAGCGGCGACAGGATGGGCCACAATTTGATCGTTGGCCAGTACCTTCAAGCTCACCGCAGTCAAATGATGCGGAGAAGTCAGTGTGATTTCGTCGGATGAAAAAGGTAGTTGGCTGGGGAACTAGGATTCGAACCTAGATTCTCGGAGTCAGAGTCCGTCGCCCGGCATTGATTGCCAAGCATTTTTCGCTCGCATGTTGCGTTTGTGTCGCGTCTAGTTCGAGAGTAGCGCGGCCTCGGCTGCCGCCAATTCGGCAGCATCATCACTACGTGGGAACAGGTGGCCGTAGGTGTCCATCGTCACCACGATCGAGGAATGGCCCATGCGCTGCTGTACGGACTTCGGCGGCAACTCCAGACCGCCATCCTGTTTCCGGTTGATGCACCAGGACGCATAGAAGTGCCGCAGGGCGTGCAGGCCGGGGTATTTGGGCTCGACTATTGGCTTGCCCTCGGTATCGCGCTGCGGCGCACCCTGGTCATCCAAAACGGGCCTGGTGACGCTGGCAGCAAGCAGGACCGGCCATAGGCCGCGCTGGATCAAGTTCACGTGGAACTCCACGTTTCCTTTGCCGTTCGGAAAAACCAAATCCAGAGTACCCTTTGGGCAGGCCAGTTTCCATTCGCGTAGAACATTAACGACGGTCGGGGGCAGGGGGATTGCGCGCTCGCCGGCCTCGGTCTTTGGCGGTCCAATCTTGCGATACTTATCCGCCCGCTGCCTGACTTGCAGCTCTGCGTTCTTGAGGTCGATATCCCGCCACCGCAGCCCGCGCAGTTCAGAGGCGCGCAACCCCGTGAAAATCGCGGTGATCATGAGGGGACGCCATCTCCCGGTCGCGGACTGAATGATCCGCTTGGCCTCTTCGGGTGTCGGGATGTCAACACCGACCTCTAGCTTCCTCCCTCGGCGGTCCTGCCCGTCAGCTTTCCGTTTTCGCCCCTTGCGCCGTCCCCGCATTTCGCTGACCGGATTGCGGAAGAGCAGGCCGCGTTCCTGGGCATCGGATAGCAGGGTGCCAAGCGTTCGGACGACGTATCTGACCATTACGCCGGATCTGCCTTCTTCGCGCAGGCGATCGGCAAAGCTTCGCACGGTCGGGACGTTGAGCTTCGACAGCTTCAGGCGGCCAATGAATGGCGCAATGTGAAGTTCTAGGTGCTGCTGGTATTGCTCAAGCGAAGTCCGCTCTAGGGGTGGCTCAGATAGTTCAAGTCCCTTAATCCAAACGTCGCCAGCCTCTTCACCGTGACACTGGCAGAGTCAGCGACGTGCGTCCCCTCGATCACTTCGACGCGGGAAGAGGCGGCAAAGGCGTCTGCGGGTTTTTTCTTCTCGAATGTCTTTAGCAGCCGCTTGCCGTGTTGGTCGGTGTAATCGACCACCCAGGCTTCTCGCTCGACGCCGAGCGAAGTTTTCCATTTGCGTTTGCGCACCGACATTGTTTGCCTCCGGTCAGGATTTCTTCGCTAGCTCTCTGCGGGCCGTCATCATCTCTATTAATCTGTCTGGGCGTCGAGGGCCTTTCGCGCCCTTGGTAGATGATAGTACCCATGTTCGAGTGCTTTCGACGCATTGGGCCGCGCCGCATCTCGTTCGAACGGCACCCCCTCGTCCCGAAAGAAGGACCTCACCCACACCATTTCGGC
>JBKPRE010000226.1:0-21947 GCA_046734435.1 Pseudomonadota bacterium | reverse complement strand
GAACAGATCTCTCGCAGTTCTCTCAGGCCTACCTGAACAAGATTGCCAAGCGGCTCAATCAACGCCCGCGGGAGACCTTGGGATTCGAAACTCCCGCCGATAGACTACGAGCGGTGTTGCAGTGACCGGTTGAAACCACCGGGGCAAAGCGGACATTCGCTGCGCAAAGAAAACGCCGAACAAGTGATCGAAAAAGTTTTACAGTTCGCGCGCAACCTATTGAATCGTTTGGGGCGGAAATGGCACAGTTTTACAGCTAAGCTGTTGACGCAATTGAAATGCGTTCTGCTTCCCAAGTTGCATACGAAGGTTCGATTCCCTTCGCCCGCTCCACTGCAAACGCCTCGAAAGGCATCCGAATGCGAACATATCGCCTTGATGCGGGGCCGGATACTGTGCACTGGGGCTATTTCGATGCGTCGCTGAAGCCTCTTGTGACGGTCGAGTCGGGCGATGAAGTCATTATGTCGACGGTGTCGGGCTTGCCCAACCAGATGCCGGATCCGGGTTTGGGTTTGGCCGTGCCGGCGGCGCTCCCGGCGATTCACGCCGGCGTGCTGCAGAAACTGAACGGGCCGCACATCATGACCGGGCCGGTCGCGGTGCGCGGGGCCAGGGCCGGGCAAGTCCTTGAGGTTCGCATCAAGGCGATCAATCTGCACTACGACTGGGGCTACAACATGATTCGGCCGCTCGTCGGCGCATTGCCCGACGATTTCAAGAGCGCGCGCCTCATTCATATTCCCCTTGACCGTGCGCGCATGGTTGGACGGCTGCCATGGGGCCTCGAACTGCCGCTCAAGCCATTCTTCGGAATCATGGTCGTAGCACCGCCGCCTGCATGGGGCCCGGTTGCCTCGCCGCCGCCTCGCCGCAATGGCGGCAACATGGACAACAAGGAGCTGGTCGCCGGCACGACGCTCTTTCTGCCGATCCATACGGACGGCGCACTGTTCTCGGTCGGCGATGGTCACGGCGTCCAGGGTGACGGTGAAGTTTGCATCACGGCAATCGAAACCGGCCTGATCGGCACTTTTGAATTGCATGTGCGCCACGACATGACGCTCGAATGGCCAATGGCCGAAACACCGACGCATTTTATGACGATGGCGTTTGATCCCGATCTCGACGACGCGGTGGTAATTGCCCTCCGCGACATGATCAAGCTCATTTGCGCCCGCACCGGACTATCCCGCGAGGACGCCTACACACTCTGCAGCCTGGCGGCCGATCTGCGCGTGACCCAGGTCGTGAACGGCTCCAAAGGCATCCACGTTATGCTGGAAAAAACGCATCTCACGCCATGAGCCGATGGAGTGCTCCGCCGGCGGCGCGATTTCCGATCAAGAAACTACGACAGGTTTCTGTTCGCTTTTCGGTATTGAAGCAGGCTAACCGGCGACTGCGCGTCGGAGTCAGCACCTTTTCGTAACATGAATTCAAGAAGCTCATCCGCCGACTTTGGCTTACTGATAAAATATCCCTGTCCTTCGTCGCAGTTACAATTTCTGAGAAAAGCGAGCTGTTCCGCGGTCTCAATTCCTTCGGCGACGACATTGATCGACAAATCCTTCGAAAGCCCGATAACGGATTTTATAATCGATGCGCTGCCCGAGTTCGTCAGCATGTCGCGCACGAATGAGCCATCGATTTTGACGCAACTCGGAGAGAGTTTTCTCAGGTAAGTGAGAGAGGAATATCCGGTTCCGAAATCATCCAGCGCAATTCTGACTCCAAGTTCGCGCAAAGCCTTCAAGTTCGAAAGAACGGATTCGCTGTCATCGACGAGCGCTGTTTCTGTAATCTCGAGTTCAAGACACCGGGGTGGCAGTCGCGACTCCGTCAGAGCATTGACAACGCAAGACAGGAGGCCCGCTTTTCGCAACTGGGTCGGCGAGATATTGACGGCCACGCGTGTATCTTTTGGCCATGAGGCGGCGGTCCTGCAGGCTTCATGAATGACCCAGTCGCCAATTTCGTGGATGAGACCGGTTTCTTCGATAATATTAATCAGTTCGATCGGCGTCTTGACGCCAAGCGCCGGATGCTCCCATCGCAGCAAAGCTTCGTTTCCGGAAATGCGATTGTCGCGCAGTGACAATATAGGTTGAAAGACGAGAAAGAACTCGTTTCGACGGAGTGCGGAGCGAAGGTCACGCTCCAGGTTGCGGCGCCGGCGTGTCTGCTCCTTGAACTCGGAATTGTAAATCTGAATTGCGCCGCCAATTCCATGCTTGGCAGCATACAGGGCCTCGTCGGCACTTTTCAGAAGAGCTTCAGGATTGGCCCCATCGGTGGGCGCAAAGGCAATCCCGATGCATCCGCTCGCGCAGATCTCGATATCGTCGATCATAAGCGGCGCATCGAGACTGGCAATAATTCTGTTGGCCAAAGTCGTGGCAGCGTCCGGGGTCGTTGTATTTGCCGCGATCACGGCAAATTCGTCTCCGCTCAATCGCGAGACCAAATCGATGTCCCTGGCACAATCTCTAAGTCGCTGGCCGACGTGAACCAGCAATTTATCGCCAGTCGCATGTCCAAATTGATCGTTGACCTCCTTGAAGTCATTGAGATCGAAATAGAGGACGGCGAATTGTTCATGCGTGCGTGCGAGCCGCGCGAACGCAGCCTCAAGCCCCTCATAGAAGGCCAGCCGATTCGGCAGGGCCGTCAACTCGTCTCGCCTGACTCTCCTCTCGGCCTGAACCTGTGCGTTGACTCTCGTTGCGATCTGCGCGGAATGGACGAAAACTCCCTTCAACAACACTGTGATGTAACTGACCATCAAGACACTGACGAGGATGTAAGCCGCCTCGCCGCTGCGTCCGATGGCTATCGCGGAGCCGATAACAATAGGCGTTGTGAATGCAATCGCCGCCGCGGGGATGCTGGCAAACGCAAAAGCACCGCCTCCCAGCATTCCTGCACAAAGGCACGCGATGATGACTTGACCGCCGGCCGATGCATTGGAAAAGAACAGCAGAGGCAGCATCGCCCACAGACTGCCGAGAAACAAAGCATTGCGAACCGCTCGGATGATCGCCCGAGTCGAGACATATGACGGCTTGGTGTTGGGTGAATGGAGGCTTCTAAAGCCGTGATAGATTGTGAACAGAAGGATTGTGGATGCCCACGCAAGGGCCCATTGACGCTGCGAGGACGACCAAAGCGCAATGACAAGAACCCCCGCATTGCACGCGTTGGCGAGCATCATTGAAGACAGGTAGCGCTTGATATTACTGATCTGCTCGGCGCGAATGCGTCCTTCTACAGCATCATCCGCAACCGCTTTTGTCGGATAGTGCAGGACGCTCGAGAGAAATGTGCGGATAGGCAGGGGTAGCCAACGCGGCACCGAACTTCTCCACTAACGCGGCTGAACAAGGCAACTCTAATTTCCCCCGCTTGATGAACTATGAATTGCAGCACTAAAAGCGGAATGGCTTAAGACGTGCGTGCGATCCGAACAACTTTAGAAGGTTTGTTAACTATAGATGTCGCCACGGGCTTCAGGCCCTTGAGCCAAACGCGCACGTCAGGCGCACTTGTCGCTTTCAGGGGACGAATCGCTCCGCCGGCGGCGCAATTTCCGTGACCAGGTCGCGAACGAGCGTCTTGTTGGAGAGTGGCGCCAGCGTCATCTCGCGCGGCTGCAGGCGCGCCGTGCATGCGTAGACCGTCTTGCCGTCGAGTTCGATCATGCACTCCTTGCAGGCATTCGCATTGATGCAGGAAAAGCGGATCGCCAGCGTCGGGTCGCGATTGGCCCGGATCCAGCGCAGGCCGTCAAGCACCGACTGACCCGGCTCAAACGGCACCTCAAAGCTTTCCCACCGGCCGGCGTTTGCATCGAAGCCGCGCCATATTTTCAGCGTCGCGCTTTCGCTCATGACGCCGCCACCGCGACGGCGTGCGGGCCGCCCGACAATTCGATACGCGCGCCCCGCAGCCTTGCAATCTGATTGAACGTCCAGTCCGACGATAATTGCGGATAGTCCTCGCGCTGTTGCGCCCCGCGGGTTTCGGTGCGTGCGAGCGCAGCTTCGGCGACCACGCGGGCAACCAGCAGCATGTTGCGCAGGTCGAACCATTCGATCCGCTGCATGTCGAAGCGATTGCCGTCTCCGGGTGGAGTGTCTCCAAGCTCTTCGGTGAGGCGGCCGATGATGTCGAGAGCGGCGATGATCCTTGCCTCGCTCCGCAACGCGCCGACATTGTCTTGCATCGTTTTTTGAAGCGTTTGCAGCATTTCTGCAGCATTGAAGCCGCGGGTCGGCACATCTGCGGCGATCAGCGCAATCGCTCTGGAGGCGTTGTCAGCATGATCGGGCGATACGCTCGAGCGCCTGACATAATCAGCGGCGCTGCGACCCGCCCGGCGGCCAAACACGAGCGCTTCGGTGATTGCGTTGCCGGAAAGCCGGTTGGCGCCATTGGCGCCGCCAACCGCCTCACCGGCGGCGAACAGGCCGGGCAGGTCCGTTTGCATTTGCGCGTCGGCTACAATTCCGCCCATGTGGTAATGGGCGATTGGCGCCACCTCGACGGGCATCTTGGTGAGATCGATGCCATTGGCGGCAAGGCGGTCGATCACCGGCCCAAAGGATTCGCGCAGCGCGCGTTCCGGACAGTGCTGAAAGCTGAGATAAACGCCGCCATGCGGCGAGCCGCGGCCGGCTTCGACCTCCTTGACAATCGCGTAACTGCCGACGTCCCGCGTGATGACGTATTTGCCGTCCTCAGCCACGCCGTAGCGCTGCGTGAATTCCTCCATGCGGTTGTTCAGCAGCCGCCCGCCGAGTTTGTAGCGGAACGGGTCCCACATGATAGGGTCCATCCCGATCAGCCGCGGAGCCAAATGGCCGATCGGGAAAAATTGCACGAATTCCATGTCGACCAGCGACGCGCCGGCCCGCAGCGCCAGGGCGTAGCCGTCACCGCCCATGTTGGCCGATGCGCTGTTGCGCCGATAAAGCCGCGTGAGACCACCGGTCGCCAGGACCGTCGCCTTTGCTGACACTATCACTGGCGCACCCGTTCCGAGATGGAGCGCCGCGGCGCCGACGATGTCACCTTTGTTTCGCAGAAGATCGACGATACAGAGGTCGCCCGCCTTGCGGATTCCACCGCTCTTGTTGACTACAGTTCGCAGCGTCTTCGAGACTGCGGGTCCCGTGTTGAGAAAGTCGACATAGACGCAGCGCGGACGATCGTGGCCGGGAGCCATCGCCTGTGCGATGCGCCCGTCTTTACGAGCCCAGCCCACGCCCCAGTCGTCCATGGCGCGGATGCACTCGGGTCCTTCCTCGCACAACAGCTGCGCAAGCGGCTCGTTGCACAATCCACGCCCGGCGGCGAGCGTATCTGCGTAATGATGACTCCAATGGTCGGGAGTTTCAGAGCCGAGCGCGACAGCGACGGTCATCTGGGCCATCACCGTTGCGCCGCCGCGACCGATCAAGCTGCGGTCGGCGAGCAGGACCTGACAGCCGCTGCGTGCCGCCTCAATCGCCGCATACATGCCTGCGGCGCCCGACCCGATCACCAGAATGTCGGTTTCGGCGCGCATTGGGTCGTGGGGCATGAGTATCTCGCGGCGATCACGATAGCTGTGTATTCAAGCATCATCGGCAGTGTTTGTGCCGAAAGCCACCTGTTCCTACGCCATGGTCACGAGGCAAGGGCGGCCTATTTCAGCGCCGAATTTCGATTGATACTATGCCCGCGCCGACGAAGCGACGAATAAGAAACTGGCCGAGGGAGGTGGAGGACGCCATGACCAAAAAGCTTACAAAACGCGATGTGCTCAAAGGTGCCGGGGCGCTTGGCCTCAGCGCCTTTGCCGTGCGGGTTGCGGCTGCGCCCGCGGCAGAAGCCGTGACGCCGGCCCTGGTCGAGGCGGCGAAAAAGGAAGGCAAGATTTCGTTCTATACGGCGATGGACTTGCAGTTCGCGGAACGCCTCGGCAAAACGTTCGAGGCGAAGTATCCCGGCATCACGGCGCGCGTGGAACGATCGGGCGCCGAGCGCGTCTTTACCCGGATCGCTCAGGAATATTCCTCCAACATCCACGCCGTCGATGTCGTCAACACCTCGGACCAGGCGCATTGCATCATCTGGCAACGCAACGGCTGGCTGGCGCCGTACCTGCCGGAAGAGGTCGTGAAGTATTACGACAAACGCTATTACAATTCCGAGGGACTGCACGTCACGACGCGCATTCTGATCTCTCCGATCGCCTACAACACCAACCTGGTCAAGAAGGAAGACGCACCGAAGAGCTTCAGGGATCTGCTCGATCCGAAATGGAAGGACAAACTGGTGAAGGCGCATCCGGCCTATAGCGGCACGATCATGAACTCGACGTTCGAGGTCGCGCGCGATCTGGGCTGGGACTATTTCGTGAAACTGGCGGCACAGAACGTCATGCAGGTTCAGTCAGCAACCGATACGCCGAAAAGAATTTCGGTCGGCGAACGCGCGGTCATGGTGGATGGTGCTGGCTACCTTGTCATTCGCTACAAGGAGGCAGGCCAGCCGGTTGAAATAGTTTATCCGGAGGAGGGCACGCCGCTTGCCACTGGTCCCAGCGCGGTCTTCAAGGGTGCACCCAATCCGAACGCCGCGCGCCTGTTCCAGAACTGGATGCACTCGCGCGAGGCCCAGCAGTTACTAGTTGATTACGCCCGCCAATATTCGCCGCACTCGCAGACGGTGGAGAAGCCCGGAATCCGCAAGCTCGCCGACATCAAGTTGATGAAGGAGGATCCGGAAGGCATCCTGACACAGGCGGAAGCAGTGAAGAAACGCTACGCGGAAATCTTCAAGGTATAATGACGACCGCTTCGGACAGCCTCGAAGGCAACGTTCTGCCCGCTAGGACGTTGGACCCTGGTCCAATCCGTCTTAGCGCTCTAGTTTCGGATAATCGAACGTTTGAAACGCAATTCGACCGGAGGTCCTCATGATCCTATCGGCGGCAAATTTTCGCACCTTTTTTGCTGTTACATTGCTCGGACTTACCGTTGCCGGCTGCGGCTACAACACGATCCCGACCCTGGAGGAGCAAGCCAAAGCCAAGTGGTCGGATGTGCAAAATAATTACCAGCGCCGGGCCGATCTTATTCCGAATCTTGTCGCTACAGTTCAAGGTTACGCCAAGCAGGAAAGGGAAGTGCTGACCTCGGTCATCGAGGCGCGCGCCAAAGCGACCAGCATCAGGGTTGACGCTTCGCAGCTGACCGATCCCGAGAAGGTCAAGCAGTTTCAGGACGCGCAAAACCAGCTTAGCGGCGCGCTCGGCCGGCTGATCGCCATCAGCGAGAACTACCCGGACCTCAAGTCGAACCAGAACTTCCTCGCGCTCCAATCCCAGCTCGAAGGTACTGAAAATCGTATCGCGGTCGCGCGCCGCGACTACATCGAGGCGGTTCGGGCCTACAATACCGAGCTCAAGACGTTCCCCGGCATATTATGGGCCTCGACGTTCTTCCGTTCCAACAAGCCGATGGCGGAGTTCGCGGCAAGCGAGGGTGCAGCCAAGCCGCCGCAAGTAAAATTCTAGCGCGCTGCGACGTAAAGGCATCAACATGAACGCGGCCGGCATTTTTTCTGCCACGGGCGGAAGAAAGCGCATGGCCGCGGTATTGATGGCGGCACTCTTTGCGATCGCGCCTGCCTTCGCCATCAATTTCCCTGCGCTCACCGGGCGTGTCGTCGACCAGGCCAACATCATCCAACCCGACACGCGGGTGGCGATCGAGCAGAGGTCGGCCGATCTTGAAGAGAAGTCGGGAATTCAGCTCGTCGTTGCAACCGTAAACTCATTGGAAGGCCAGGAGATCGAGCCTTACGCCAATGAGCTCTTCCGTAAGTGGGCGCTCGGAGAAAAGAAGAAGAACAACGGCGTATTGCTGCTCGTTGCGCCGAACGAGCGGCGCGTGCGCATCGAAGTTGGCTACGGCCTGGAAGGTACCCTGACCGATGCGCTGTCGAAGGTGATCATCTCAAATGCGATGACGCCGCGCTTCAAGGCCGGCAACTTCAGCGAAGGCATTTCACGCGGCGTCGACGACATCATCACGGTCCTGACGACCGACGCATCGGAATGGCAGAAACGCCCGTCGCTGCGGCTCGACTATCAGCAGCCGGTCGATCCAGCGAGCTGGATTCTGTTTGCGGCGCTCTTCGTGTTCTTCATCCTTCTCATTGTATCGCCGACTTTTCGGTGGCTCTTTTTCAATGTCGTGCTGAATGTCCTTGCCAGTTCGGGCTCAAGCAGAGGCGGCTACTCCGGGGGCAGTTATTCGGGTGGGGGCTATTCCGGCGGGGGCGGTTTTTCGGGAGGCGGAGGCTCGTCGGGCGGCGGCGGTGCTTCCGGGAGCTGGTGATGACCCTTTCGAACGAAGACCACGAACGCATCACGAGCGCCATTCGGTCGGCTGAAGAGAAGACCTCCGGCGAGATCGTCTGCGTGCTCGCCCGCGTGTCCTCGCATGCAACGGTCTTTTCGGTATTCATCGCGGCGATGGTGGCGCTCGTGACGCCTTGGTTGCTGGTGGGTTTCACCGCCATGCCGGTGCTGCGAATCCTGTCCCTGCAGGTCATCCTGTTTGTCGTCCTCTTGATGATACTTTGTATTCCGGCCGTGCGGGTCGCACTTGTGCCGCGCCGGGCGCGGCGCGCCATTGCTTACCGGGTGGCGATGGAGCAGTTCATCAACCGCGGCATCGCGCGCAATGCCGATCGCTGCGGGATCCTGATCTTTGTTTCACTGGCCGAGCGCTATGCACGCATCATTGCCGACGACGAGATCGCAAAGCGGGTGCCGCAATCGAGATGGCAGGCGGCCGTTGATGCCTTGATTGCGCACGCGCGTGAAGACCGTGTTGCCGACGGGTTCATCGCCGCCATCGAATTGTGCGGAAAAGAACTCGCGCAGCACTTTCCACCGAAACATGATAGCCGCGGCAAGTTGCCGGATCGCCTGTACGTGATCTGAAATCCGGTTCCGGAAATGAAAAGGAACCGTGGCGCGGCCGTTCGCGTTGCTTCCCTGAACCGTAACGCGAGATACAAAAAATGCCGCTGTTATTCTATTTCCCGTTGATCATCTGGATGGGCATGCTCGGAGCGATGCAGGATGAGATGCGGGTGCCGGCGACGGCCAAGGCGCCCCGCTAGGCCCAAATCGTCGCAAGACAGCGCCGTTCAGGCGTGTGCGCGCGCGAGCTCGCTGATTTTGACGTGAGGCAACAGCCGGTGAACGTCTGCTTCGCGGCAAAGTTCGGTGCCGGGCGACAGCACGGCGGCGGATGCCGCAGCGACAGCAATTCGGAAAGCTTGCGGTAACGACTCGCCGGATGCGAGCGCCGCGACCAGGCCGCCGACAAAACTGTCGCCGGCGCCAACCGTGCTGACGGGCTCGATCGCCATCGGCACCGAGCGAAAAGCCTGATCTGCGGTCACCAATAGCGCGCCATCCTCGCCGAGTGTCAGCGCGACCATCTTGACGCGTCCATCCTCGATCAGCTTGCGGCACGCGCGCAGCCGCGTGTCGTCGTTGCCGAGCGGGGCGCCAACGAGGTCCGAGAGCTCGACCAGGTTCGGCTTGATCAGCGAAACCCCTTCAGCCAGCGCGGCTTTCAGCGCAGGTCCCGATGTGTCGATGACACTCTGCGCGCCCAACATCTTGGCGTGGCGGGCGACGCGCGCGAAGAAGTCGTCGGGGACGCCGGGCGGGACGCTGCCGCTCGCGACGACAAATTTCGGCCGCTGCGGGAGTGCCGTCAGCTTCTCGAGAACCGTTTCCCATTCCGCGCGGTGCAGCGTCGACCCGGGCAGGACGAAACGATATTGCTCGCCGGTCGATTCCTCATAAGCAGTGAAATTTTCCCGCGTCTCGACGTGCGACGGCGTCACGATGCTGTCGATGCCCTCGCGATCGACTAGTCGGTGCAGGAGCTTTCCGATAGCGCCGCCGGTCGGAAAAATCGCGGTCACGCGGCCGCCAAGCCGGTGAGCGACCCGGGCTACGTTGATACCGCCCCCGCCGGGATCACGTTTCGGCGCCGAACAGCGCATTTTCCCCGTTGGCTCGACACGGTCGACATTGACGAAGATGTCGATGGCCGGGTTGATCGTGAGTGTGACGATATCGGGCACGTTGCGGCGTCCGGCGATAATTGGCGGGCTCGTCTCCAGAAGGGGTCTTGCTACCGAACGAAATAGGTATTTTTTGGTTGCGGTGCCATGCCGCACATTTCAGAAAATTGTGAGGAACAGCCCTGCAGGCCGGGCGTTCCACCATTTCGTCACGATGGCTACCGAGCCTGACCATGCTTAGATTGGCGGCAAGCCTGTCGCGACGAGGTTATTCCTATGATCGACCCGCTGTACTCGCTGTCGGGCTTCGCCGTCGGCCTCCTGGTCGGTATGACCGGTGTCGGTGGCGGCGCATTGATGACGCCGATCCTGATCATGCTGTTCGGCGTTCATCCCGCGACCGCGGTTGGGACCGACCTGCTTTATGCCGCGGCCACCAAGACGGGCGGCAGCCTGGTCCATGGCTATGCCCGTAGCATCGATTGGCGCGTGGTCGGCCGGCTTGCGACGGGGAGCATTCCTGCGACAATTCTCACGCTCGCGGCGTTATCGCATTTCAATCTCAGCGGCGATGCCGCACGCAACCTGATTACACTCGTGCTCAGTGTGGCGCTATTTGCGACCGCATTCGTGCTGGTGTTCGGGGCTTCGATCGTCGCCATCTATCGCGCGCGCGTTGCCGAGCTCGATCCGCGCAGGACAGCCGTCAGCACAATCCTGGTTGGGGCCGTACTTGGCAGTCTTGTTTCGGTTTCTTCAGTCGGCGCCGGTGCGCTAGGCGTCATCGCGCTCATTTTGCTTTATCCGCAAATGCCGATGGCCAGAATCGTCGGCTCGGACATCGCGCATGCAGTTCCGCTAACTTTGATTGCCGGGCTCGGACACTGGATGATGGGCTCGGTCAACTGGGCGATTATCGGGTCGCTGCTCGCGGGCTCGCTGCCCGGCATTTTCGTCGGCAGCTATTTCGCGATCCGTATTCCCGAGCGAGCGCTTCGGCTGGTGCTCGCGACGACGCTTTTTATGGTCGCGACGCGGATCGCCTATGACCACGCAACCACGGCGTCGTCGATATTTACGGCGTTCTCGGGAAGGGCGGCGCCCTGAATACGACCGCCTAGTGGTCCCTTGGGCCGAAGAAGGGCGAGCCGATCAGTACCAGGATCCAGATCGTAATCAGCGTGCCGAAGGCGACGATCAATACATTCATGTGCGACCCCCTAAGCCGGCGAATTCTGCCGCTTGCAGGTTAGCACAGCACGGGGGTTCTTGGCGTATGCGACAAAAAAGGCCGGCCACGCAATCACGCGGCCGGCCTGAAAACAGCGTCGTTCTGCTAGTTGCTGATATCCTTGATGACGCTGGACATCGGCCGGGCGGTTTCCATGCCACCGCC
Source organism: Pseudomonadota bacterium (assembly GCA_046734435.1). Classification (GTDB taxonomy): domain Bacteria; phylum Pseudomonadota; class Alphaproteobacteria; order Rhizobiales; family Xanthobacteraceae; genus Pseudolabrys. The sequence continues at coordinate 10,447 of JBKPRE010000226.1, read as the reverse complement.
GATCTCCTTGAGCACCATGTCGACGTATTCTTTCTTCGGCTCGACCGGCGTCTTGCCGACGACCTGCACGACCTTATAGCCACCGTCCTTCAGCTTCTTTAGCAGTTCCGGCGCCGCATGCGCCGTTGCCTGCTGGAAATCATGCATCAGGATGATGCCTTTGCCGTGCTTCTCGAGCTTCTTCATCACCGATGCGACGACCTGCTCGGGCTTGCGCATCTTGAAGTCGAACGAGTCCATATCAGTCGAGAAAACGCCGAGGTTACGATCGCCCGCATACTTCAACAGTTCAGGTGGATGCCGCAAAGCCGGGAAACGGAAGAACGGGCTGATCGGCTTATTGCCGAGAGCAATGCTTACCGCGGCAATGCCTTTTTCGATCTCATCGATTCCTTCCTGCTGGCTCAGCTTGGACAAATCCTTGTGCGACCAGGTATGCGATCCCACGGCATGACCGGCAGCTGCTACCTGCTTCATGATTTCAGGATGCCAGCCAGAGTGTTTTCCGATCGGAAAAAAGATTGCCTTGGTGCATTGATCGGCGAGCGCCTTCAGCACGGCCGGCGTGTGCCCTGGCCATGGACCATCGTCGAAAGTAAGGACGACTTCCTTGTCGCGCAGGAAGTCGTAGGCCTTGAAGTGCTCAAATCCGAAACCAGGGCCGCCAGTGGTATCGATTTCAACCACGCGCGCGACGCCAAGCGCATTCGGATTGTTGCAAGTGGATGTGGATTTTGCCGGCGCGGGTGCCGCAAGCGGCGCCGCTGCTGGGGCCGGCGCCGGGGCGGGCGCATTCTGGGCCGAGGCAGTAACGGCGGCCGACATTGAGATCGCCAAGGCGATCGCCAAAGCGTTGCGCATCAAGTTCTCCATTCGGGGGTAAGAATCCATATTCGGGAAAGTGTATCATTCATCGCGGCTTTAAACTATGGAGTCAACGCCGCGGCTTACGGCAGCGTTATCGTGCTATTTTGCAGGCCGTAAGATAGTTAACCGCCGAAAAGCGGCGCCGCAGCCGCATTGCCTTGGGCATCCGGCGAGCCTATGTGAGGGAACTCGAGCTGGAGGCGGGTATGCCGGCGATCGTGTCCAATGCTCCCTTGTCGCGGCCACTTTTGCTGGTGGCGGTTGTCGGCGGCGCGCTGGTTGCCGCGGGGCTGGGCCTGTGGACCTACTACGGTACCGCCGTTTTCTTCGAGATGGTGCGTGCTGGCTGGCTCGCGTGCTTCTGATGCAAGTTGAGAGCCGATGACGGCGCGAACGTCGCAAATTGTCCTCATCTTTGCAGCCTTTCTGATCGGCCTGGCGATTTTCTCCGGGGTGTTCCTCTACGCCAGCGGGAACCTTGGCGGCGGCGGTCCGGCCGCCTCTGCGATCGGCGGACCGTTCAAGCTCGTCGACCAGAACGGAAATCCGGTCACGGATGCGGATCTGAAGGGAAAGCCGCACCTTGTATTCTTCGGCTATACGCATTGCCCCGACGTTTGCCCGACCACGCTTTTTGACGTGTCCGAGGTTTTGCGCGCGCTCGGCAAGGATGCGGACGGTACCGGCGCCCTTTTCATCACGGTTGATCCCGAACGGGACACTCCCGCAGTGATGAAAGACTATCTGTCGAGCTTCGATCCGCATCTGCGCGGCGCGACAGGCGACCGGGCGGCCGTCGATGCGGCAGAAAAGGCGTATCGCGTGTACGCCAAGAAAGTTCCGACGCAGAGCGGCGACTACAGCATGGATCACACTGCGCTTGTCTATCTCATGGATAAGCAGGGTCGTTTCGTTGCGCCGTTCAGCCTCAAGCGGAAGCCTGAGGAAGCCGCCGCCGATCTGCGACGTTATATGTAGCGTCAATCCAAATTTGCGGGAGCTCGCCGCGCCTTTTCAGACCGGCGACGCGCCGGCTCAGCTCGACAAGCGAGGACGCGACGCCCGGCGGCCGGTCGAGACCGTGTTCTGTCTTGTTCCAGTGGAAAGGCGCATGGGTCAATTCGATCGCCGCCCACCACGCAGCCACCGACAGCAGCAGCCAGTGCAGGGGTGTCCACATCAGGATGCGGAACTTGCCCGGCACGCCACGCAAGGACAATCCGCGCCAGGCGAGGGCGGCCGACGGCGCATAGCCGGCTACGACCGATACGCCGCACAGCCCGGCGTTCAGCAAACCTTCGGCGTTGACGGCTATTCTCCAACAGAGTCCAGCGACGAAAATCGGGTGTATCAATGCGACAAAAGCATTCCCGCCGACCACAAGAAGAAAAGTCGCAAAACCGCGCGGGCCAAGTTCATGAAACAACCGTTGCGGCTGGCGCATGTGGACGAGGAAGGTCTGCATCCAGCCTTTGAGCCAGCGCGAACGTTGGCCGAGCCAGCGCCGAACGGTTGCGGGTGCCTCTTCAAAGGTCGTGGACTCGATCACTCCGCATCGGGAGCCGAGGCGCGCGAGACGCATGCCGAGGTCGGCGTCCTCCGTGACATTATAGGGGTCCCAGCCGCCCGCCTCACGCAGAGCCGCGGTCCGGAAATGGTTTGAGGAGCCACCGAGCGGCAGCGGCAAGCCGAACTTGGCAAGCTTTGGAAGAAAGACATCGAAGTGGCCGGCGTATTCGGCGGAAAAATAGCGGGCAAGCCAGGTCGTGTCGGTGTCGGTACAGAGCCGTGCCTGCACGCATGCAAGATCCTCTCCGGCAGATCGAAATGCTTCCAGCGCACGACGAAGTTGGTACGATTCGGGCCGGTCCTCCGCATCGTAGATCGCGACGAATGAGCCGCGAGCCAGCTCCAGCGCAATGTTGAGCGCTTTGGGCTTCGTGCGCGGTCCGGCCGGTGGCACCGGAACCACCGTGATCGGGAGACGGTGTTTGCGTCGCGTGATTGCGGCGTGGGTTGCCGGCTCGTCGGCCTCGACGATAACGATCACGTCGAGTTTCTCGGCTGGGTAGTCGAGCCGTTCGATAGCTGACAGCAATTGGTCCACGACCCGCGCCTCGCGGTGAAGAGGGGCGATGACGGTGTAAATGGGCAGTGCTTCGTGCGCGATCGCGGAAGAGCCGCGGCGCGGCCTCTGGGTCGGCGACACGACAACCAGAATCCGGAAGGCTGCCGGAAGCACCGCGAGCGCGCAAAGCACGATTGTGCTCACGGAGGAGAACAACGCGAGCAGCGCGCCGACGCCAAAGAGCAATGGGATAAAGTAAGCAAGTTTGTTGAGCGTGGCCGCCGAAAATTCCGGCCGTTCACGCTTGAGGCGATCCGAAGCACGATCGGCGCCGGCGACAAGCACATCCTCGATGCTTGCGCTGAGTGCGAATGCGCGCCGTCGGGCACGTACAGCGAATTCTTGCTGCCGGAATTTCAAGAGCTGTGATGAGGAAGCAGAGTCGTCACCGCAGCTTTCCAATGAGCGAGCGCTCGCGGCACCCGCAACGCCAGTCCTCATGCACCACCCGACCCACTCAATTTATTGGGGACGTTAGTGGAAATGCAACCTATAGGCGAGTCCAAACTTAGGGCGCATGGCCGGATCGGGGCGCGGATGTTAGAAGGCGCGACCCATGTCGAATTTCATGTCTCATTTTCTGGTGCCGGCAGCGATCGTGGCGGTGGCGATCGTGCTGCTGCTCGGCCTGGTCAATATGATGCGCGGCGGTTCGCCCAACCGCTCGCAAAAGCTGATGCGGTTGCGTGTGCTGTTCCAGTTCGTCGCCATCATTGTCATCATGGCGACGATCTGGGTCCTCGGCCGTTAGTCGGAGAAGATACGGCGCGAGCGCTCACTTCATTGGAGCGGCGCGCATATACTCTTCTTTTTCCTTCTTCTTCGCGGTCTTCTTTTTCTTTTTGGCCGCTGAGTAGTCGGCCGTAGCGGCCTTGGCTGAATGAAGGCCTGCTTCGCAGGCCTGGGCAGGCGCAGCGGCCGGCAGGGCAAGGAAAGCGGCCACAATCACAATCGTCAGTACACGCATGAGCGTCACCCCTTCTTGAGAAAAAGGCTAAGATAAGCCTACCCTGAATCTGCGGCTGGGCGAAAGGCTCCGCGAGATCAATATGGTTGTGCTGAACCGCATTTATACAAGGACCGGCGACGACGGCACGACCTCGCTCGGCACCGGCGCCCGGCGCAAGAAATACGACCTGCGGGTCGAGGCCTACGGCACGGTTGACGAGGTCAATGCCGTCATCGGCCTCGTCCGCTTGCATGTCGCGGGCGACAAAACGCTCGACGCTGCGCTCGGCCGCATCCAGAACGACCTCTTCGATGTTGAGGCTGACTTGTGCCTGGCTGAGAAAGGACCCGGTGGTGCACGGCTCACTGTGACCGATGATCAGGTCGCCTGGCTCGAGGCGGAGATCGATCGGCTCAACGCCGAGCTCGCGCCGCTGAAGTCGTTCATTCTGCCAGGCGGCAGTCCCGCGTCAGCCTATCTTCATCTTGCGCGCACGGTTTGCCGGCGCGCCGAGCGCATCATGGTCGAACTGAAAGATAAGCCGGGAGAAAGCGTGTCGGAACCGTCGCTGAAATACGTCAACCGGCTGTCCGACTACTTCTTCGTGGCCGGCCGATACGCCAATAACAAAGGCGCCGCCGACATATTGTGGGCGCCGGGCCAGAACCGCTAGTTTTACTGCGCCGCAGCATAAACGTTGACAGCTTGATAGCGCCCCCTTTAGCTTCCGCCCGCTTGTTCCAGTTCCCGCCCGGGATGGGGAATTATGAAAATTCTGGTACCCGTGAAACGGGTAGTCGACTTCAACGTCAAAATTCGCGTCAAGCCGGATGGCTCCGGCGTCGAGCTCGCCAATATCAAGATGTCGATGAATCCCTTCGACGAGATCGCCGTTGAAGAAGCAATACGCTTGAAGGAAGCCGGCAAGGCGACGGAGATCGTTGCGGTCTCGATCGGTCCCGCGCAAGCATCGGAAACCATCCGCACCGCGCTCGCGATGGGGGCTGATCGCGGGATCCTGGTGAAGAGCGACGCCGTCGTAGAGCCGCTGGGGGTCGCGAAACTGCTCAAGGCCATCGTGGACGCGGAAAAGCCCGGTCTTGTCATCATGGGCAAGCAGGCGATTGATGATGACAGCAACCAGACCGGGCAGATGCTTGCGGCGCTGCTGAACTGGGCGCAAGGCACATTCGCGTCCAAGCTTGCAATCGAGGGCGACGCCATCAGCGTGACACGCGAGGTCGACGGCGGCCTGCAGACGGTGAAGCTAAAAATGCCCGCGATCATCACGACGGATCTGCGCCTGAACGAACCGCGATACGCCTCGCTGCCCAACATCATGAAAGCGAAGAAGAAGCCGATCGACGAAAAGACGCCGGACGCTTATGGCGTCGATATCAAACCGCGGCTTCAGGTGGTCAAGACCAGCGAACCGCCGGGCCGCAAGTCGGGGGTAAAAGTCGCGTCGGTTGCCGACCTGGTCGCCAAGCTCAAGGACGAGGCTGGAGTTCTCTAGATGACCACGCTTCTCGTTGCCGAGCATTTTTCCCTGTCATGGCCGGGCACAGCCGTTCGAAGAGCGGCGTGCTTTCGCACGCCTATGTCCCGGCCATCCACGACTTCTTTGTTCGTTAAGACGTGGATGCCCGGCACAAGGCCGAGCATGACGAGTCTGTGCTGGGGAGCGAGATCATGACGACTCTCTTGGTCGCCGAGCACGACAACAAGACACTCAAGGATGCAACGAACAAGGCGCTCACTGCGGCCAAAGCCATCAGCGGCGACGTTCACGTGCTTGTCGCCGGCAAGGATTGCAAGGCGGCTGCGGAAGCCGCGTCGAAACTCGATGGCGTCAAGAAAGTGCTGATGGCGGATGGCGCGCCTTACGAGCACCAGCTTGCCGAGCCACTTGCAGCGCTGATCGTGTCGCTTGCCGGCAGTTACGACGCGATTGTCGCGCCGGCGACAACCACCGGAAAGAACGTTATGCCGCGCGTCGCTGCGTTGCTCGACGTGATGCAGATTTCGGACATTACGAAAGTGGTTTCCCCCGATACCTTCGAGCGTCCGATCTATGCGGGCAATGCGATCCAGACGGTGAAATCATCCGACGCGAAGAAGGTCATCACCGTGCGGACTTCGACGTTTCAGGCAGCGGGCACCGGCGGCTCGGCAGGCATTGAAAACGCCACCGCGGCTGCGGATCCCGGCCTGTCCACGTTTGCGGGCGAGCAGTTGTCGAAGTCGGATCGCCCTGAGCTGACGTCGGCCAAGATCATTATTTCGGGCGGCCGCGCCATGCAGAGCCGGGATAACTTCACCAAATATATCGAGCCCGTTGCCGACAAATTGGGGGCCGCCGTCGGCGCTTCGCGCGCCGCAGTTGATGCGGGCTATGCGCCAAACGATTGGCAAGTGGGGCAAACCGGCAAGGTTGTGGCTCCTGAGCTTTACATCGCGGTGGGAATTTCCGGCGCGATTCAACATCTCGCCGGGATGAAAGACTCCAAGGTGATTGTTGCTATCAATAAGGACGAGGAGGCGCCGATCTTCCAGGTCGCCGACTACGGCCTGGTGGCGGATCTTTATCAGGCGTTGCCGGAGCTGGCGGCGGAACTCGACAAGGTCAAGCGTTGACTACGTTATAGTTTTTTGTTGTTCCGCCGATGGCGTCGTGCGGTCCTAAGTCGTAAAAGTGAAAGCAACGCGAGAGTTACCGAATTCGAGGCCAAGAGCCGGGACTTCGCATCGATCGGACAGAGACATGGTCAAGATTCAGAGTATCGGGGTAATCGGCGCCGGCCAGATGGGCAACGGAATAGCGCACGTGTGCGCGCTCGCCGGCTTTTCCGTGCTTCTCAACGACCTGTCGGCCGACCGTATCAAGGCTGGCATGGCGACCATCAACGGCAACATGGCACGTCAGGTCGGCAAGAAAGCGATCAGCGAGGACGACCGCAAGAACGCGCTCGCGCGCATCAAGCCGGCGGAGAAATACGACGCATTCTCGGGTTGCGATCTGGTGATCGAAACCGCAACCGAAAAGGAAGACGTCAAGCGCAAGATCTTCAGCGAGCTTTGCTCGTCATTGAAGTCCGACGCGATTCTCGCAACCAACACCTCCTCCATCTCGATCACGCGGCTCGCGTCCTCAACCGACCGGCCGGAGCGCTTCATCGGGATTCATTTTATGAATCCGGTGCCGTTGATGGAGCTCGTCGAACTCATCCGAGGCATCGCGACCGACGATGCGACGTTCGAGGCGAGCAAGGCCTTTGTCACCAAGCTTGGCAAGACCATCGCGGTGTCGGAGGACTTCCCTGCGTTCATCGTGAACCGCATTCTGCTGCCGATGATCAACGAGGCGATCTACACGCTTTATGAAGGCGTCGGGAACGTCGAATCGATTGACACCGCCATGCGGCTCGGCGCCCATCACCCGATGGGCCCGCTCGAGCTCGCCGACTTCATTGGGCTCGACACCTGCCTGTCGGTGATGCAGGTGCTTTACGAAGGGTTGGCCGACTCGAAATATCGGCCGTGCCCGTTGCTCGTGAAGTACGTCGAGGCCGGCTGGCTCGGCCGCAAGACGCAACGCGGCTTCTACGACTACCGCGGCGAGAAGCCGGTTCCGACGCGTTAGTCAGGCGCAGCAGCTGCCGCTTTTCGGGTTCTCTTCATATTCGTCGTGCCGACGTACCCAGGCCATTGTCCAGGGCAGGGCGCCTTCGTCGCGGCCCTTTGGCGCCATGTCGAGGAAGTTGTACGTGCCAACCAGCGTGTCGAGCCCGCGCGCGTAGGACGAATACGTATGGAAGACCTTGCCGTTCTCGTCCCGGATGAAGGCGCTCAGGCCGGGTAATTCCTCGCTGGGAATCTTGTCGACCGTGTAGTTGTACTCGGCGCCCCTGGCCATTTCGTCCTTGGTGAACGACACGTGGAAGTCGCGGTTGAAGTCGTTGCCGAACGACGACATCCATTTGAACTTCCAGCCCATGCGCTTCTTGTAGGCTTCGATCTCGGCAAGCGGCGCCCGCGATATGACGACCAGCGCCACGTCGCGCTGCGCGAGGTGGATCACGGCGCCGTCGAAATGATCGGCGAGAAACGAGCAGCTCGGGCAGCCCTGCACCCAGCCAGGGCCGAGCATGAAGTGATAGACCATCAGCTGGCTCTTGCCGCCGAAGAGGTCAGCGAGCTTTTCTTTTCCGTTCGGGCCGTCGAAGACGTAGTTCTTTTCCACCCGCGTCCAGGGCAAGTCGCGCCGCGCGGCGCTCAAAGCGTCGCGCGCCTTGCTGAATTCCTTTTCCTTCGCGAGCAGGGCTTTGCGTGCTTTGAGCCATTCGTCCTGCGATACGATCTTGTGTTGCATTTTTTATCTCCCGCTACATTTTCGCCGGTGTCATCCAGCCAATTCCGGCGCCGCCCGGCTCCTTGAGGATGGCAATGCGGCCGACATTGGGTATGTCGAAGATCGGCCGCATCAATGTCGCGCCCGCGGCCTGCGCCTTTTTCACACGCGCATCGACGTCGTCGACTGCGAGGTAAGACATCCAGCTCTCCGGAACGCCGTCAAATTGCGGGCTGGTGAGCGGAAACAGCCCGCCGACATATTGATCGCCCATCTTGGCAACCCAATAAGTGCTGTCCGGCATCGGCATTGCCTCGAACGTCCAGCCGACCGTCGCGCCGTAGAATTTCTTGTCGCGATCGGCATCCCGCGTCATCAGCTCGTTCCAGTAGAAATGTCCGTGTGACCATTGGTGTGGCATCGTCTACTCCCTTCACTAGGCGGCGAGATATTTTTCCAGCTTCTCGAACGAATCATTCCAGCCGCGCTGGTGGCGGTCGCGCGCCTCTTCATCGAAGAACTGTTCATGCATGAACGTCATCAGCGTGCCGCCGTTGTCGGCCTTGAATGTGATTGTCACCAGGGATTCGCGTTCGGGCGTGCTCTTCCAGGCCCAGGTGAACACCAGTTTTTCGTCCGGTATCACCTCGCGGTAAACGCCGCTGACGTCGTGTTGTTCGCCGTCCCCGGCCTTCTGCATCACGATGCGGTAGCGCCCTCCGACACGCACATCCGCCTGGGCGGTGACCGAGGCGATTTCGCGCCCGCCCATCCAGTGCTTCAGCTTTTCCGGGTCGGTCCACGCCGCGAAGACTTTCGCCGGCGGCGCCTTGAACCTGCGCTTGATGGTGAGGCTGGGTTTGGTTGTGACGGTGGCCATTTGTCTTCCTCCAGGAAATCAGCAAGGCGATCGAACCGGTCGGTCCAGAACTTCTGGTAGCGATTGAGCCAATCATTGGCCTCGCGCATCGGTTCCGCGCGCAGGCGGCAGCTCACGATGCGGCCGTTTTTTTCGCGTCCGATGAGTCCCGCATCCGACAGCACGTCGAGGTGCTTCATGATCGCGGGTAGCGACATCGAAAACGGTTTTGCCAATTCGCTCACCGACAGATCTTCTTTTTCGGTGAGACGCGCGAGCAAGGCGCGTCGCGTCGGATCGGCGAGTGCGGCAAAAGTGCGGTCGAGGTTCGGCTTTGAATAGTAAACCATTTGGTTAAGTATAAGATCGCCGGCGAACGTGTCAAGGCCGCGTGCCGCCGTATTTACATTTCATTGATAAAGCTCCCGTAGAAACGGTACCGGGATGGATCCGGTATCAATCGCCACCGCCTTGGTTGGCTCGCAAATGGCTGATGTGCAGATGGCCGTTGCGGCTAAGATGCTGCGCATGAATGCCGACAATGCGTCCGCAATCGTCCAGGTGCTCGACGCGGCGCAGAAAAATCTGCAGAGCCTCGCAAACGTCGCCGAAGGCGTCGGCCGCAATCTCAATATCAGCGCTTAATCACGCTATTGCCCGAGCGCCGCATTGATCAGCTTGATGGCGTCGTCGCTCGCCCATTCGGCCGGACCGGCAATCGTTCCGATCTCGCATCCCTTCGGATCGATGAGCAAAGTGGTCGGCATACCGAACGCGCGGCCAATGGACTTGAGGTCCTGAAAGCTCCGCGCGGCGGGATCGGCGTAATATGCGAGTTTCTGCACGCCGACCTCCTTGAGCCAGGCCTTCGGCTTGTCGGGATCGCGTGTGTCAATATTCACCGCCACGACCTCGAATCCCGGGCCGCCGAGACGCTGCTGCAGCGCATCGAGTGCCGGCATCTCCTGTCTGCAGGGCACGCACCAGGTGGCCCAGAGGTTGAGCAGGACCGTGCGCCCGCGCCAGTGCTCGAGCGTCAGCGGCTTGCCGGTGGCGTCTTGGAAGGAAAGATCGGGCACCCTCAACGGGCTCTTGGCAACGTTAACGGCCGCTACCTCGCCACGCGCCAAAGGCGCTATTTTCCTGGCCAGATCGACAGCCGGGCGGCAGGTGGCGTCGCCGCCCGCATTGCGTGTCAGGGTCGAAACCCCGTATACCCCCGCCAGCCCAACGACGACGCCGGCGATTCCACCCGCCAAAACCATGGCGAGGCGCTTTTTGGCGAAGCTTGAT
>JBKPRE010000225.1:0-6689 GCA_046734435.1 Pseudomonadota bacterium | reverse complement strand
TTGGCGAACGGGCCGGTGTCTGCTTTTACGCGTTCGAGCAATTTGTAGCCAAGCTCCTGGTGCGCCATTTCGCGCCCTCGGAAGCGCAAGGTGATTTTGACCTTGTCGCCTTCCTCGAAGAATCGCTTCATGGAGCGCATCTTAACGTCGTAGTCGTGGTCATCGATCATTGGCCGGAGTTTGATCTCCTTGACCTCGACGACTTTCTGTTTTTTTCGGGCTTCCGCCGCCTTCTTCTGCGCCTGGAATTTGTATTTGCCGTAATCCAGGATTTTGCAGACGGGGGGCGACGAGTTGGGGGCGATTTCGACTAGGTCGAGCCCCGCAGCCTGCGCCATGTCGAGCGCGGCTTGGATCGGTGTGGGACCGTGGTTGTGGCCACTGGCATCTATTAGCTGGACCTCGCGGACGCGGATCTCCTCGTTTATGCGCGGGCCGTCCTTCTGAACGGGCAGCGCGGACTTCATCGGACGACGAATGGCTATTTTCTCCTTATCCTGTTTCAACTGACCGTCGGCATCAGCGCGCCTTCGGAATAGCCGTAGATTGGTAGAAACCGCCGAGAAGTCAACGCAGTTCCGCAGGTATTGGTGTCCAACCGTTTGAAACCGAAGGCCAAACTGTTCAAATTGCTCTTATTTTGTCGTGACTTAATTTTGTACGGAGACATCGGGCCGCATGCTTGGTCCGACCATGTCCCGATAGAGACGCAACGTCTGTTCGGTCACAATTGCCGTATTGAAATGTCCCAGAACCCAGTCGCGGCCGCGACGGCCGATGGTTGCCCGATTGAGTTCGGGCATCGAGAACAAACGTAACAGGGCCGCGGCCAGCGCCGCATCGTCGCCGGACTGAAAACGAAATCCCGCAATGCGGCTTTCGGGCACCGCGGGCGCGGTGAGCACGACGTCGGCTCCGGCGCCGAGGTCGGATACGATAACTGGCCGCGCCATGGCCTGGCCTTCCAGGACTGCGCGTTGCACGCCTTCAGGCTGTATCGCCGCCGAAACAATGACAGACGCCGCCGCAAAGGCAGCGGGCATATCGGCAACCGGAGCCGCCATGCGGATTACATCCATTGTCCCGGTGGACAAGACGAGGTCCCAAAGCTCGCCTGTGTAGCGAGTACGGCCGCGATCTTCGCCGATAAAGACACAAAGAAAATCCTTCAAACCCATTTCCTTGAGCCGCTTCACCGCTTTGACGACGACGTGATGACCCTTTCGGCGCAAGATGCGTCCGGTGATCAAAATAACTTTTGTCTCGCGCTTGACACCCCATGCGCTTCGTATTGTTTCGATACGTTCGCGCGAGACCTTGTCGGGATCGAAACGGTCGAGATCAATGCTGCAAGACACGACGGCGATTTTGCTCCAGGCCGTGCCGTAGCGATCGTTGATCAGTTGTGCAATTTGCTCACTAGAGGCGATGACATGGTCGGCACGTGCCATGATGCTGTTATAAAAGTGCTTGAAAATGTTCTGCTCGCGAAAACCTTTATAGCAACTGGTCACAAGCGGTATTCCGCACAACCGTGCCGCGATAAATGCACTCCATGCGCCTGCACGGCCAAAGGCATGAATCACACGGCACTGTCGATCTCGCACCATTCGCGTCAGCTTGATCGCGTTGCGCAGCATTAGGAACGGATTGTTGCTTGAGACATCGAGTGGGACGAATTCGCCGCCGGCCGTCGTTACGTCGGCGACTAGGCGGCCAGCGCGCGACACGACGATGGGGCGATAACCGGCGCTCGCAAGGATGCGTACGAGTTCGACCGCCCCAGCGTCGGCAGCGCCCCCGTCGAGAGTAGGAACCACGACCAGCACCGCGATCGAGCCGAGCGCGCCCTGAACTTTTCGCGTAACAATGTGCGACTGCACGCTCGCTTCGGGGATTGGTGCGGGCAAACTCGACATGACATCCGTTCGTGTTTAGCGGTGAGGTATAGACTTCACTGGTAACCTGAGCAACGGCTGCACATTGCCACAACGGCGATCTTCCTGCGAAAAGTAACCCATGAACGAACCGCGCTTCACATCCATCACTGTTGGGTCCGGTAAGGACAGTCGACCGATAGCTGTGCGCGAGCGAAAGGGCACAAATCCCGGGCTTTTTTGGCTAGGCGGCTTTAAATCCGACATGAAAGGCACGAAAGCCGAGGCGCTCGATCGCTGGGCCGGAAAAGAAGGTCGCGCCTGTTTACGGTTTGATTATTCCGGCCACGGCGAGTCAGGCGGCTCGTTCACTGAGGGAACGATTGGCCGGTGGCTCGAGGAAAGTCTAGCGGTCTATTTGCACTTTGCGCGCGGGCCGCAGTTGATCATTGGGTCGTCAATGGGAGGCTGGCTAGCCTTGTTGCTGGCCAGAACCTTGGGACCCAACAAGGATACGGCGCCAATTGCGGGCATGGTGCTGATCGCTCCGGCAGTCGACTTCACTGAAGAATTGATGTGGAAGCAGTTTTCCGACGCGACCAGACGCGAAATCCAGGAAAAGGGAAAATGGTTGCGGCCCTCTGAATACGGTGATGAACCTTACCCGATTACGCGCGGCCTCATTGAAGACGGCAGAAATCACCTGTTGCTCGGCGGGCTGATAGAAACCGGCTGCCCAGTACATATTCTGCAGGGCGTACAGGATCCCGATGTGCCCTGGCGGCACGCGGTTGAACTGGTATCCCGATTTTCCCGTGATGACGTCGTGCTGACGTTGATCAAGGATGGCGATCACCGACTGTCGCGGCCGGAGGACATTGATCGACTTATTGCGGCGGTCCAAGAATTTTAGGCAAGCGCCGAAACCCACTCGTCCTGAACCGTGGGATCGGCGTCAGCGTGTTTCTTTCGAAGTTCTGCGAAACGCTGACGCGGTAATAGCCGTGATAGTGCCCACACTGCGGCACCTCGCACCAGCGGTGATGGATCGCCAAGTAGCCGTTCAGCTTCGACGCTGAGTGCCACGTCGTGTGAGTTGCCAATTGCGATCAGCACGTTTCGAACGAACCGGTCCCGCCCCGTTCGCTTGATCGACGTCTTGGCAAACAATGTCCGGAATTGTGCATCATCGAGGCGAACGAGATCGGCGAGACGCGGGGCGCGCAACGCGTCGCGCGCCGCAAGCTTGGCCTCGCGTCCCTGGCTCGCAAACTTGTTCCACGGGCAGACCGCAAGACAATCATCGCAGCCGAAGATGCGGTTGCCCATCGCGGGCCGCAATTCGTGGGGAATAGGCCCTTTGTGCTCGATCGTGAGGTAGGAAATGCACCGTCGCGCGTCGAGCCTGTACGGCGCAGGGAAGGCTGCAGTTGGGCAAATATCGAGACATGCCCGGCAACTGCCGCAGTTGTCCGGTTCCGCGGCGTCATCCGGCAAATCGAGCGTTGTGAAGATTGAGCCGAGAAACAGCCAGGAACCGAATTGGCGCGAGACCAGGTTGGTGTGCTTGCCCTGCCAGCCAAGTCCGGCATGGGCTGCAAGCGGCTTCTCCATAACGGCCGCGGTGTCGACGAATACTTTAACGTCTCCGCCTGCATGGACGGTAAGCCAGCGCGCGAGGTCCTTAAGTTTGGATTTGATCAGCTCGTGATAGTCATCGCCCTTCGCGTAGACCGAGATCGCTGCGCGATCGCTGGCTTTTAAGGACTCGAGTGGATCATCATCGGGTCCATAATTCAGCCCCAGCATGACGATCGAGCGGACTTCCGGCCACATGGTGAGCGGCGAAGCGCGCCGATTGGCGCTCGCTGCCAGCCAGGTCATGTCGCCATACGCGGCGCTGGCGATATAGTTTTCGAGGCGCATTTTGAGTTCTGGCGCGGCATCCGGCTTCACGACGCCGAACGCGTCGAAGCCGCGCACGCGTGCCTCTTCGGCGAGAGCAGACTTGATCGTGGCCGGGTCGTTCAAAAGTCGAGGTCGGCGTAGCTTTTCGACGGCGGCAGGCCCGCGAGCGTGTCGGCGAGGATCGCGCGGAACGATGGGCGCGACTTTACGCGTGCGTACCAGTTCTTTGTCGCTTCGTCTTCGTTCCACGGCACTTCGCCCAAATAGTCTGCGGCTGAAAGATGCGCCGCCGCTGCCAGGTCAGCCAGGCTGAGCCGGTCGCCTGCAAGCCAGTCGCGCGTGCGGACGAGCCAGCCGATATAGGCCAGATGATAGCGGATATTGTGACGCGCGGCGCGCAGCGCATCGGTATCGGGCGGTCCGCCGCCTTGTTCCTGCGTCATGTGGCGCTTGAACGCGCGCTCGTGCACAAGCGGGCCGCTGACCTCGGCGTAAAACTTGTCGTTGAACCAGTTTGCGAGCCTCCGCACTTCGACCCGGCGCCCCGCCAGATCAGGCAGCAGACGATCCTGTCCGCTCTGCGGGTGAGTTTCCTCGATATATTCCGCGATCACCGCTGCGCCCGGAATTGGCGGCTGTCCTTCGGTGACTGCCACCGGCAGTTCCCCGGCTGGATTGAGCAGCAGAAATTCTTCTCTGCGCTCCCAGAACCGCTCTTCCACAAGGCGGGTGGCAATACCGTACTCACCGAAAATCAGGCGCACGTAACGCGAACGCGGGCAGAGCGGGTGATGAAACAGCGTCAGCATTGTCGCTCGGTCTGGAAGAGGCCGGTGGGAATCAACGCCGCACTATAGAAAGGCAGGCGGCGCAAATCGCCACAAAAATATTACCTTTTTTCGTTGCCAGTCATCCCGCTTTGCGCCAAAAGCGCTGGCCGTTTCAGCGCTCGCAAACAACATCCGACTTCCCGGAGAAGTTCATGCATCTCGACCTTATCAAGGCGGCCGTGCTCGGTATCGTCGAGGGCCTGACCGAATACCTTCCGGTGTCTTCAACTGGCCATCTGCTGTTGATGGAGCATTTGTTCGGCTGGGGAGACGATGCGTTCGGCAAATCCTTTGCAATCCTGATCCAGCTTGGCGCCATTCTCGCGCTGCTCTCGATTTATTTCGGTCGGCTCTGGGCGCTTGCCAAGGCGATGTTCACGCAGTGGGAAGCGGCACGGTTCGTCATTGGTGTGCTCCTTGCATTCTTGCCGGCAGCGGTAGTCGGGGCGCTCGCCTATCGCCTCATCAAGTCATACCTGTTTGACGTGCGCGTTGTGTGTATTTCACTTGTTATCGGCGGCTTTGTCCTGCTTTGGGTTGACCGTATGAACCTGAAGGCGCGCTACCACGATGCGACAGCCTTTACGTTGCCGATGTATATCGGCATCGGAATTATCCAATGCATCTCAATGATCCCAGGCGTGTCGCGTGCCGGAGCGACAATTGTGGGTGCCATGCTTTTCGGCGCCGACCGCCGTTCGGCCGCGGAGTTCTCGTTCTGGTTGGCGATGCCGACGATGGTCGGCGCATTTGCATATGAGGTTTTCAAGAGCCGGGCAGACCTGGCCGTCGGCGGAAATATTGCGGTGACCGCCGTGGGCTTCATTTTCTCGTTTATCTTCGGATGGATCGTCGTCAAGACGTTCCTGGGTTACGTGCAGCGACACAGCTTTGCGCTGTTTGCGTGGTGGCGCATTCTCGTAGGCAGCGCCGGCTTGTTTGCACTCTATATTCTGTAGAGCAAGCGTCAGGCGACGCGGCCGCGGAACTGACCGGTCTTGCGAAACCGCCACAAATAGGACGGCACTATCGCTTCGATTGTCTCCGGCTCGATGCCGAGACCCTGCAGCGTACGCAACTCGGCTTTTGCTGCGTCGGACACGACATTGTCAACGCGGAGCAATTCCACCTGGTCCGGAGTAAGCGGCGGTTTGGGAAAATACTGCAGAACCGCAGCCTGCATCTTCGCAAGGAAGAATGGGAGGGGTACCAGCAATCGCTTGCGTTCAATTGTCCGAAGCACGAATTGCATGAGTTCCTTGAACGTCCGAACGTCGGGTCCGCCAAGTTCATAAATCGTGCCCGGGCGCGTGGCGCCGTCAACGGCATCGGCGATCGCCCGCGCAACGTCGCCGACGAATACCGGTTGAAAGCGGGTCAGACCGCCGCCGACAAGCGGTAGCGCCGGCGACAGCCGCGCAAGCGCGGCAAAACGATTGAAGAAATCGTCCTCCGGACCGAACAAGATCGACGGACGCATGATGGACGCCGATGGTTGTGCCGCCAGTACCAGTCTTTCCGCATCTGCTTTGGTGCGCGCATAGACGCTGGGCGAATTGGCATCGGCGCCAATCGCCGACACGTGCACTAATCGGACTCCGTGCGCGCTTGCCGCCAACGCGACCTGCTCCGCGCCATACGTATGCACCGCCTGGAAGCGCTGGCGACCGCGCTCGAACAAAATTCCCACGAGATTGACAAGTACCTGCGCATCTCGGGCGGCCGCCTCGACCGAAGCGGCATGACGCAGATTGGCCTGCACGGCATGGATTTGCCCCACGCGACCCAGGGGCTGGAGATGTCCGGCGAGTTCAGGCCGGCGAACCGCCACCCGTATGCGATAATGGCGCTTGGCCAGAGCGCGAACCACGTGACGGCCGAGAAATCCCGATCCGCCATAAATGGTGACGAGGGTGTCGTAAGGGCTGCGTGCGCTCATGCCGCTCTCGATTTTCGCGCGGAGATGCCTGGAAACCGGCCAATACAGGATCGCCCGAAGGCTGTACAGAGCCGGAAAAGCCGTTCATTGACAAGCCGGAAGTGGCTCCGTATCTGGTCGCAACGAGCCCAGGTG
>JBKPRE010000224.1:0-14045 GCA_046734435.1 Pseudomonadota bacterium | reverse complement strand
GAGGATCTTGACCTCCTTGCCATCGTTGACCAGCGCATTCACCTTTTCGCGCGCCAGCCGCACGATCGAGGAGTTGAACGGACCGCACAGGCCACGTTCGGCGGTGCACACCACCAGCAGGTGCACCCTGTCGGCGCCCGTGCCGGCCAGTAATTTCGGTGCTGAATCGCTCCCGGCCACTGCCGATGCGATCGAACCCAGCACTTTCTCCATGCGCTCGGCGAAAGGACGAGCCGCTTCCGCCGCCACCTGCGCGCGGCGCAGCTTGGAGGCCGCAACCATCTGCATGGCCTTGGTAATCTTCTGCGTCGCCTTGGTAGCGGCGATGCGAACACGCATGTCCTTGAGGCTGGCCATGTCGAACGGTTCCTGGATCGCTCCCTATGCCGCCATCAGGCGAATGTCTTGGCGTAGCCGTCGACCACGCCCTTGAGCTTGGCCGCATCGGCATCCGACAGGTCGCCGCTCTTGCGGATGCTGTCGAGCAGGTCCGCGTGCTTGCTGCGCAGCAGTGTCAGCAGCCCGGTTTCGAACGGCCGCACGCGGGCGACGTCGATCGGATCGAGATAGCCATTGACGCCGGCGTAGATCACGCAGACCTGCTCTTCCATCTTCAGCGGCGAAAATTGCGGCTGCTTGAGCAGTTCGGTCAGGCGCGCGCCGCGATTAAGCAATCGCTGCGTCGTCGCGTCGAGGTCGGAACCGAACTGGGCGAAAGCGGCCATCTCGCGATACTGGGCCAGCTCGCCCTTGATGCGGCCGGCTACTTTCTTCATCGCCTTGGTCTGCGCGGAAGAACCGACGCGCGACACCGAAAGACCGACGTTCACCGCCGGGCGAATGCCCTGGTAGAACAGGTCGGTTTCCAGGAAGATCTGCCCGTCGGTGATGGAAATGACGTTGGTCGGAATGTAGGCGGACACGTCGTTGGCTTGCGTCTCGATGACCGGCAGCGCGGTCAGCGAACCAGCCTTGTTCTCGTCGTTCATCTTTGCCGCGCGCTCGAGCAGGCGCGAATGCAGATAGAAGACGTCGCCGGGATAAGCCTCGCGGCCCGGCGGGCGGCGCAGCAGCAGCGACATTTGCCGATAGGCGACGGCCTGCTTCGACAGGTCATCGTAGATGATGACGGCGTGCATGCCATTGTCGCGGAAGAATTCACCCATCGTGCAGCCCGAGAACGGTGCCAGATACTGCATTGGCGCCGGATCGGAAGCCGTGGCCGCAATGACGATTGAATAGTCGAGCGCACCCTGCTCCTCGAGCACCTTCACGAATTGCGCGACGGTCGAGCGCTTCTGGCCGATCGCAACATAGACGCAATAAAGCTTGATCTTCTCGTCCGGCTGCGCGTTGAGCGGCTTCTGATTGAGGATCGTGTCGAGCGCGATTGCGGTCTTGCCGGTCTGGCGGTCGCCGATGATCAGCTCGCGTTGGCCGCGTCCGATCGGGATCAGCGAATCGATCGCCTTCAGCCCGGTCGCCATCGGCTCGTGCACTGACTTGCGCGGGATGATGCCGGGCGCTTTCACGTCAACACGGGCGCGTTTGTCCGCCTTGATCGGGCCTTTGCCGTCGATGGGATTTCCGAGCGCGTCGACCACGCGGCCGAGAAGGCCCTTGCCGACCGGTACGTCCACGATTGCGCCGGTGCGCTTGACGGTCTGGCCTTCCTTGATCTCACGGTCGTTGCCGAAAATAACGATACCGACATTGTCGATTTCGAGATTGAGCGCCATGCCGCGCACGCCGTTCTCGAATTCGACCATCTCGCCGGACTGAACATTGTCGAGCCCGTAGACGCGGGCAATGCCATCGCCGACTGAAAGCACCTGGCCAACCTCGGAGACTTCGGCCTCCTGGCCGAAATTCTTGATCTGCTCTTTCAGGATTGCGGAAATTTCTGCGGCGCGGATGTCCATCAGCGGGCCTCTTTCATCGCTAACTTGATCGAATTGAGTTTGGTGCGGAGCGAGCTGTCGACCATGCGGCTGCCAACCTTCACAATCAGGCCGCCGATGATGGCAGGATCGACCTTGACGTCGAGATCGATGTTCTTGCCGCTCGTCACCGATTTAAGCGCGCTCTTGAGAGCGTCGAGATGCGTGTCGCTGAGTTTCTCGGCGACGGTCACGTGAGCCATCACTTCGCCTTTGTGGCGCGCGACCAGCGCGCGATAGCCACGGATCATGTCGCGTACAGCGAACAGCCGGCGGTTCGTGGTGATCACCCTCAGGAAATTTGCGGCGAGTCCGCCGATACCGGCCTTGGCGAGGACCGCAGACAGCGCCTTGAGCTGCTCTTCGGCGTCGAAGACCGGGCTGCGCACCAGGCGACTGAGATCGGCACTGCCGGCAATGAGCGCGTCGAACTGATCGAGATCTTTCTTGACCGCATCGACCGCCTTGTTCTCGAGCGCGAGCTCGAACAACGCGGTGGCATAACGGCCTGCCATGCCGGAGATGGTCTGATCTTCACCTGCCACGGGAACGCTCGATGCCTCTACTTCATCCACAGGCCGGACGCCGTCGCGGGAAGGCGGCGCAAACCATTGGAATCCAAGCGGGAATTCCGACTTCTGGAGACGTCGCGAAAGTTTGCGGAAACCCCCTGAAATCGTGGGCTAGCTAACACAGCAGGCATGGCGGTGCAACACGGCGAACCATTCGCCGCGGTTCCGGCGTGGGGGCAGCAGCCATCAAATTTGCATCGCAGGGCTACCTCGCCAGAGGGAAGAGCGCGCTATAGCGTGCGCTACCGAAGCGCCAGCCGGAATTCCCCATCGCAATGCCAAATCCGACTGCGAAAGGTGACAGCGCCGCAACCGCAAGGCTGCTGGTCGTGCTGCTTGCGTTTGCCTGGGGGCTGAACTGGGTCGCCGCCGCGTTCGCCTTGCGCGAGATATCGCCCTGGAGCCTGCGCGTCGCCGGCTCCGGCATAGGCGCCGCAACTCTGTTTTTGGCGGCCAGCGTCACCGGCCACAATATGCGGGTGCCTCGCGGCGAGTACGTTCATGTCATGGTCGCGGGATTGCTCAATGTCGCGGGATTTCAGGTCCTCTCCGGTTTCGCGCAGCTCAGCGGCGCCACGTCACGCGCAATCATCATCACCTACTCGATGCCGATATGGACGGTCGTGCTCAGTTGGCTCGTGCTCGGCGAGCGTCTCAACACGATTCGCTGGTTTGCTTTCGGTCTGTGCATCGCCGGCATCACAATTCTGCTGTGGCCGTTGTTTGCCGCCGGTTTTCCTCCATTCGTCTTCTATTCTCTCGGCTGCGCGCTGACATGGGCCGTTGCGACCGTCTACATCAAATGGGCGAAAGTGACGGTCGAGCCGCTGGTCAATGCGGCGTGGCAATTGCTGTTCGGGCTGGTATTCATCGTCATCGGGAGCTTCGCCTTCGAAGGCTATCCGCATCTCTGGCCGCTGCAGAGGGATACGATACTGGCAATCCTTTTTGTGGGATTGTTCGGTGTCGGCCTTGCACATTTCCTGTGGTGGTCGATCGTGGGACGCTTGCCGGCCACAACGGCGGCACTCGGATCGCTTTTGGTTCCTGTGATCGGCGTGAGTGCAACTGCACTTGTGCTTGGCGAGCGTCTGACGATTCCCGACATGATCGGTTTTGCCATGATCTTCGCAGCAGCTGCATGTGTCTTGCTGCAGCCGAACGCGCGCCACGACGAAATGCCCGAGTAATTGAGGCGCAAAGGGATTTGACCTGAAATTTGCCTCGTGACGTCTAGAAAAAGCTCTGCGGGTCGACGTCGACTTCCAGCCGCACATTGCCGCGCGGCTTGGGCGCCGCGGCAAGCCAGGCACGCAAATAGGCCGAAAGATCGAAGGCGCGCGGCGATTTCACCAGTAGGCGGAAGCGATGCCGGCCACGCACGACCGCGATCGGCGCTTCGGCGGGACCGAGCACGCGGACCTGTTCGCCGCGCGGCGCAGCCTGGGCCAGAGTGCGGCCATAGGCTTCCGCGGCGTGCCGCTCATTTGCAGTGATAACCAGCCCTGCCAGTCGCCCAAACGGCGGATAACCGGTACGCTCGCGTTGTTCTATTTCGTTTTTGTAGAAAGCCTCGCGGTCGCCCGAGATAAGCGCCCGCATCACGGGATGTTCTGGCTGGTGGGTCTGCAGGTAGCCGAAGCCCCGCCCCGCCTCACGCCCCGCGCGCCCAACCACCTGATGCAGCAGCTGGAATGTCCGTTCGGCGGCACGGGGATCGCCGTTACCCAGGCCGAGATCCGCGTCCACGATGCCGACCAGATTGAGCTTGGGAAAATGGTGTCCCTTGGCGACAAGCTGCGTGCCAATGACGAGCTCGAAGCGTCCTTCGGCGACATCGTCGAGCTCTTGCCGAAGCCGTTCGACCGATTCCACGAGATCGCTCGACAGCACCAAAATCCGCGCCTGCGGGAACAGTTCAGCCGCCTCCTGCTCCAACCGCTCCACGCCCGGGCCGACGGCAGCGAGGCTTTCGGTCGCATGGCAGTTTGGGCATTCCGCAGGCGGCGGGATCGAATACCCGCAATGATGACACACGAGCCTGCGCTTAAAGCGGTGATCGACCAGCCACGCATCGCAATTCGGGCATTGAAAACGGAAACCACATGCCCGGCATAACGTAAGAGGCGAATAGCCGCGCCGGTTGAGAAATAGCAACGCCTGCTCGCCTCGCGTGAGCGACACTGCGACAGCTTCGGCCAGCCGCGGCGAAATAAAACGTCCGCGCGGTGGGCCCTCGCGACGCATGTCGATCGCCTCGATCGACGGCAGATGCGCTCCGCCGAAACGTTCCGGCAAATGCACGTGCCGGTAACGGCCGCGACGCGCATTCACTTCGGATTCGACTGATGGCGTCGCCGACGCAAGCACCACCGGAATTTTAGCAATCGAGCCGCGCACCACAGCCATGTCGCGTGCGTGGTAGTGCGCGCCGTCTTCCTGCTTGTAGGCCGGATCGTGCTCTTCGTCGACCACGACAAGTCCGAGATCGGCATAAGGCAGAAACAATGCCGAACGTGCCCCGACAATCACCGAGACTTCATTCGCGGCAACCGCAGCCCAGGTCTGCGCACGCTTACGCGGCGAAATTTGCGAGTGCCATTCGGCTGGCCGCGTTCCGAAGCGGCTGGAGAAGCGATCGAGGAACTGGGCGGTCAACGCTATTTCCGGCATCAGGATGAGGGTCTGCCGCTTGCGCCGGATATTTTCGGCAACTGCCTCGAAATAGACCTCGGTCTTTCCGGAACCGGTGACCCCGTCCAATAATGTCACCGTGTAGCCGCCCTGTTCGACCGTCTTGCGCAAGGCGTCGGCGGCAGCGAGCTGCGCCAGCGAGAACTCTGGTTTGGCGAAATCGGGGTCGGGCGGCAGCGCCACGGGATCGGGCGGGATCACCACGGTTTCAAGTGCGCCCTCATCGATCAATCCATTAATGACGCTCGCGCTGACTCCCGCTTCCTTCGCAACTGCGCCTTTCGGGCGTGTGAGTCCGTCCGCAACAAGCCGAAGCACGCGCGCGCGGGCCGGGGTCATTCGTTGCGGGGGCGGACCGCCCAGTCGGACGCCGACTTGCTCGCGTCCCGGGCCGAGATGCTCGCCCATGCGCAAAGCCATGCGCAGCACGGTGCCGCGCGAGGCGAGCGTATAGCCGGAAACCCAGTCGACGAACTGGCGCAGTTCGGCTTTGAGCGGCGGTACGTCGAGCTTTTCATCGACGTCCTTCAGCCGATTGTGCAATCGCGGATTGGGCGTGGGATTCTCCGCCCAGACAACGCCCATGCATTCCCGCGCACCGAGCGACACCGACACCAGGTTGCCCGGCGCGAGCTCGAGCCCGGCCGGAACCCGGTAGGAATAGGTCTGGTCAAGCGCCACCGGCACCAGAATATCGACGACGCGCGTGGTCATGGGCTCAGGTCTGGCCGATTCCGCGGCTTTAAGGAAGGGTGAAGAAAGCAATGTCATTCTTGCCCCGATGACTGCCGCCAAGACACCCACCCTGGACGTGTTTCGCGTCGCGCCCGACATCAATGTTGAAATCGCGCGATGGCTTAGCCATCTCGGTGCCGAGCGCCGCATGTCCGCGAAAACATTGGACGCCTACAGGCGTGACGTGTCCCAGTTCCTGGGCTTTCTGACCGACCATTTGGGCTCCGCGCCGACGCTGAAGCAGCTCGCCAAGCTGACCCCAGCTGATATCCGCGCTTTCATGGCCGCGCGGCGAAACGAGGGTGCTGGAAATCGTTCGCTGATGCGCACGCTTGCGGGCTGTCGTTCGTTCGCGCGCTTTCTCGAGAGAAACGGGAAAGGAAAAGTTGCGGCACTGGCGGCGGTGCGCACACCAAAACTGCCGAGAACACTGCCGAAACCGCTCGCCATCTCTGCCGCCAGGAAAATCGCCGACACGGACCTGCGTGAGGGCGAAGAATGCGAGCCATGGATCATCGCACGCGACGCGGCCGTGCTCGCGCTGCTCTATGGGTGCGGCCTGCGGATCTCCGAGGCTCTTGGGCTGAAACACAAGGACTTCACCGGCAAGTCCGATAGCCTCATCGTCACCGGCAAGGGCAACAAAACGCGGATGGTGCCGGTGCTTCCTCAGGTCACGAAGGCGATTGCCGACTATGTTGCACTGTGTCCGCACGAAAATCCTCCGAACGGGCCACTCTTTGTCGGGGCACGCGGCAAACCATTGTCACCTCGCATTGTGCAGCTGACGATGGCGCGGCTGCGCGGCGCGCTCGGGCTGGCTGACACCGCGACGCCGCACGCCTTGCGGCATTCCTTCGCGACCCATTTGCTCACGCGCGGCGGCGACCTGCGATCCATCCAGGAGCTGCTCGGACACGCTTCATTGTCGACCACGCAGATTTATACCGGGGTCGATGCCGAGCGTTTACTGGAAGTTTATAACAACGCTCATCCGCGCGCGTGACACGCCCTCTTGCACTGCATCGGTTTTACCAGCATCGTGCCCGTGGATTAGGGAGGGGGCGATGAGCGCGCACGAAAATCTCGAGCATGCTGAACATGCCGAGCATGCATCACATTCCAACAAGAAGATCGCGCTGCTGATCTCCGTTCTGGCATTGTTTCTGGCATTCTCTGAAACGCTGGGAAAAAGCGCACAAACAGCGGCGATTGCCGACAATATCAAGTCCTCCGACACCTGGAATTTCTTCCAGGCCAAAACTGTCCGACAGACAACTTTGCGTGTTGCAGCCGAGGGGCTGGCAGCAACATTGCCGGTGATCGCAAATGAAGAGAGCAAGGCGGCGATCACCAAGCAGATCGAAAACTGGCGCAATACGGTGGCGAGGTACGAGTCGGATCCAAAGGAAATGGATGGGCGCAAGGAACTGCGCGCGATGGCCGAAAGACTTGAGCACGACCGCGACACCTGGCTCGCGAAATATCACCAATATGAGTTCGCCTCAGCCGCGTTCCAGATCGGCATCGTGCTTGCTTCAGCTGCAGTTATTACGGGAATTGTCGCGCTGGCCTGGCTGGCGGGCTTCGCCGGCGTCTTTGGCGTTGGTTTCATGGCCTTGGGTCTATTGGCGCCGCACGCCCTCCATCTGGCCGGGCACTAGCTGCGTACGCGCCCGCCGTCGACATTCAACGTCTGCCCGGTGATGAAAGCCGCGTCGTCGCTGGTCAAGAAGGACACGGCGCCGACCAGATCGTCGGGCACTTCCACGCGCTTGATCGCCTGCATCTGCGCGACCGCGGCAAACTCCTCATCCATGGTCTTGAAACCGGGACGCGGCGAACGCACCATTGTGCCCGGCGAACGTGTCAGTCCTGGCGCGATCGCATTCACGGTAATTCCGTCCGGCGCAAGATCGGTGGCAAGCGCACGCGTGAACCCAACGATGCCGCCTTTGCTCGCGACGTAGTGCGCAAAACCGGTCACCACCGAGCCGAGCGTGCTTGACGCCATATTGACGACACGCCCCCATTTGCGGGCCCGCATGCCGGGCACGAACGCCGCGGTCACCAGAAACGTTCCGTCGAGATTGATTGAAAGCACGGTGCGCCAGTCGGCGAAGGTCATTTCGGAAAAATTCTTCTGCGGAAAAATTCCGGCGCAATTCACCACGATATCGACGTTGCTGAACTCCTTGCCGACCTCCTTTGCCATGGCCGCAACGGATGCTTCCGAAGCCACATCGCATTTGACGGCAATGGCTTGGCGCCCGACGGCCTCGACCATCTTCACCGTCGCGCTGCTGTCGCCGACATCGACGATGGCAATATGCACGCCGTCTTCGGCGAGCCGTTTCGCAAAGGCCTGCCCGATGCCGCCTGCAGCACCGGTAATGACCGCAACTTTGTCCTTATGGCCTTTGGCCATTTAACACTCCCGATTTTTCCTTGCTGTCGCGAAGCTACATATGAATCGTGCGCTTCGCCACCGCCATCGCGGCTTCCTTGACGGCCTCCGACAATGTCGGATGTGCGTGGCAGGTGCGCGCAATGTCTTCGGCCGATGCGCCGAATTCCATGGCGATGGCAGCTTCTGCGATCATGTTGCCGGCATCGGCGCAGATGAGCTGCACGCCGAGGACGCGATCGGTTTTCGCATCGGCCAGGATTTTCACAAACCCGTCGGTGGTCAGGTTCACCTTGGCGCGCCCGTTGGCGGTGAACGGAAACTTGCCGGCGTTGTACGCGATTCCTGCGGCCTTCAACTCCTCTTCGCCTTTTCCAACGACCGCGATTTCCGGAAAGGTATAGACAACGTTCGGGATGGCGTCGTAATTCACGTGACCGGCCTGCCCGACCAGAATTTCCGCAACAGCAACGCCTTCATCCTCGGCCTTGTGCGCCAGCATCGGCCCAGCAATGACATCTCCGATTGCCCAGATGCCCGGAATGCTCGTCGCATAATAATGATCGACGACCACGCGTCCGCGCTCATCAAGCTTCACCCCGATCTCGTTGAGGCCGAGGCCCTCGGTGTACGGCACACGCCCGATCGCAACCAGAACGATGTCGGCCTCGATCGTTTCGGCCGCGCCGCCTTTCGCAGGCTCGACCGTCGCCTTCAACCGCTTTCCGGACGCGTCGACCGCGGTCACTTTCGACGATAACTTGAATGTCATTCCCTGCTTTCCGAGCAGGCGCTGCGCCTGCCGGCGCACTTCGCCGTCCATGCCGGGCAGAACCCCGTCAAGGAATTCCACGACTGTGACCTGCGCGCCGAGCCGTCGCCAGACGGAGCCAAGTTCAAGCCCGATCACACCGGCGCCGACCACAAGCAGATGCTTCGGAACCTCCGGCAGCGACAGCGCGCCAGTTGATGACACAATACGTTTTTCGTCGATCTCGATGCCCTTCAGGCGCGCGACATCCGAGCCCGTGGCGATGACGATGGATTTGGTTTCCAGTGTCTGCGTCTTGCTGTCGGCGCCTTTGACCTCGACCTTGCCGGGGCCGATGATGCGGCCCGCGCCGCTAAAACTATCGATCTTGTTCTTCCTAAAAAGAAAATCCACACCCTTCACGTTGCTTTCCACGCCCCGATCCTTGAACGTCATCATGGCCTTGAGATCGAGTTTCGGGGTTGAAACGCCAATGCCCATCTTCCCGAACGTGTGGCCCGCCTCTTCGAAAAGCTCGGAAGCATGCAGCAGCGCCTTGGAGGGAATGCAGCCAATGTTCAGGCAGGTCCCGCCAAAGGTGGCGTTTTTTTCGACGACTGCCGTTTTCAAGCCAAGCTGCGCCGCCCGAATTGCACAGACGTAACCGCCGGGGCCGGTGCCAATAACAATGAGATCGTAAGCCATGAATGCACTCCGCACTCCCAGTTGTCATGGCCGGGCTCGCCCCGGCCATCCACGTCTTGCAAAGCGCTGAGACGTGGATGCCCGGCACAAGGCCGGGCGTGACGGAGGAAACTTATAGGTCGAGCACGACCCGCGCCGGATCTTCCAACCCTTCCTTCACACGCACGAGGAAAGTAACGGCCTCGCGCCCGTCGACGATGCGGTGATCGTAGGAAAGCGCAAGATACATCATCGGCCGTGCCTCGATCTTCCCTGCAATGACCACAGGGCGTTCCTGAATCTTGTGCATGCCGAGGATGCCTGACTGCGGTGCGTTGAGGATCGGAGTCGACATCAGCGAGCCGTAAACGCCGCCATTGGTGATGGTGAAAGTGCCCCCTTGCATGTCCTCTATTTTGAGGCTGCCATCGCGCGCGCGGCGGCCGAAATCGGCGACGGTTTTCTCGATCTCTGCCAGCGACATTGTTTGGGCGTCACGCACAACCGGCACCACCAGACCTTTGTCGGTGCCAACGGCAATTCCGATGTGATAGTAGTTTTTGTAGACAATGTCGGTGCCGTCGATCTCCGCATTGACGGCGGGAATCTCCTTGAGCGCCTGGATGCAGGCACGGACGAAGAAACCCATGAAGCCGAGCTTCCCGCCGTGCTTCTTTTCGAAGAGGTCCTTGTACTGATTGCGCAGATGCATCACCGCGCTCATGTCGACCTCGTTAAAGGTCGTGAGCATGGCTGCGGTGTTCTGCGCATCCTTCAGGCGGCGTGCAATCGTTTGGCGCAGCCGCGTCATATGCACGCGCTCTTCACGGGCGGCATCATCGGCGGGTGACGGCGCGCGCATCTGCACCGGTGCGGAGACCGGCGTCGGCTGCGCCGCGGCGCGCTCGATCGCGCTCAGCATGTCGCCTTTGGTGACCTGCCCGTGCAGGCCGGTGCCGCTGACTTTCGACGGGTCGAATCCGCTTTCCGCCGCTATTTTTCGCACCGAGGGCGGCACGGGCATTTCAGACGACCTTTGCGGAGCCGCAGGCGCCTGCTTCGAGGTTTCCGCTGGTTTTGCTGCCGGCGCAGGAGCCTTGGGCGCAGCACCGGCCCCTTCCTTGATCTGGCCGAGCAGCGCGCCCACCGCAACGGTATCGCCATTCTTCACGGCAACGTCCGACAACACACCCGCTGCCGGAGCGGGCACTTCGAGCGTCACCTTGTCGGTCTCAAGCTCGACCAACGGCTCATCGACCGCCACCGCATCGCCCGGCTGCTTGAACCATTTTCCAACGGTGGCTTCCGTCACGGATTCGCCGAGAGTGGGCACGCGGATGTCAGCCATGTCTCGCCTTCCCTCTCATTCGCTATGCCTGGCCACGATAGCCAATCATCTACCCCAGCGCCTCGTCGAGGAAGCGCTTGAGCTGCGCCAGATGCTTCGACATCTGCCCGACTGCGGTCGATGCCGACGCTGGGCGACCTGCGTAGCGCATGGTGCGGTGCTTGGCTCCGATCTGGTTGAGGATCCATTGCAGGAAAACATCGACGAAGAACCAGGCGCCCATGTTGCGCGGCTCTTCCTGGCACCAGACCATCTCGGCCTGCTTGAAGCGTGACAGCTCCGCAACCAGTGCCTTGGTCGGGAATGGATAAAGCTGCTCGATCCGCAAGATATAAATGTCGTCGATTCCGCGTTTCTCGCGCTCCTCGTAAAGGTCGTAATAGACCTTGCCCGAGCACATGATGACGCGCCGGATCTTGTCGTCGCCCACGAACTTGATCTTCTCGTTGGACAACAGCTGCGCATCGTCCCAAAGAAGTCGGTGGAACGAGGTGCCGTTTGTCATTTCGTCAAGCCGCGACACCGCACGCTTGTGGCGCAGCAACGACTTCGGCGTCATCAAGATCAACGGCTTGCGGATTTCACGTTTGAGCTGCCGGCGCAGGATATGGAAGTAGTTCGCGGGCGTGGTGCAGTTCGCAACCTGCATGTTGTCTTCCGCGCACATCTGCAGAAAGCGCTCAAGCCGCGCCGATGAATGCTCCGGTCCCTGCCCCTCGTAACCGTGCGGCAACAGGCAAACCAGGCCTGACATGCGCAACCATTTGCGCTCGCCGGAGGAGATAAACTGGTCGAAAACGACCTGCGCACCGTTCGCGAAGTCGCCGAACTGCGCCTCCCATAGAGTGAGTGCATTCGGCTCGGAGGTTGAATAGCCATATTCGAAGCCGAGAACGGCTTCTTCCGAGAGGCTCGAATTGAGCACCTCGAAGCGCGCCTGCGGATCACCGAGATGGTTGAAGGGCGTATGGCGTTCCTCGCTATTCTGGTCGAACAGCACGGAATGACGCTGCGAGAAGGTGCCGCGTTCGCTGTCCTGGCCAGACAGGCGAACCGGGTGCTCTTCCTTCAATAGCGAGCAGAAGGCGAGCGCTTCGCCGGTTGCCCAGTCAATGCCCTCGCCGCTTTCAATCGCCTTGGCGCGATTCTCAAGGAACCGCTGGATCGTCCTGTGAACAATGAATCCTTTTGGAACAGTGGTGATCTTTTTGCCGATCTCGCGCAGCAGGCCGGCATCCACGCCAGTGTTGCCACGCCGCGGATCATCGGCGTCGCGCGCCGCTTTCAGTCCGGACCAGCGTCCGTCGAGCCAGTCGGCCTTGTTCGGCTTGTAGCCCTGGCCGGCCTCGAATTCGGCGTCGAGCCGCGTGCGCCAGTCGGCCTTCATCTTCTCGACTTCGCCGTCGGTGACGACACCCTCGCCAACCAGCTTTTTGCCATAGATCTCAAGGGTCGTCGGATGTGCGCGGATCTTCTTGTACATCAGCGGCTGAGTGAACGAAGGCTCGTCGCCTTCGTTGTGGCCGAAGCGCCGGTAGCAGAACATGTCGATCACGACCGGTCGCTGGAATTTCTGCCGGTATTCGGTTGCCACCTTCGCGGCGAACACCACCGCTTCCGGATCGTCGCCGTTCACGTGGAAAATCAGCGCCTCGATCATCTTGGCGACGTCGGACGGATAAGGCGATGAGCGCGAGTAGCGCGGATAGGTCGTAAATCCGATCTGGTTATTGACGATGAAATGCAGCGAGCCCCCGGTGCGGTAGCCCTTCAAGTCGGACAGGCCAAAGCATTCCGCCACCACGCCCTGGCCGGCGAACGCGGCGTCGCCGTGGATCAGCAGCGGCATCACCATCGTGCGCTCGTCCGGTTTGGCGCCGTGTTGATCCTGCTTGGCACGCACCTTGCCGAGCGTCACCGGATCAACAATTTCAAGATGTGACGGATTTGCCGTGAGCGACAGATGGACCTTGTTGTTGTCGAACTCGCGATCCGACGAGGCGCCGAGGTGATATTTCACGTCGCCGGAGCCTTCGATCTCGTCGGGCGTCGCCGAGCCGCCCTTAAATTCATGAAACAGCGCGCGGTGCGGCTTGCCCATGACCTGCGTGAGCACATTGAGACGGCCGCGGTGCGGCATGCCGATGCAGATTTCCTTCACGCCGAGATTGCCGCCGCGCTTGATGATCTGCTCGAGCGCCGGAATCAGCGCCTCGGCGCCGTCGAGGCCGAAGCGCTTGGTGCCGGTATATTTGACGTCGAGGAATTTCTCGAAGCCTTCCGCCTCCACCAGCTTGTTGAGGATCGCGCGCTTGCCCTCACGGGTGAAAGTGATTTCCTTGTCGCGGCCCTCGATGCGTTCCTGGATCCAGCTTTTCTGCGCGGCATTCTCGATGTGCATGAACTCGACGCCGAGCGTCTGGCAGTAAGTGCGGCGGAGGATGCCGACGATCTCGCGCATCGAGGCAAACTCGAGGCCGAGCACCTTGTCGAGATAGATCTTCCGATCCATGTCGGCCTCGGCGAAGCCGTAGGAGCGCGGATCCAGTTCTCCCTCGTTCTTTTCAGGTTCGAGTCCCAGCGGATCGAGCTTGGCATGAAAGTGGCCACGGATGCGGTAGGCGCGGATCAACATCAGCGCGTGAATCGAATCGCGCGTCGCCTGCAAGACGTCGGCAGATGAGAGCGCGACGCCCTTCGCCTGCGCTGTCGCCGAGATCTTCTCGCCGATTTGCTTTTCGGCTTCGCCCCATTGGCCATCAAGCACCGCGATGAGATCGCCACTGGCGCGCACGGGCCAGTTCGGCTTTTTCCAGGAAGCTCCGCGCGCACCCTTAACGACGTCGGCCTTCTCGTCTTTCAGGCTCTGGAAAAAGGCCCGCCACTCGGCATCCACCGCCGCAGGGTCGGCCTC
>JBKPRE010000223.1:0-18229 GCA_046734435.1 Pseudomonadota bacterium | reverse complement strand
CATGTAGCCGAGCGAGAGCACCGTTTCGAGCGGCGCGTGTCCGCACACCTGGCAGCATTCGACCGGGACGCTTGCGCCGGTTCCTGCGGCGCGCGCAATCTTGCTTGGACGCTTGGCGACAGTCATTCGATATCAGGCCTTCGGCGCGCGCTCGGCATTCTGCCGGTACCAGTCGAGCGTCGGCCTGAGGCCTTCGCTTAGCGGCACGCGCGGCTTATAGCCGAGCTTTGCCAGTTTCGAAATATCGGGACAACGGCGCGCGGTGCCGCCCGGTGCGGGTTTTCCCGCGACCAACGCGATCTCGCGTCCGTAAATGCCTGCAATCCGGTGCGCGAGGTCGGCGATCGTCACTTCTTCCATGGTGCCGACATGATAGATGCCGAGGTGCTCACCCTTGTCGCGCATGACCATAACGCCGGCGACGAGGTCGTCGATGAAGCAGAAGCTGCGCGTCTCTTTCCCGGTGCCCTGGATCTCGAGCCGAATCGTCCCCGAAGGCTGCGCCTGGGCGGCGGTGTTCAATCGCAACGCCAGTTGGGGGACGACGTGTTCCCAACCCATGTCGGGCCCGTAGACATTATGCGGGCGAAAGATCAGCACGCGGTCGAAGTACTTGCGCCCGTAGTTGATTGCCATCAACTCGCTGATCAACTTTCCGCCGCCATACGAGTAACGCGGATTGAGCGGATCGGGAATCGCAAGGGGCGCCGTTTCATCCGTCGGGACCTTGGGCGGCGTCTGGTAGACCTCGGAGCTTGACGCAAGCGCCAGTGTGCCGATGCCACGCTTGCGGCAGGCGTCGATGACATTGATCATCCCGCGCACGCCGACATCGAGAACGAGATCGGGCTGGCTATAGAAGAATGCCGTGCCGTTGACGAAGGCGAGGTGATGGACTTCGTCCATGCCTGCTGTCGCCTTCTCGACCTGGGCGGCATCGCGGATATCGCCGGCTACGAACTCGATATCCTTCGCGACTTCGGCGAGGCGGCGAGGGCTTCCGCGCGAATTGTCATCGAGCACGCGCACGCTGTGACCGGCCTTGACCAGCGCCTTGACCAGGCCTGAGCCGACGAAGCCGCTGCCGCCGGTGACGAGGATCCGGCTCACGCGCGCGCTCCCTCTTTCGCTGTCTCATGAGCGACGTCGATCCATTTGCCTTGTTGATGCGACCGGCGGGCGGCGTCGATGAGCATCTGAACACGGTAGCCTTCGGCAAAACCGGGCGAGGCTGTCGTACCGGTCTCAATGGCGTCAAAAAACATCTTCGCCAGGCGTGAGACCGGTGCAATGCGTCCATCCGGATATTTTGCGTCGACCGGATCCTGCACCGGAATTCGCTCAATGGCAGTTGCAGACCGCTTGGCGTGCATCAGGTCAAACCCGCGCATGTAGTCGGCGGTGGGGTTATGCAACACCAGCGTGCCGTCTTCGCCGAAAAATTCGATCTTGTGACCGGCGCCGAGAAAAGATGCGCAGCTCATCGACAGGCTGACCAGCGGGCCCGCCGCGAGTTGAATCGCCATCGCCACCGTCGTTTCCAGCTCCTTGTCGTCCGGCAATCCCGAAACGCGTGCAGACAGCCCTGCAATCGGTCCGCAGAACCATTCGAGATAGTGAAAGCAATGCGAGATGAAATTGCCAAGCACGCCGCCGCCGTCATCGCCGACCGTTTTCCAGCTGCGCATGCGCATTTGAATGGCGCGGCTTTCAACGTGCCAGTGAACGGTGACATGCCGCAGCGTGCCGATCGCATTTGCATCGAGCATGGATTTGGCGCGCTGCCAGGCCATGATCTGGTGGAAGTTGAAGTCGATCATTGTCGGCTTGCGGCTCGCGCTCGCCTGCTTGAGCATGGTGCGCGCAGCGCCGAGATCGCTCGCCAGCGGTTTTTCCGCGAAAACCGGCTTGCCGAGCTCGAGCGCGCGAATCGCGATTTGCGCCTGCAGGCTTGGCAGCGTTGCGATGGCGACCGCCTGCACGTTGGAGTCCTCGACCAAGGCTCGCCAGTCGCCATAAGCCTTCGGAATATTGTCAGCGCGGGCAAGCTCGGCAGTCCGCGCGGCGTTGCTGCCGGCGAGCGCAACCACCTCGCACCGGGGATCGGCACGGAACGCGGGCAGTTGCACGGTGCGCCCGTAATTGGTCCCGACTATCCCCAATCGGATCACGGCTCGACACTCCGCGGCGTAGAATCTGCAATGCCCGGCATGGATTTGGGCTAAATCGTCATGCTACGCAAGGGCGATTTGGCGCGGGGCCAGGCGACTTCCATGACCGCAGTGCGCGACGACGCCGACGGTGGCGGCTGGCACAGGCTGGGTGTGCTTGTCCTCGCCGTGATCGTCATCGGTCTGCCGATCAACAATGCCGTCGACTACGTAGCGCTGCTGGCCGTTGTGCTCGTCGTTGTTTGCGGCAACGTCCGCAGGCATCCACGTGCCTGGTTAGAGGCTCTCGGACTGGTCATTTTTGTAGTGATTGCGCAGCTGCTTTTGTCGCCGCCGCGAATCGAGGAGGGGCACAACGTTTTTCTGCCGGGCGCCGCGCTCGAGAAAGCGCTTCCCGCCGACGTCTACCGCCAGATGCTTGCCGAGTTTGACGCGCAGTATCCGGCCGCGCAACGCTGCGATCCGAAGCAACCCGGCTGCTGGCAACAGGGCGGTTTTCCCGACCGGTCTTTCGCATTTTCGGCCGACAGCATCTGGCGCGGCGCCGCCGCATCGCGCACGTCGACGGCGCTCGATTTTGACGACCCCGTCTGGCTGCGGCTCGGCTTCGTCAATGACTGGCGATACAACTGGACAAGCGGCAACGATGTGACGCGCGCGACGCGTGACCGCCGGCTCTGGATGGGCTGGCATCGCTGGCATCTCAAGATGCCGTGGTTCGAGATGATCGGCATTCCGGCTGGTTACGTTGGCGGCACGCTGTGCTGGCGCGGCACCGTGATGTGGGAAAGCGAAAACGACCGCTTCACGCGTTGGCCTGGTGAAGGCTGCCGCGCGATAGAGGCGGTTGATGCCGGTCGTAGGGTTTTCGGCCTTGCGATTGTTCCCGAGACGCTCGCCATGCGGATCGATCCGCCGTGGACCATTTGGCTGCGGCAACTGCTGGTCGGTGCTTTCGCTTTTGCCGGTCTTGCAGGCCTTGTCATAGTGTTGGTGCGCGTTCAGAGGTCGCGGACCATCCTGCCGTTAGCCGCTGTTGGCCTTTCGGCCCTTGTCATCGCGATTGATGACGCGAGCTTTCTCGGTGGCGTTCGCCCGTTCGACGGCGGCGACGATGGACTTTTCTATGACGGTGTTGGCCGCGCCATCCTGCAAAGGTTTTTGGACGGCGATTTTGCGGGCTTCCTCCAAGGCGGTGAAAGCGTTTTCTACTATGGGGGGCCAGGCCTGCGATATTTCCGTGCGATCGAGCACATATTCTTTGGCGAGAGCTATCTTGGCTATCTTTCGCTCGTCCTGCTGTTTCCGTTTCTCGCCTACAGACTTTTCAGGCGCTTCTTGCCGGGCGACTGGTCGCTTGCGCTTGCGTTCATCTTTATTGCAATTCCGGTCGGAGCTTTGTTTGGCACAAGCTTCTTGCACTATGCGCAACTCGCAGCGCGCGGGTTCGCTGATCCGGCCGCATACATCCTGTTCGTTGCCGGGATGCTGCCGATCATCGGCCGGCCGGGCGAACATCGGAATTTCTTTTCGGCCTTTTTCGGCGCGTTGCTGCTCGCGCTAGCGATCTGGATGAAGCCTATCGTTGCGCCGGCCGCTGCGGTTTTGCTCGGCGGGGCCGGTGTCGCCGCACTCTATTTATGGCAATGGCCCCGGTTCATCGGCCTGAGCATTGGAATCGTGCCGGTCTTCCTCATGACGTTGCACAACTGGGTCTTCGGCCACGTCTTTGTGCTGTTCAGCGCGAATGCGCAGCATTCCGATGTGCTCGTCATGCCGCCGTCCGCCTATGCCGGCGCGGCACGCGAAATCCTCAGTCTGGATGTTCATGGTGCGTTTCTGGGACGCCTCGTTCGGCAAATCGCGAACTGGCTGAGCGGTCCGGCGGAGTCCTTTGCGACCATTCCGCTGAATGCCGCAGGGGTGGCCGTGCTCATTTACGTCGTCTTTCGCGGCCGCCCATTCGATCCGTGGCTGCGGCTGATCGGCGCGTCGGCGCTCGCGCAACACGCCGTCGCTCTATTCTATACGGCCGCCATCGCGCGTTATCACTTCCTGACCTGGTTTCTCACCATGCTGGTGGTGATGGTCTGGCTGCAACAGCTGGGCGTCGTCTGGATGCAGCGGCGCTATCCGGCGCTGTCGGAGCAGTTCATGGCAAATCCCCTGTACCGGCGGCTTGCATCCTGGCTCGCGCGGCTGCAAAAAGTATCGGCATGAGCAAAAAACCCACAGGCATTGCCAACGGCCTCACCAACTATGGCGACCGCGACTTCTCGCTGTATCTGCGCCGGTCCTTCGCGCAGTCGATGGGCTATTCGCGGCCGATGCTGGAAAAACCGGTTGTCGGCATCGCCTATACGCCGTCAGGCTTCAACAATTGCCATCGGCACTTCCCGGAACTGCTCGAGGCGGTCAAGCGCGGCGTGCTGGCGTCCGGCGCTCTGCCGATCGAATTTCCGACGATCTCACTCGGCGAGGTCTTCCTCAACCCGACCAGCCTGAAATTCCGCAACCTGATGTCGATGGACACCGAGGAGATGGTGCGCGCGCAGCCCATGGATGCGGTCGTGCTGATGGGTGGTTGCGACAAGACAGTGCCGGCCCAGCTCATGGGCGCGGTGTCGGCGGCAAAGCCGGCAATCATGCTGGTCGCCGGGCCGATGATGACGGGCCGGCATCACGGCGAGCGGCTCGGCGCCTGCACCGATTGCCGCCGTTTCTGGGCGCAATACCGCGCCGGCAAGATTGATGATGATGAAATTTCGGAAGTCGAGGGACGTCTCGCGACCACCGCCGGCACCTGCGCCGTCATGGGCACCGCTTCGACCATGGCCTGCATCGTCGAAGCGCTCGGCATGATCTTGCCGGGTACGGCGGCAATTCCGGCCGTACACGCCGATCGCCTGCGCGCGGCCGAGGCAACCGGCGCGGCCGCGGTGAAGCTGATCGGCTCGCAGCTGACGCCCGACAAGATTGTCAATCAGAAGTCCGTCGAGAACGCGCTGCGCGTGCTGCTGGCGATCGGAGGCTCGACCAACGCGGTCATTCACCTGACTGCAATTGCCGGGCGCGCCGGGATTCCGGTGTCCTTGCAGCGGCTCAATGAATTGTCCGACACGACTCCCGTTCTGGTGAACCTCAAACCGGTCGGCAACGGCTACATGGAGGATTTTTTCGCCGCCGGCGGCATGGGCGCGCTGCTGCGCGAGCTGAAGGACCTCTTGCATCTGGACTGCAAGACCGTGACCGGCGATACGCTTGGCGAGCGGCTTGCGCACGAAGGCGACGAATGGGTGGACCGCACCATTATTGCCGAGCGCAAGAAGCCGTTGGAGCCGCACGGAGGGCTGGTCGCTTTGTTCGGCAATCTCGCGCCGCAGGGCGCGATCCTCAAGCGCTCGGCCGCGGATGCAAATCTGTTCGAGCACGAGGGCAAAGCAGTTGTCTTCTCGTCGCTCGAGGATCTTGCGGCCCGCATTGACGATCCGAACCTCGATGTCGATGCCAAGGATATCCTTGTCCTGCAGAATGCCGGCCCGCATTCCGCCTCGGCCATGCCCGAGGCCGGCTATTTGCCGATTCCCAAGAAGCTCGCGTCAAAAGGCATCAAGGACATGGTGCGCGTGTCGGACGCGCGCATGAGCGGCACCGCATTCGGCACGATCGTTCTTCATGTGACGCCCGACAGCGCATCGGGCGGGGTGCTCGGGCTGGTGAGGAACGGCGATCGCCTGCGCCTTTCGGTCAAGCAGAAACGCATCGACCTTCTCGTCGACGACGCCGAACTCAAGCGCCGCGCGGCGGACTCAAAACGCGACGTGCCGGCGCCTGCGCGCGGCTACTCCCGTCTATATGCCCAGGAAATCCTCGGCGCCGATCAGGGCTGCGATTTCGCTTTCCTGAAGCCCAACTGATCCGCTTTTCCCGGAGCCATGTCGAAAGATTGCGGACGCATGTTCACGCATGCGTAGCGTTAATTTCCATTAACCGTCAGGTGTCTCGAAATTTAACAGGACACCAGAGTTGATCGTCCACAATTGCAAAATATCGGCAACTTTGAACCATTGCGTCCACCAAATCGGCGCAGGTCATGTTTCGTGGATCGGCAAATTTCGCGACGCAGCGCGACTGGCGATTGACTGCATTCGCCGGCCTGGTTGGCGCCATCGCAAGTTTGGCGGCGATGGGAATCATTTTCTTTCTCACCGGCATTGCGTCCACTTCATTCGCTGAGGCGATGCTCCTCGCCGGGGCATCGCTTGCGCTGGTGGCATCGATATTCGGTTGGCAGATTCGCAGAAACGGCGGCGAGCAGCATCTTCGGCTCGACGAAGCTCTCAATAACATGAATCAAGGCCTGTGCATGTTCGATGCGCAGAACCGCCTGGTTGTCTGGAACGAGCGATATCGGGAGATGTACCGGATAGACCTGCATCGCATCTGGCGGGGATGCACGGTGCGCGATCTGCTTGAAGCGCGCATCGCCTCGGGAACATTCCCTCTCGACCCGCAACGCTATGAAACGGACTTGCGCGAGGCGCTCAAGCGGGGCCAGGCCTTTACCCTCACCATCCCACTGAAGGACGGCCGCACGGTCGCCGTGGTGAATCAGCCGATGCAAAGCGGCGGCTGGGTGGCGACACACGAGGACGTTACCGAGCGCAATCTGGCCGAGCGTGAGCTTGAGAGCACGCGATCGTTTCTCAGCAGAATCATCGAAAACGTACCGTCGCCGATCATCGTGAAGAGCATTCCCGATTTGTGCTATCTGCTGGTCAATCGCGCCGCCGAAAAGTATCTGGGGATTGGCCGTTCGGCCATGCTCGGAAAAACCT
The DNA here is from genome assembly GCA_046734435.1 of Pseudomonadota bacterium. Taxonomy (GTDB): domain Bacteria; phylum Pseudomonadota; class Alphaproteobacteria; order Rhizobiales; family Xanthobacteraceae; genus Pseudolabrys. The sequence continues at coordinate 11,220 of JBKPRE010000223.1, read as the reverse complement.
CTGCCGACATCATGCCGCAATCGAGCGCGGAAAAGATCGAGGCCGAAGACCGAAAGCTGATTGAAACGGGCGAGCCGGCATTCCTCGACGAGCATGCGGTCGTTACGCCGGCCAATGGCACGCGCATTGTAACCGCGACGCGCCTGTCGGTGGCGGGGCCCGACGGGACGCCGCAATACCTGATCGCTGTCATCAACGACCTGACCGAGCGCAAACACAATGAGCAGCGCATCGAGCACATGGCGCACCATGACGCGCTGACGGAATTGCCGAACCGTTCCGCCTTCAACGACTGCATCGTCGCGACCATCGGGCTCGCGTCGGTGTCCGGTGAAACCTTCGCGCTGCTGTCGGTGGATCTCGACCGCTTCAAGTCCGTCAATGACGTATTCGGGCACGATGTCGGCGATGCCTTGCTCCGTGAGGTGGCGCGCCGACTGGAGGGGGTCTGTCAGGGTGCCTTCCTTGCGCGGCTGGGCGGTGATGAATTTGCCGTCATCACGCCGACCGGCACCAAGCCCGCGGTGGCGGAGGCGCTCGCCGAACGGATGCTGGCGGCATTCGATCCCGATATCGACATCAAAGGCCATACGTTGCGCGTTGGCTTGACGATCGGCATCGGAATCTACCCACAGGACGGGATCGACGCGCCGACATTGGTTGCCAACACCGATGCGGCGCTCTTCCGCGCCAAGTCCGATCTGCGCGGGTCGATCCGCTTCTTCGAAATGTCGATGGACAAGCAATTGCGCGAGAAGCGCGCTTTGCAGCAGGACCTGCATTCCGCGATCTCGCGGGGCGAACTTGAACTCCACTATCAGCCGCAGGCGCATATCGATGGCGAGATAACCGGCTTCGAGGCGCTCGCGCGCTGGCATCATCCGCGTCACGGCCTGGTGCCGCCGAGCAGCTTCATTCCGCTTGCGGAAGAAAGCGGTCTGATTGTCCCGCTCGGCGAATGGATCTTGCGCACGGCATGTCGCGAAGCAGCGTCGTGGCCGCGGCCGCTGCGCATGGCAATCAACCTGTCGCCGGTGCAATTCCGTCACGGCGACCTGCCGCGGCTGGTGCACGAAATTCTGCTGGAGACGGGCCTTTCGCCCTCGCGACTCGAGCTTGAAATCACCGAAGGCGTCCTGATCGATAACTTCACACGCGCCGTGGCGGTGCTGCGCCGGTTGAAAGGCCTCGGCGTGCGCATCGCCATGGACGACTTCGGCACCGGTTATTCGTCGCTGTCCTATTTGCAGTCGTTCCCGTTCGACAAGATGAAGATCGACCAGGCTTTCGTTGCCAATCTTGGCCACAGTCACCAGGCAACCACGATCATCCGCGCGGTCATCGCGCTCGGTCGCGGGCTCAACCTGCCGGTCGTGGCGGAAGGCGTCGAAACCGACGAGCAGCTGCGGTTTCTGGCGGCCGAAGGCTGCAGCGAATTTCAGGGTTATCTGGTGGGCCGGCCGAAACCGATCGAAGAGTACGCGCACGCGGTCGGGCGCGTGCAGGCCGGGCGCCCGCGTAGCAAACCCTTGGCGGCAGCGAGCTAACGACCCGCGATAGCGAGTGGACATAGCGCTGTTGTGAAATGCGGGTAGCGGGGATAAATCAGTAGTTGTAATCAACTAAATCTACACTACAGCCAGAAGTAGTGTCCTTATTTCCCCCCAACATCTACCGGGGGGAATGTCATGGGAATGCGCAAATGTGCTGCGCTCGGCACCAAGCTCACAACTCTTTTCACCGCGGCGTTATTACTCTCAGGGTGCTGGGGAAATTTTATCCCGTCGCTTAGGCAACCTGATCGCCTCTTTACAGCAGACGAAGAAATCCAAGCACTGCGTAAGGGCCACCTGGAAAGCCCTACGCCCGCGACTGTTGAGGCGCGCAATGACTTCATTACTTCACGTATGTATGCGATCGATCTCGCCTACACCCAGTATGAATCTCAGCTAACGCACGAAAGCCAAGACATAGGTTTCCTTACGACAGTCTCGACCCTCGCACTAACGGGAACGGCGGCGCTGATACCTGTTGGACAGACCAGCCGCGTATTGTCAGGGATTGCGAGCGGCGTGACCGGCACCGGAGCAGCTTATAACGAGAAGATTCTCATGAGTAACCTCATTCAAAACTTAGAAGGGCAAATGCGCACAGATAGAAATGATCAAGCAGCAATCATCTATCAGAATATGAAATGTGACATGAAGAGCTATCCAGTCGGTTTAGCGCTAACGGATCTGGAAGCATACTACCGGGCTGGAACCCTTTCGTCGGCGCTTATTGGTTTAAACAAAACAGTGGGCAAGGCCGAGACGATGGCTAAAGCGAATAAGGAGAGTAAAAATCCGGCATCGCCAGAGTCCGCTAAAGTTGAGCTGACGACGAGCGCAAAGGTATCGGAAGCAAAAGCGAGCCCAGGTTCAACAAAGCCGTCGGGAAAGTGTGAGAAGGCAACTTAACGGCACTATTTGCAGAACGGCTTCACGAGATGTCATACCTCGGAAACTTCTCCATCGCTGCGATCCGGGTTTTCATTGTGAAGCAGTCTTGTGTATCAGGCACAGCTCCGAAGACTTCGAACTCTCAGTGACTTCTTGATTTCTTTGGCGTTTTGATGGTGCTGCCGGAGTGGATTGAACACTCGACCTCCCCCTTACCAAGGGGGTGCTCTACCACTGAGCTACGGCAGCGAGAGTGCGCACGGGCCGCCAGATGCGGCGGCGAAAACGCGGCGGAAACTGCCACACGGTCCCCGGTGACGCAAGGCGATGGCGGCAAAGTTGCAACGCCGGGTGACAGGCCGATAATGCCGCCGCGATGGAAAATGAGAAGTACGGCAAAGACAAGAAACCCGACAGCCGCAGTCAGCGCCTGGCCGCCGAACTGCGTGAAAATCTGCGCCGGCGTAAGGCGCAGGAACGCGGCCGGAAGGCGCCTGCAGCCGGTGAAGGCACCAAGCGGCCCGGCCTGCCGCCTCGCGACAGTTAAACCGTTCAAATAAGGGGTTTTCGGCACCGGACTTTCGCCGCAATTCCCCGGCGAAGGTGCTAGCCTGCCTTGGAAGGCTTGCAGCAAGGCGGTGGCGGCTCCTACATCGGTTCTGCGAGCGTTCTGAGAGCGAGCGGGGGCGGCATGGATCGGATCCGGATCGTTGGCGGGCAGCGTCTGAACGGGGCTATTCCGATCTCGGGCGCAAAGAATGCAACGCTCCCGTTGATGATCGCCAGCCTGCTCACCGAGGACACGCTGATCCTCGAGAATGTTCCGCGGCTCGCCGACGTCATCCAGCTTCAGCGCATACTTGGCAATCACGGCGTCGACGTCATGATCGCCGGCAAGCGGCAGGGTGACGATCCCAATCAGGGCCGCACCATCCATATTTCCGCAAAACACATCGTGGACACGACCGCGCCTTACGAGCTGGTCTCGAAAATGCGCGCGAGCTTCTGGGTCGTGGCGCCGCTGCTTGCGCGCATGGGCGAAGCCAAGGTCTCGATGCCGGGCGGCTGCGCGATCGGCACGCGGCCGGTCGATCTGCTGATCATGGCGCTCGAGAAACTCGGCGCCGACATCGAGGTCGAAGGCGGCTACGTCATCGCGCGCGCAAAAAAAGGCTTGCGCGGCGGCGAATTCGCCTTTCCGAAAGTGACTGTCGGCGGCACTCATACCGCGTTGATGGCGGCATCGCTCGCCAATGGCACCACGGTGATCGACAATGCGGCGCGCGAGCCGGAAATCGTCGACGTCGCCGACTGTCTGAACAAAATGGGCGCGAAGATTTCAGGTGCGGGCACATCGCGGATCGTGATCGAGGGGGTCCCGACATTGCACGGCGCGCGCCATGCGGTGCTGCCGGACCGGATCGAGACCGGCACCTATGCCATGGCGGTGGCGATGACCGGCGGCGACGTCCTGCTTCAGAATGCACGCCCCGAGTTGCTGCAGTCGGCGCTCGATGTCCTCGCGCAGACTGGCACCAGCGTGACGCCGACCAATGAGGGCATCCGCATTGCCCGCAATGGGGGAGGGCTTGAGCCTGTCGAAGTGACCACCGCGCCGTTTCCCGGATTTCCGACCGATCTGCAGGCGCAGCTGATGGCTCTGATGACGCGCGCCAGCGGCACGTCCCATATCACCGAGACCATCTTCGAGAACCGGTTCATGCACGTGCAGGAATTGGCGCGGCTCGGGGCGCACATCCAGCTCGACGGCGATACTGCCACGATCGAAGGCGTCGAACGATTGAAGGGCGCCCCGGTGATGGCGACCGACCTGCGTGCGTCGGTGTCTCTTGTCATCGCGGCTCTTGCCGCCGAAGGCGAGACCATGGTCAATCGCGTCTATCATCTCGACCGCGGCTTCGAGCGGCTCGAGGAAAAGCTCGTGCGTTGCGGGGCGGCGATCGAGCGCATCAGCGCCTAGAATTCCCTCACTTCTTGTCATGGCCGGGCTTGTCCCGGCCATCCACGTCTTGTTTCCTATGATGGAAAGACGTGGATGCCCGGCACATAGGCGTGCGAAAGCACGCCGTCCTTCGGACGGCTATGGCCGGGCATGACTGAGGACGGGGGGAGTTCACGTGGCTGACATAAAGGTCATGAGCGCGGGCGCCGTGAAGACGATGGTCGCGGCCCTCGGCGCCGAGTTCGAGCGTGAGAGCGGCAACAAGCTCAATCTGAATTTCGGCACCGCGGGCTCGCTGCGCGAGCGGATCAAGAACGGCGAGGTTTCCGACCTCGTCGTCCTGTCGGAATCCGCAATCGCCGAATTGGCAAAACTCGGTCTTGTCGTGCCGGGAAGCAGCGCCGATCTGGGCCGCACCGTTACCGGGGTCATCGTTCGCGAGGGTGCGCCCGAACCCGACATTTCAACGCCCGACGCGTTCAAGCAGGCATTGTTGGACGCGCGCTCGGTTGCCTATACGGATCCGAAGGCCGGCGGCTCCGGCGGTATCATGTTCTCTGCGCTGCTGCAGAAGCTCGGGATCGCCGACGCGGTCAACAAGAAGGCGGTGCTCGGAAAGGGCGGTCACGACGTGGCGGTCCTGGTTGCCGAAGGCCGCGCCGAGCTTGGGACCACCTTTATCAGCGAAGTCCTGCCGGTGCGCGGGGCCAAGGTGGTCGGCCCGTTGCCGGGCCACCTCCACACCGCCAATACCTATACAGCGGCAATTCATACGGGCGCCGCCTCGCGTGCGGGGGCCGAAGCCCTGCTGCGCAAGCTGACCGACCCCGCGACGCGCGGCCGCTATACAGCGGCCGGGCTGGAGCCGGCATTCTGATTTCCTGCCATCTTGCGCGACGAAAAAGGCTTGCCTAACTACGGCAAGAGGGGAGCGCGAGCGCCATGGACCAGCTGAAATTCGTGGTCCTCGACGAAGAGGATCTTGAGGTTGCTTCCACCCACCTGCAGGACGCGGTGGTCAGGGTCTCGGACATCCTATGGCGGCCGCAGGAGAAGCGCGTCGTCGTTGCCCTGAACCGCTTCGACTGGGAGGGAGTGCAAGGCGACAATCCCGAATTCCGGCGGCGGCGGGCTGCTCTGCGGTTCGAGCGCGTTTTGAGTTGCAAATGCCGGCAGGTCGATCCCGCGCACAAAGATGACGTACTCAATCTCCTGGCGGTGGAATTCACCGAGACCGAGGCTCCGTCCGGTGTCGTCCTGCTCGAGTTCTCGGGCGGCGCGACGGTGCGGCTCGAAGTCGAATGCCTCGAAGCCGAGTTGGCCGACCTTGGGTCGAGCTGGACGACGGGTCATTGCCCCGCCCATGTCGACGCCGATGACGGGCTGGCCAAGTCAAAACGGCTCTGATTAAGCATTTTCGGTGGCGTCGAGGGTTGACGCCAGCACGCGCATCACCCATTGACCTTGTCGACCGGGCCGCCCCGGCAGGATCAGGTCATGCCTCTTCGTCTCGACAGCCAAAGCGCGGATTTCGCGGACCGGTTTCGGAGTCTGCTTGCGCTCAAACGCGAGGCCGCGCAGGACGTCGAGGAGGCCGTTCGCGACATCATTGCGGATGTTGTGGCGCGCGGCGACCGTGCGTTGTTCGAGCTGACCGCCAGGTTTGATCGTGTCGATCTTGCAAAGATCGGATTACGCGTGGCGACCGCGGAGATCGACGCCGCCGAAAAATCCTGTGACGAAAATGCGGTCGCCGCCCTCAAGGTCGCGCGCGACAGGATTGAGGCCTATCACCGCCGGCAGAAGCCGAGCGACGACCGCTTCACCGACTCTCTCGGCGTCGAGATGGGCGCGAAATGGACCGCGATCGAAGCGGTCGGGCTTTACGTTCCCGGCGGCACGGCGGCCTATCCGTCATCGGTCCTGATGAATGCAGTGCCGGCCAAGGTTGCCGGAGTCTCCCGGCTGGCGATGGTGGTTCCGGCGCCCGACGCCAAGCTCAACCCGCTGGTGCTGGCCGCGGCGCGTCTCGCCGGCGTCGACGAGATTTACCGCATCGGCGGCGCGCAGGCGGTTGCTGCGCTGGCCTATGGCACCGACAGCATTGCTCCGGTCGCCAAAATCGTCGGGCCCGGAAATGCCTATGTTGCGGCCGCCAAGCGGCTGGTGTTCGGCAAGGTCGGCATCGACATGGTCGCCGGGCCGTCCGAGGTTTTGATCATCGCCGACAAGACGGCCAATACCGACTGGATCGCCGCCGACCTGCTTGCGCAGGCCGAGCATGATGCCAGCGCGCAGTCGATCCTGATCACGGACGATGCCGGTCTCGCCGACCGCGTCGAGAAGTCCGTGCAATCGCAGCTCAAGACGCTGCCGCGCGCGAAAGTCGCCGGCGCGTCATGGAGCGATTTCGGCGCAGTCATCGTCGTGCGCAAGCTTGACGATGCGATCGCGCTGGTCGATCAGCTCGCGCCGGAGCACCTCGAAATTATCGCCGACGACGCCGAGCGCCTGGTGAAGCGAATTCGCAATGCGGGTGCAATTTTCATTGGAGCGCACACGCCGGAGGCGATCGGCGATTACGTTGCGGGTTCCAATCACGTGCTGCCGACCGCGCGCTCGGCGAGATTTTCGTCAGGCCTGGGCGTGCTCGATTTCATGAAGCGCACCTCATTGCTTAAATGCGGGCCGGAGCAATTACGCGCGCTCGGCCCGGCGGCGATCGCACTCGGCGAGGCGGAGGGCTTGAGCGCCCATGCGCGCTCGGTGTCGATACGCCTCAATCTGAAATGAGTGCGGCAAAATCAGCGCCGGCAGGAGCGAAACGGCGCCTTGCCGCCGTGGTTCTCGACGAGGAATCGATCGGCCGTTCCAATCCTGACGTCGAGCACGAGCGCCAGGTCGCGATCTATGACCTGCTTGAGCAGAACTCCTTCGCACCCGTCGGCCACGAGAGCGGCCCCTACACGCTCCATCTGAGCATTAACGGCAATCGCCTGGTGTTCGACATCCGGCAAGAGGACGGAACGCCGGTGGTCGCGCACCTGTTTTCGCTGACGCCGCTTCGCCGGATCGTCAAGGACTACTACATGATCTGCGACAGTTACTATCAGGCCATCCGCACCGCGACGCCCGACAAAATCGAGGCGATCGACATGGGTCGCCGCGCGATCCACAACGATGGCTCGCGCATTTTGATGGAGCGGCTCAAGGGCAAGGTCACGGTGGACATCGATACCGCGCGCCGGTTGTTCACATTGATCTGCGTGCTGCATTGGAAGGGCTGACAATCGGATGGCCGCGCCCGAGCGCCCGTCGCGTCCTCACGCGGTGCTGTTCGCCTGCGGCATGAACTCCGTGCGCTCGCCGATGGCGGCGGCCTTGATGCGGCAGATGCTCGGAACGAACGTTTATGTCGGCTCGGCCGGGGTGCAGAAGGGTGAGCTCGATCCTTTTGCTGTCGCGGCGATGGATGAAGTCGGCATCGACATTTCCCGGCACAAGCCAATCACATTCGAGGAACTGGACGACCTGGAAGGCCTCAACTTCGATCTGATCGTGACGCTCTCGCCGCCCGCCCATCACAGGGCGCTTGAATTGACCCGGACAGTTCCGGCCGAGGTGGAATATTGGCCAATGGTCGACCCGACCGGAACGGAGGGCAGCCGCGAGCAGCGACTTAACGCCTACCGCGAGGTGCGTGACCAACTGACGGCACGCATCCGCGAGCGCTTCGGACGGCCTGGTGGCGGGAATGAATGACGGCCCCCGTGCCCGTTCGGGTTGTGAATAGAGGCCTATTCCGTTAGGTTCCGCGCCCTTGTAGCTTTTCTCCAACGCATCCATTGGCGCTCCGGGCAGATGATCGGCCGTCCCAAATTCGTGCTTGCTTCCGGTTCGCCGCGCCGCCTCGCGCTCATCAATCAGGCCGGGATCGAGCCGGATGCGCTCAAGCCCACCGATCTCGATGAAACGCCGCACCGCGGCGAGATTCCGCGCGCCTATGCCACGCGCCTTGCGCACGCCAAGGCGTCGGCTGCCCTTGAAAACGTGAAGCTCGACGATGCCTTGCGCGGCGCCTATGTGCTGGCCGCGGACACCGTCGTCGCGGTCGGGCGTCGCATCTTGCCGAAAGCGGAGCTTCTTGATGAGGCGGCGCAGTGCCTGCGCCTTCTCTCCGGCCGTAATCATCGCGTCTATACTGCGATCTGTCTTGTGACGCCGAAGGAGGCCTTTCGTCAGCGCCTGGTGGAAACGCGCGTGCGCTTCAAGCGCCTGACTGAAGAAGATATCGAAGCCTATCTTGCGTCAGGTGAATGGCGCGGGAAGGCGGGCGGTTATGCGGCGCAGGGGATTGCGGGAACGTTCATCGTGAAGATCGTCGGCTCCTACACCAATGTCGTCGGCCTGCCGCTCTATGAGGTCATGACTTTGCTGGGCGGTGAAGGTTATCCGATCCGCTTCGGCTGGCTGAACCCGGTCTGAAGGACTACTTGAGTTTTGTTCGATAACCGCAAATTTTGTTCCGCCATGAACGAGATCGACCGCAAAACACCCGCCGTGCGGTCCTGCCCGATCTGCGGCAAGCCGGTCGAGCCGGCTTTCAAGCCATTCTGCTCCAAGCGCTGCGCGGACATCGATCTCAACCGCTGGCTTTCCGGCGTCTACGCGATCCCCGCCAAGGACGAAGAAGACGAAGACGGCGAGCGGCCGGCCGATGGCGAGGCGGGCGATCGATGAGTGCGCAAGCCGGGCAGTGGCCTGATCAGTTGTTCGAGACGATCAAGCGCGGCGGGGTGCGCCAGGTCGGCTACGTGCCCGACGCAGGCCATGCGCGGTTGATCGATCGCTGCCGCGCCGATCCTGATATCCACGATGTCGTTCTGACGACGGAAGAAGAGGGGATCGCCCTGGCTGCGGGCGCCTGGCTCGGCGGGCAGCGCGCTGCGCTGCTGATGCAATCGAGCGGCCTTGGCAATTGTATCAACATGCTGTCGCTGGCCCGCACTTGCCGCTTTCCACTGCTGATGCTGATCACGATGCGCGGCGAATGGGAGGAGTTCAATCCGTGGCAGGTGCCGATGGGATCGATCGTCGATCCGGTCCTCAAGCTGTGCGAAGCCGAAGTCTACCGGGTTCGCGAGCCCGGCGAGGTGCCCGGCATCGCCGAGCGTGCCGTCCAGCAGACCTTCGGCGATGAGCGCATCGTCGCCATGGTGCTCTCGCAGCAGCTGATCGGCAGGAAGGTCTGGACCAAGTGATGCTCGAGCGCCGTGCCGCGATGGCCACACTTGTCAAAGACCGTGACGAGGGGTTGCTCGTTGTGCCCGGCCTCGGCTCGACGACCTGGGATCTCGCCGCGGCCGGCGATGACCCGCGCAATTTCTATCTTTGGGGCGCGATGGGCGGAGCCGCCATGATCGGATTGGGGCTCGCGCTCGCGCAACCGGATCGCCGCGTCGCGGTGATCACCGGCGACGGCGAAATGTTGATGGGGCTTGGCGCGCTTGCGACCATCGGCAATAAACGGCCGCCCAATCTCGCGGTCATCGTCTTCGACAATGGCGTTTATGGCGAGACCGGCATGCAGCCCAGCCACACGCAAAACGGAGTTGATCTCATCCGGGTCGCCGGCGCCTGCGGAATCCCGACCTGCCTCGATGTCCGCGACGATCACGCCTTGGCCGACCTTGCCGCCCGGCTGAAAAATCTGCGCGGTACGCTTTTTGCTCGTGTCTTAATATCCGCCGATGAACCGCCCCGCGTACTGCCTTTGCGCGACGGCGCCGAGATCAAGAGCAGGTTCCGCGCGGCCCTTGGTGTTAAAGCCTGAGCGGGGGCGTTCTGGACACTGCGAATTTGGACCTTTATAACGCCCGCGCCTTGCTGAGCGGTCCTTTTGGGCCGTCCCGGCGCCCAGGTAGCTCAGTTGGTAGAGCACGTGACTGAAAATCACGGTGTCGGTGGTTCGATTCCGCCCCTGGGCACCACATCACTTTCCGACGCCTGAGCAAACGGGTTGGAACGCTCCGCGGCAAAATTACAAACCCAATCGCAACCCCTGGTTCTGCCGGACTGTTTCCTAAAAGCCTCACGCAGTGAAAAGCCGCCTAAAGCCAGATGGCCGGAAGGGGGCTGATGCAGTATAAGGTCTGAAGAAAGGGCACGGGGCTGCCTGCTTCTGGCTAACCTTTTGACTTATCAGAAGTTTTCTGGCGGTCCAATAATTGCGTTTTCGGGGGACGGACTGAGCATGCGTAAGAATATCAAGGTCGCTATTGCCGGCGTCGGCAATTGCGCAAGTTCACTGGTGCAAGGCGTAGAATATTACCGGGATCGTCAGGGTGCCGCCCTCGACGGCGTCATGCGTCACTCGATCGGCGGGTATCGTTGCAGCGACGTCGAGTTTGTCGCCGCTTTCGACGTCGACCGGCGCAAGGTCGGTCACCCGCTGGAAGAGGCTATCTTCGCAAAGCCGAATTGCACGCGCATCTTTCAGAGCGCGCTTCCGGTGTCGAATGTCATCGTGCAGGCTGGTCCGGTCCTCGACGGGATCGCGCCGCACATGGCCGACTATCCCGATGACAATGCCTTCCGTCCGGTCGATCTCGAGCCGACCGATGTCGCCGCAGCGTTGCGCGCGTCGGGTGCCGAGGTGCTTGTCTGCTACCTCCCGGTCGGCTCCGAGCGCGCGGTCAAGTATTACGCGCAGGCCTGCATTGAAGCGGGTGTAGCCATGGTCAATTGCGTTCCCGTGTTCCTCGCTTCGGACGAGGTCTGGGGCGCGAAATTCCGCGATGCCGGTTTGCCGATCAT
>JBKPRE010000222.1:0-5830 GCA_046734435.1 Pseudomonadota bacterium | reverse complement strand
GGCACCAAACTGAGTAAGCGTCAGATGGAAGTCCTCCGCCTCCTGGGGCAGGGCAAATCAAACAAGGAGATTGCTAAAACGCTTTTTCGCTCACCACACACAATCAAGCTGCATGTGTCGGCGATCTTGCAGCAATTGAAGCTGAAGAGCCGAACCCAAGCAGCTCTCCTTGCACCGACGATGTACAAACAGCGTTCGGCCGACCCGCGGGGCAGTGGCACAGAGTCGTCGAAGAAGACGCGCATTACGAAAACGCACAATCCTGGTCGCTCAGTACGCGAAAAGGCTTCTATCGATTGATAATGCGGAGTCCGGCGGACGCACTCATGGTTCCAAAAGGAATACTGTTTGGCGCACAGCAGCGGCTGTGGAGCGATGTGTGCGCTCCTGGCCTGTTGCCGCCTGATCACTAGATCGAATTTCGGAGAGGCCGCCGCGTGGCGGTCTTTCTTTTTGTGCGATCATGTTGCAGCGCATGAGTCCGCTTTTGGCCCATAGCCGACATCGCTGGTTGCGCTGCACATGTCCGCTTTTTAAAGCAGACATGACGGTGTGCCGATGTCCGCTTTCGTGGTCGCTATCCGGGGTAAAGCGGACATGGCATTTTGCACTGCATATGTCTACTTGTGACGCAAAGCGGACATGGCACCCCCTTCCAGAACCCGTTTGAGCAGGTACCCTAGGGCATGACCTTCGCGGGGCACTAATGCGGTGGCACAATTTCATCACTTTTCTCCGCGGCACTGTATCCGCATGGGCCGGGGTCGCTGTTTTGACGTTTGTTGTCGCAGCGTCCTTCCCCGCTCCGGCCGCAGCGCAAAGTGGGGAGCCGATCAAGATTGGCTACGGAATGGCGCTGACCGGTGGACTGGCCGCCAACGGAAAGTCCGCGCTACTCGCTCAGAAAATTTGGGAAGAAAATATTAACGCCCAAGGTGGGCTGCTCGGGCGGTCCGTGAAGCTTGTCTATTATGATGATCAAACTAATCCGGCGGCGATACCGGGCATTTATACAAAGCTACTCGACGTCGACCATGTCGACCTAATCATCGGCGGCTACGGCACGACCCTGGTAGCCGCGGCAATGCCGGTCGCCATGCAGCGAAAAAAAGTGTTCATCGGTCTATTCGCGACTGCGTTGAATGGTGAATTTAATTACCCGAATTACTTCAGCATGATTCCAACAGGGTCCGACGCAAAGCCCTCGTACACCAAAGGCTTCTTTGAGCTGGCGATGCGACAAAGTCCAGCGCCGCAAACAGTCGCAATTCTGGCGGCCGACACCGGGCACGGCCTGTATGCTTGTGAAGGCGCGCGCGCAAATGCCAAAGCGATCGGCCTCCGTGTGGTCTATGACCGCAGGTATCCAGCGGCAACCACCGACCTCGCGCCGGCTGTCCGGGCGATTGCGGAGACTCATCCTGACCTCGTTATCGTGTGCTCCTACCCCCCCGACTCGGTCGGTATGGTACGCGCGGTTAGCAGGATCGGCTTCAGGCCCAAAATGATCGGCGGCGCCATGGTCGGCCTGCAAAGCACGGCGACCAAGATCGAGCTTGGTCCGCTGCTCAATGGCTGGACCAATTTCGATTTCTGGTTGCCGGTTCCAAAGATGCAGGGCGCTGGCGCGCATGATCTGATGAAGAAATACCAAGCGCGCGCGTCGGTCGAAGGGGCGGATGCGCTGGGCTATTACATGGCACCATGGAGCTACGCCCAGCTGCAGGTCCTCCAGCAGGCAATCGTAGCGACCGAAAGCCTCGATGACGCCAAGCTCGGGGATTACATTCGCACCCACACCTTCAAGACTGTGGTCGGCGATGTGAGGTTCGGTGCCGACGGCGAATTGGCGCAGTCGCGCATCCTGCAGGTCCAGTTCCAGAACATCCAGAACAGCGATCTTGCCCAGTTCAAGGATATTTCGACCGAGGTCGTGGTCTGGCCTACCGAGTACGAGTCGGGCAATTTAATCTACCCGTACGAGAAAGCCCGATAACCTCCTTGCCGGTTCTCATTCGATGATCTCGTCGGCGCGGGCTGACAGTCCGGGCGCCACGTGGAGACCGAGCGCCTTGGCGGTCTTCAGATTGATTACAAACTCGAATTTGGTCGGCTGCACGACCGGTAAGTCGGCGGGCTTCTCTCCCTTGAGAATACGGCCTGCGTACATGCCTACCTCGCGATAAGCGTCGGCGACGCTCGTGCCGTAGCTGGCGAGACCACCGGCAATGGCAAAATCACGTCCCTCATAAATCGCCGGAAGGGCGTGGCGTGAGGCCAGCGCAACAATTTGGTCGATCCGACTGTCAAAGAACGAGTCCGAACCGACCAACAGCCCTTGCGCGCGTGAATCGGCCGCGGTCGCGAACGCAAGCTCGATATCGTGTTCGGTACTCGCACTCAAGATGCTCAATCTTTGTCCAGCCGCGCGCGCAGCCTCCTGAACGCTTCCCAATTGAGTTTGGAAATTTGCGTTGGTTGGATTAAGCAGCACCGCGATCAACCCGGCCTGCGGCACCAATTCGCGCAGGAGCCCTAGTCTCTTTCCCTCAAGAGCTTGCTGGAAAACGTAGACCCCCGTCGCATTGCCATCGGGCCGATTGAGGCTGTTGACCAGGCCAGATGCGATCGGATCGGCGCTGCTTGCGAACACAATCGGAATCGTTGTGGTTGCTGCATAAGCGGCGTTTGCCGCGGCGGTGCCTCCTGTCGCGACGATCACGGCGACGCGTCGGTCCACCAGATCTCCAGCCAGGGTTAAAAGTTGTTCGGTGTGACCATTCGCAGAGCGATAGTCGAGCGCCACGTTCCTTCCCTCGACAAAGCCAGCATCTTTTAGGGCTTGACGAAACGCCATCATCAGGCGCGCGTCAGGTGACTGACCATCGAGGAATCCGATCACCGGCGCTGCGGACTGCTGCGCGTGTGTCGCCAGCGGCCAAACCACCGCGCCACCGAGCAGGGCTACAAATTCGCGTCGCTTTAATGGAGTGATCCGCATACGCCCTCCCATCCTAGTTGAATGATAGATCCCGGTCATTTCGCCCGGCAAAGCCAAGGGATGTCCGCTTTTGGCCTATATCCGAATTGCTAGATGCGCCGCACCGCTTTGAAGAAAAAAGTAGACATGGCCCGTTGCGGAAGTCCGCTATTGCGGGCAAGGCGGACATGAGCCGTTGCACTGCATATGTCTGGTTTTGACCCAAAACGGACATGGCTGGTCCCTTAACGAGCCTCGTTTGAACCGTTACGATGCCCTGCCCTGAGCCTCGTGGGGGAGGCAATGAGACGGCGCGATTTCATCTCATTTGTTGGTGGCGCGACGGCGTGGCCGCTCGCGGCACGCGGACAGCAAACTGCGCGGACGCGGCGTATCGGCGTCCTGATGCAATATGCCGAAGGTGATCCGGAAGGACAAATTCGGGCAAAGGTGCTGACGCAAGAATTGGAAAAGTTAGGGTGGAAATCGGGTCTTAATCTGCGGATCGACTATCGCTGGGCAGCAGGCGATCGTGATCGCTTTCGTCACCATGCAGCCGACCTTGTCAAGCTTAAGGATGAGCTAGTGGTGGCTGTTTCGACCCCGGCAGTCAAAGCATTGCAGCGGGAGTCGAAAACCATCCCTATCATTTTTACCCAAGTGTCCGATCCAATCGGCCAAGACATCGTCAAGAGCTTAGCGAAACCTGGCGGAGCGGTGACTGGTTTTACGAATTATGATCGGACTATTGGCGGAAAATGGCTGGAGTTACTGAAGCAAGTTTCGCCCAGCATGAGGCGAGCCGCCGTTGTGTTTAATCCCCAGACAGCCGCCTATACCCAATTGTACATGGGCTCGATCGAATCTGCATCATCGTCACATACGGTGAGTGTAACGGCAGCTCAAGTGCATGACGCCGCCGAGATTGAACGGACTCTTACGGAGTTTGCCCGTGTTCCGGGAGGCGGTTTGATCGTAATGACCGATGTGTTCACGTCAGTTCACCGCAAGCAGATCATCGATCTCGCCGCGCGATTGGCTTTGCCAGCGGTTTATCCCCTATCGATACTATGTTGCAGACGGTGGATTGATGTCATACGGGACTGATCAAATTGACCAAATTCGCGGAGCGGCCCTCTACGTTGATCGAATCTTGAAAGGCGAGCGGCCTGGAGATTTGCCCGTCCAGGCACCCACGAAGTTTCAGCTGGTTGTCAATGTAACGACGGCAAAGGCTCTCGGACTCAAGATATCAGAGTCCTTCTTACTGCGCGCCGATGAGGTCGTCGAATAAGCCGACATGGGAGGGACTCCCCCGTGCATGTTTGAGCCGCTACGATAGCTGTCCTGTGTTTCGGGGGTGGCGATGAGACGGCGCGAATTCATCACCCTTCTCGGCAGCGCGGCTGTGTGGCCACTGGCGGCGCGTGCGCAGGAGCCTGTTCCGGTAATCGGGTTTCTTGGCAGCGCGGCCCCTGAATTCTTCGCGGAGCGTCTCCAAGCGTTTCGCCGCGGTCTTGCTGAAATCGGATTCGTTGAAGGACGAAACGTCCAAATCGAATTCCGCTGGGCGAACAACCAGCTCGACCGACTGCCCCGGCTGGCTCAAGAACTGGTCCAGCGACGGGTGACCGTCATTGCTGCACCCGGCAACACCGCTGCGACCATAGCTGCAAAGGCGGCCACCAATACTATTCCGATTGTGTTTTATATTGCTGGCGATGCAATACAGCTTGGCTTCGTAGAATCGTTAAGCCGGCCGGGAACGAATCTTACGGGCGTGACCAATTTGCAGGTTGAGCTCGGAGCCAAACAAATAGAACTGTTGCACGAACTTTTCCCGAGAGCCCACAGCTTCGGATTACTCGTCAATCCGACAAATCGCGGAGTGGCTGACGACCTGATAGCGGCGGTTAAATCAGCGGTCAGTGCACGTGGGTTGCAGATACATGTACTTTACGCCAGTGCCGGACAGGATTTTAATGCCGTTTTTGAACAAAGCAGCCAGCGCCAAGCGAGCGGCCTCATCATTTCTTCAGATGCGTTCTTTACCAGCCAAGTTAAGCAGCTGGCCAACTTGGCACTGCAGTATCGCCTGCCTGCGGTCTATCCGTTTAGTGAGTTCGCTAAGGCGGGTGGTCTCATGGCTTATGGCGCCAGCAATACGGAAGCCTACCGTCAGGTCGGAGTATACACTGGTCGTATTCTCAAAGGTGAGAAGGCTGCTGAGCTTCCGGTTCAACAAGCGACCAAAGTTGAACTCGTGATCAATCTCAAGACTGCCAAGGCCCTGGACCTCACCGTGCCGCCGGCGCTGCTTGCCCGAGCAGACGAGTTGATCGAATAGTTACCGAGGTGTGTTTCTGGCCCATAGCCGACATCAGGTTTTGCACTGCACATGCCCGGTTTTGGAGGCAAGCGGAAATGCCCGATTGCGGATGTCCGCTTTGCCGTCGCTTTCAGGTGTAAAGCGGACATTAGTTTGTGCTGCGCCGATTCGGCTGACCAAAGCGGACGTTAGGTGGCCCCCTTTCAAAATAGGGGTGTCAGTTGATACGATGTTCTGTTCGAGCCTTCGGGGGCGACCGGGGGCAGTATGAAACGGCGCGAATTCATCCGACTGGTCGGTGGGGTTGCGGCAACCTGGCCGTTTGCGGCGCGCGCGCAGCATGCCAAAGGGCCGACCAGAATTGGTTTGCTCCCGTTCGGGTCACCATCCAACGACTATGACAAGTCGCTAGTCGATGCCTTTAGATCAGGCTTGCGCCAAGCGGGCCTGATTGAAGATCGCGACATCGTGCTCGATATTGTGTGGACTTCCGGCAGCGATGCCGACACCGATAAAGCGGT
>JBKPRE010000221.1:0-16110 GCA_046734435.1 Pseudomonadota bacterium | reverse complement strand
AACATGCGCGTCTTCACGGTCGCCTCCGGGATGCCGACGATCTCGGCAACTTCTTCCACCGACTTCTCGTGGTAGTACACGAGGTCGATGATCTCCCGGTGGTCCGCCGAAAGCTTGGCCAGGCATTGCCGCAAGGCCGAGCTTTTGTCTTTCTTCGCCAGAGCCGTTTCGGGATCGTCAGCGTGATCCTCGATTTGCTCTGCCGTCTCGTCGTCGAGCTCTTCCTCCGGCCGGCGCCGCAGTGCCGACAGGGCCTTGAAGCGCGCGATGCTCAGCATCCATGTCGAGGCGGCGGAACGGCCCTCGAACTTCCCGGCTTGCCGCCAGACGTCGAGGAATACCTCGCTGATCAAGTCTTCCGCCGTCGCTTCGTTTCGCACCAGCCGCAGAACGAACCGGTACACACGAACATGGTGCCGCGCGTACAGCACCTGCATGGCGAGCCGGTCGCCACCTGCGATCCGCGAGATCAGAACTTCGTCCGAAGTCGTTTGCATCGCAGAACAATCGGCTCGTGTATGGGTCGCTCGAGGGGGCGCTGGGGTTCAAGCCAATTCGCGGAAATTTGCATGCACCTGGCCCGCCCCCGGGGTGGGTCGCGGCCAGTTTCCTCTTTTCGGGCGCTTTTGGGCAAGCCGAAGGGGGTCAATCCCGGCTTTTTGCCCGCTCTTGGCGTGAAAAAAGGGTGTGCGGTCCTTTCGTCAATCCGGTCGAAAGAAGCGAAAAAGAAGCTTTGAACCTTTTGCCGGGTGGGGACGACCCATGTGCAGGATGTGATGACCACATCCCCCGTAACACCAGACCCTGAAACAGGAGAACCGCCATGTTCCGCAAGATCGCTCTCGCCCTCGGTGCAACCGCTGTAATCGGCGCCGCCGCTCTGACCCCCACCACCGCTTCCGCCTGGCATCATCATCACCATGGCCATTGGTACGGTGGCTTCGGTTATGGCGTCGGTATCGTTGCCCCCGCAGCTGTCCTTGCCTCCGACTGCTACACTGTGAAGAAGCTCGTTAACACTCCGCTCGGCCTGCAGGTTCGCCGCGTTACGGTCTGCAACTAAGCGAGCAAACCATGGACGGGTTTTGACCCCGGCTTCGCCACGGCGAAGTCGGGGTTACCCATTGCCGGTGTTGCCGTGACAGTCATATAGACTGGGGCATGCTCGACGGCTTCAAACGCTCCGACATCAAGACAAAAGGTGCGCGGATCGTCACGGTGGTTGGCGGCGCGGGACCGCCGCTGCTGCTGATGCACGGCAACCCCTTCAATCATCTGTCGTGGCACAAAGTTGCGCCGCCTCTGGCGCGCGATTTCACCGTGGTGTGCACCGACCTGCGCGGCTATGGGGATTCCGAAAAACCACCCGGCGGCAAGGATCATTCCGGCTATTCGTTCCGAGCGATGGCGCAGGATCAGGTCGAGGTGATGGGCGCGCTCGGCTTCGACAAGTTTTATGCGGCGGGCCATGACCGCGGCGCGCGTGTCCTGCATCGGATGTGCCTCGACCACCCGCAAAAAATCACGCGCGCGGCGATCCTCGATATCATCCCGCAACATCACCTGCTCAACCACGTCAGCCGGCAATGGGGCACGTTCTCCTGGCACTGGTTCTTCAATATTCAGCCCTACGATCTTCCCGAGCGCATGATGGGTGCGGACCCCGATTGGTTCATCGAAAAGAAGCTTGCGAAGACAAAGCAAGGTTTGAGCTTCTTCGATCCGGCAGCGCTTGCCGAATACAAACGCTGCTTTCGCAATCCGGAAACCATTCACGCCATCTGCGAGGATTATCGCGCGACGTTTGGCATCGATCTGGAGATGGATACCAAGGACTTCGAAGCCGGGCGCAAGATCGAGTGCCCGGTTCTGTTGCTGTGGGGGGCGACCGGCGGGGTCGGGCGCAACCACAAGCCCGGTCCGGCCGAAATCTGGCGCAACTACGCGGCCAACATTGTCGGCGCCAAGGCGCTGCCTTGCGGGCATTATCTGTCGGAAGAGGCGCCGAAGGAGACCACCGAGGCGCTACGCGCGTTTTTCACCGTGGCCTGATCAGGCGATCGGCCCCGGCGCTGCGAGAAAATTCTTCATCGCGTACCACAGAAGATGCCGGTTGGTGCTGTAGCCGGCGCTGTGTGCCGTCTGTGGCAGGATGACAAACTGGCGGTCACCGTTCGGAAGCTGGCGGTAGAAATCGAGCAGGTCGTCATTGGTCGAGTTGCCGTCGAACTCGCCGCGCAGCATGAGCACAGGCGACTTGATTTTTGTCGGGTCGACGATCGGCAGATTCGCCGCCATATCGAGGTAGGTCCCGCTCGGGACCGTGTCGCCAAACTTCATTTCCGCCGCGATGATCGCTTCCGGCACGGCCGGATCGTAAAGTGAAGGATGGCCGTCACGGGTGAAGATCGACCGGATCATGTCGGCGTTCCGTCTGCGCCGCGGACTCGCGCGCAAGGCGGCGATTCTCTTTCTTCGACGCTCGATCTCGGCGGCGCCGTTTCCTTTGTACGTGAAGGCGCACAGCACCAGCCGGTCGACCGCTTCGGGTTGCGCCTGCGCGTAGGCGGCCGCGCGGATCCCGCCCGACGATGTTCCGTAAAAGTGCGCCTTTTGCCGGCCGGTTTCTTTCATGACGACCGGGATCGCCGCCTTGAGATCTTCCACCCCGCTGGCGATATCGGAACTGTTGCCCGACGAGCCGGAGTAACCATATCCGTCATGATCCATGGTCCAGACGTCATAGCCATAACCGGCGAAAACATTCATCAGCGAGTATTCGCCTTTCCCCGGCACGCTGAGATCGTATGAAGAGCGCGACGAATTGGATGAACCATGGACGAGGAACAGGACCGGCCGCGGCTGCTCGCCGGGCGAAGGCGCGCCGATACGCTTGCGCCAGAGATTGAGTTTCACGCCGTCTTTATTTGCCCAATATTCATGGGCCCATATTTCCGCGGTTTCGGACGCTGTTGCGGGAGCGAGACCGGACAGAAGCCCGGCGCTCACGCCGAGGCCGGCGCTCTTGAGGACCGTACGGCGGGATTGGTTGGACCGGCTCATGCAGGCCTCCCGAAAGACTGCCGCTGACAATTATTAACGGCCTTATTTTTGGCATCCTATCACATGACAGGATCGGGGGCAGTCCACTCGCCCTGCGATCTGAGTTCTGCTAGGGGTCGAGACAAGCGCTATCGCGGCGCGCGGCGTTCGGGGCGATACGCCGAAGCGGAGGATTAATGGTCGGAGTACTGCGCGCGGTGGCGCGTTTTTTCCAAGAGACGATCGGCTGGAATCGCATTGGGGTGATGCTGAGCATCGCGATCATTTCGGTCGCGGTCGTTGTTCTTTTTCATATGCTGCGCGACACCAATGTCGACGAAGTGGTCGCGGCGCTCAAAGCAACGGATCCGAAACATATTGCGGCAGCCGCATTTTTCGTGGCGTGCGGCTATTTCACGCTGACCTTCTACGACTGGTTTGCCTTGCGCACGATCGGCCGCAAGGAGATCCCGTATCGCATTGCTGCGCTCACGGGCTTCACGAGCTATTCGATCGGCCACAATATCGGTGCCACCGTTTTCACGGGGGGTGCTGTCCGCTACCGCATCTACTCTCACTACGGGCTGGACGCCATCGAGGTCGCAAAGATCTGCTTTGTCGCCGGCCTGACGTTCTGGCTCGGCAACGCTACTGTGCTGGGACTCGGCGTCACCTACCATCCGCAGGCGGCCGGGCCGATCGACCAGTTGCCGGACTGGCTCAATCGCGCCATCGGCATGGTGATATTACTGATGCTGATATCCTACGTCGCATGGGTGTGGAGTGCCCCGCGGGAAATCGGCCAGCGCGAATGGAAGGTCGAGTTGCCAAGCGGGCCATCCACCTTGCTGCAGATCGGCATCGGCATTCTCGATCTCGGCAGCTGCGCGCTCGCAATGTACATGTTGCTGCCGGCCCACCCGGATATCGGCTTTGTCACGATGGCAGTGGTCTTCGTGTCGGCGACTTTGCTCGGTTTCGCGAGTCATGCGCCGGGCGGGCTTGGCGTGTTCGATGCCGCCATGCTGGTGGCGCTGTGGCAATTCGACAAGGAATCGGTGCTGGCCGGTTTGCTTCTTTTCAGGCTGCTTTATTACATCATCCCGTTCGCGCTGGCCTTGGCCATTCTGGGTTCGCGCGAAATCTGGCTGAACGTGCGCGGCGCACGTCGTCCATCCAGGCCTGCGGGGATACCGTCATTAGCCGAGCCGATCCGCAGCGAGATCGAATCGAAAAAAACCGACGCCGGTTGATCATGGCGACAAATGACGAGCGCAGCCTTCCGAGTCCGTTGGTAACCCGGTTGCGCGGCGCCTGGCTGGCGCTGGTTGGCCGCACGGAAACGCCAACCGGCGCAAGCATCGCTCCGGCCGCCGACCGGATCCTCGCTCAGCCGCAGGCGTTGTTGATAGAGCAGTTGATCGGCGGGTTGCCCGCTGCCGCGATCGTGCTCGACCGCGAAGGCCGGGTCATCGCGTTTAACGAGGCGGCCGCCACGATCACGCCGGCCCTGCGACGCGGCGAACCGGCGCTGATCGCGTTGCGCATGCCGGAACTGGTTGACGCCATTCGCCGCGCGACCAAGCGTCACGAGCCGCAGCGGGTCGAGTTCTTCGAGCGCGTTCCCCTCGACCGCTGGTTCGAAGCTTTCGTGACGCCTGTCCCGCTGTCGACGGGCGGCGGCGGCACCGTCGACATCCTGCTGATGACGTTCAATGATCTGACGCCACTGCGCCGTGTCGAGGAGATGCGCGCCGACTTCATCGCCAATGCCAGCCACGAGCTGCGCACGCCCCTTGCCGCATTGCTCGGCTTTATCGAGACGCTGCAAGGCCCGGCCAAGGAGGATCCAGTCGCCCGCGACAAATTCCTCGGCATCATGCAGGGGCAGGCGACCCGCATGGCGCGCCTGATTGATGATTTGCTGTCGCTTTCGCGCATTGAGCTCAACGCGCATTTGCAGCCGAGCACTCCGGTGGATCTGGCCCCGATTGTGCGGCAGGTCGTCGACGGCCTTCAAATGCTCGCGCGCGACCGCGGGGTCGAGATCAAGGTCGTGCTTCCGTCTGATGCGCTGATCGTGCTTGGAGATCGCGACGAGCTTTTTCGTGCACTCGAAAATCTTGTCGAAAATGCACTCAAATATGGAGCGGCAGGAAAGCGCGTGGATATCACTGTCGCACATACCCAAACGCGAACGGGGTTGCCGGAAGCCCGCGTCGCGGTACGCGATTACGGTCCCGGCATTGCCCCGGAGCACCTTCCACGCCTGACCGAACGCTTTTATCGCGTGGATGTCACCGACAGCCGCTCGCAGGGCGGAACAGGGTTAGGTCTTGCGCTGGTCAAGCACGTGCTCAACCGGCACGGCGGGCGTCTGACGATTGAAAGCACGCCTGGGGAAGGCGCGACATTTACGATGCATGTTCCCCTGCGCGCGGGCGAAGGATCCGGCGAATCGTAGCCAATTCATCGACTTACAGTGTCATTCAAGTGTCATCGAAGCTTTATAGAACGGTGACATGCGACGCCTAAGGCTGACCCCGACTTCGGACCTCCTTCTAACAAACCAAAAATGTCCGAGGCCGTCGTGGAGAGCGTCTTTTAAAGCAACAGCGGCTGCCCGAACGATCGGGCAAAAAGACGGGGGCGACGGATCTCTTCGGTCCGCGCGGGTCTTTGGCCGCAAATATGGAGAGAACCCGTGAAACACTGGACCGCATTCGCAGCCGCCAGCTACATCGCTGCCGCTGCGTCGCTTGTTCCGGCCAACGCCGCGGACATTTCCGGCGCTGGCGCTACTTTTCCCTATCCGATCTACGCCAAATGGGCGGACGCCTACAAAAAGGAAACCGGTAACGGGCTGAACTATCAGTCGATCGGTTCCGGCGGCGGCATCAAGCAGATCAAGGCCAAAACCGTAACGTTCGGTGCAAGCGACGCACCGCTTCCCGGCAAGGAACTCGATGAAGCCGGCTTGGCCCAGTTCCCGACGGTGATGGGCGGCATCGTGCCAGTCGTCAACCTCGATGGCATCAAGCCGGGCGATCTCGTCATCGACGGCCCGACACTCGCCAAAATTTTCATGGGCGACATCAAGACCTGGGACGATCCCGCTCTGAAGAAGCTCAACCCGAATGCCAAGTTGCCGAAGCAGGCGATCGCTGTCGTACATCGGTCGGATGGTTCCGGTACTACCTACAATTTTGCCTACTACCTTTCGGATGTAAGCGCGGACTGGAAATCGAAAGTCGGCTTCAACACCTCGGTGCAGTGGCCGGTTGGCATCGGCGCCAAAGGTAATGAAGGCGTTGCCAATAACGTCGCTCAAACCAAAGGTTCGGTTGGCTACGTCGAGTACGCCTATGCCCTGCAGAACAAGCTCACTTACACCAACATGATCAACAAGGCCGGCAAGGCTGTGTCGCCGACTTCGGAAGCGTTCCAGGCCGCGGCTGCCAACGCCAACTGGAAATCGCAGCCGGGCTACGGTGTGATCCTTGCGAACCAGCCGGGGGACAAGTCCTGGCCGATGACGGCGGCGACCTGGATCCTCGTCTACAAGAAGCCTGTCGATCCGGTAGCCACCGGTGAAGCGCTCAAGTTCTTCGCCTGGGCCTATAAGAACGGCGGCAAGATGGCCGAGAGCCTCGACTATGTCCCGATGCCGGCCAACGTGGTCAATGACATCGAGCAGTACTGGAAGAGCGACATCAAGGACGCGAGCGGCAAGCCCTTGTTCGCGATGGCCAACTGATCTCAGCGTCAATGGGAAAGGGCGCCACTACGGCGCCCTTTCCTTGTCCACCGCCAAAGACAGGCGGCTTGTATTGCGGCCTCCAGGCCGCTTGAGTGGCCCTCCCCAGCGGCGAAAAGCCCAAGGAGAGCCGGATGCAACCGACCGGGAGACCGCCCGTGGTTGACGTGGCGTTGCAGGGTTCCGGAATTACTGTCGCCGATCAGGTGGACCGGGCGAGGGTTCTTCAGCGCTTGCGTCTGGGAGACGCTGCGTATCGACAGCTTACGCGCGCTGCCGCCATCACGGTGCTGATCATCCTCGGCGGTATCATCGTCTCGCTGGTATGGGGTTCGCTGCCGGCGCTCCGCACGTTTGGGGTCAGTTTCCTCTACGAAGACGCCTGGAATCCGGTTACCGAAAAATTCGGCGCCATTGCGCCCATCTACGGCACCATCGTTACATCGATCATCGCGATGCTGATCGCCGTTCCGGTTGGCTTGTTTATCGCCGTGTTTCTCACCGAACTCTGCCCGATGTGGTTGCGGCGCCCGGTTGGCATCGCCATCGAGTTGCTCGCCGGTATCCCGAGCATCATTTACGGAATCTGGGGGCTGTTCGTGTTCGCGCCGTTTCTGCAGCAGCACGTGCAACCATTTCTCATCGCCCTGTTCGGCGAACTCCCCGTGCTGTCGTACCTGTTTGCCGGTCCGCCTTACGGGATCGGCATTCTCACGGCCGGCTTGATCCTCGCGATCATGGTGCTTCCTTTCGTGACGTCAATTTCGCGCGACGTATTCGAGGCGGTTCCGCCGGTGCTCAAGGAAGCCGCCTACGGTCTTGGCTGCACCACGTGGGAAGTCTCGCGCTATGTTGTGCTGCCCTATGCGCGCGTTGGCGTCATCGGTGGCGTGATGCTGGGGCTCGGCCGCGCGCTCGGCGAAACCATGGCCGTGACTTTTGTGATCGGCAATGCGCACCGCATTTCCGGGTCGTTGCTTGCACCCGGCACGACCATCTCCGCGACCATCGCCAATGAATTTACGGAAGCGGTCGGCGATCTTTATACGTCCGCGCTCATCGCGCTTGGCCTCATCCTGTTCGTCATCACGTTTATCGTTCTGGCAGCCGCGCGATTGATGCTGATGCGGCTGAATGCGCGGGTGGGAGGTTGACCATGGCTACGACCTTTCAGTCGCCGCTCTATGCCAGCCGGCGCCGGCGCAACAGAATTTCAATGGCGCTGGCCTTTGCGGCGACGGCGTTCGGCCTGTCCTGGCTGGTGCTGATCCTCGCCGTGCTCCTTTGGGAAGGCTTCAGCGGTCTCTCTCTTTCGGTGTTTACGGAGATGACGCCGCCGCCGGGCTCGGCGGGCGGGCTGCTCAACCCAATCGCCGGCAGCCTGGTGATGACGACCATTGCGGTTCTGATCGGCACGCCGCTTGGCATACTCGCCGGCACTTATATGGCGGAATACGGCCGCTATGACGGGCTGACGACGGTCGTGCGCTTCATCAACGACATCCTGCTCAGCGCGCCGTCGATCGTTGTCGGGTTGTTCGTGTACGAGGTGATGGTTGCGCAAATGGGTCACTTTTCCGGATGGGCCGGAGCGGTATCACTGGCTGTCATTGTTGTGCCTGTCGTTGTGCGCACGACAGAGGACATGCTGATCCTCGTGCCGGATACCTTGCGCGAGGCGGCCGCTTCTATCGGGCTGCCGCGCTCGATGATGATTACCAAGGTGGCTTATCGCGCGGCGCGTGCGGGAATGGTCACCGGCGTGCTTCTCGCCGTTGCGCGCATTTCGGGCGAAACCGCGCCGCTTTTATTCACCGCGCTCAACAACCAATTCTGGAGTCTCAACCTGAATGCTCCCGTGGCGAGTCTGCCCGTCGTGATCTTCCAGTTTGCCCTCAGCCCCTACCACGACTGGCAGAAACTCGCCTGGACCGGCGCACTGATCATTACCCTGGCGGTGCTTGCGCTCAGCATCATCGCTCGTCTCCTTGCGGCACAGAGAAGATCATCATGAGTATGGCAGCCATCACCGTACCGACCGTTACCCACACGCCGGGACACGTTGAGGACCTCACCGAAAAGGTTTCGGTGCGCAATCTTGATTTCTACTACGGCGACAACCGCGCGCTGAAGAACATCAACGTGTCGCTCTACCAGGGCAAGGTTACGGCCTTCATTGGTCCATCCGGCTGTGGCAAGTCCACGCTGCTGCGCGTTCTTAACCGCATGTACGACCTCTATCCGAACCAGAACGCCACTGGGCATGTGACGCTCGACAACGAGGACATTCTGTCGTCCTCGCAAGATCTCAACTTGCTGCGCGCCAAGGTCGGCATGGTGTTTCAGAAGCCGACGCCGTTTCCGATGACGATCTTCGAGAACATTGCCTTCGGTATTCGCCTATACGAGCGGTTGCCGAAGTCGGAATTGGAAGATCGCGTCAAGCATGCCCTCCACCGTGCTGCGCTCTGGGAAGAGGTGAAGGACAAGCTCGGCGCCAACGGGCTTTCGCTCTCCGGCGGCCAGCAGCAGCGGCTGTGCATTGCGCGTACGGTGGCGGTGCGGCCGGACGTCATCCTGTTCGACGAGCCGTGTTCCGCGCTCGATCCCATTTCAACCGCCAAGATCGAGGAGCTTATCGACGAGCTGAAGGACGACTATACGATCGCGATCGTGACGCACAACATGCAGCAGGCCGCGCGGGTGTCCGATTTCACCGCGTTCATGTATCTCGGCGAGCTCGTGGAATTCGGCGAAACGACCCGAATTTTCACCAATCCGAATGACCGGCGTACGCAAGACTACATCACCGGCCGTTTCGGCTAATGACGACTGAAAGATGACCCCAATGACCGACCACACCATGAAGGCCTTCGATACCGATCTACAGGACCTGGCGCGCATGGTCGCCGAAATGGGCGGCCTTGCCGAAAAGCAGGTGGCGGACTCGGTGGATGCCCTTGCGAAACGCGATACAACCCTGGCGCAGCGCGTCACTGCGGCGGATGCCAGCATCGACGCCTTGCAGCGCGAGATCGAGGAAAAGGCGGTCCTTACGATCGCGCGCCGCCAACCGATGGCCGTCGATCTGCGCGAGGTTGTCGGCGCGCTGCGGCTCGCCAACGATCTCGAGCGTATCGGCGACCTTGCCAAAAACATCGCCAAGCGTGTGATGGCGCTGAATGCGGAATTCCCGCCACCCAAGCTGATCCGTGGCGTTGAGCATATGACCGACCTTGTGCTCCAGCAGATGAAGCTTGTTCTCGATTCCTATGTTCGGCGCGATGTCAGCAAGGCGATGGCGGTCTGGCGCGGCGACGAGGAGATCGACGCGGTCTGCACCTCGGTTTTCCGCGAGTTGCTGACCTACATGATGGAAGATCCACGCAATATCACCTTCTGCATCCATCTGATGTTCTGCGCCAAGAACATCGAGCGCATGGGTGATCACGCAACTAACATCGCGGAAACAGTGCACTACATTATCGAGGGACGTCCGATCGCCGATCAGCGTCCGAAAGGCGACACGACCACGATTGCCGCGCTTCGCACGGCAGCCGAGAGACAATAGGTTTCGCATGAGCGCGCGCATTCTTATTGTTGAAGACGAGGAGCCGCTCACGATGCTGCTCCGCTACAACCTTGAGGCCGAGGGCTATGAGGTCGAGACGTCTGCCCGCGGCGACGAGGCTGACACACGGCTGAAGGAGACAACGCCCGATCTGATTGTGCTCGATTGGATGTTGCCTGGCCTTTCCGGGATCGAATTGTGCCGCCGCCTGCGGGCGCGCCCGGAGACACGTCAGTTGCCAATCATCATGCTCACCGCTCGTGGCGAGGAAAGCGAGAAGGTGCGAGGGCTTGCGACCGGAGCCGATGACTACATAGTCAAGCCGTTCTCCGTCCCCGAATTGCTAGCGCGGGTGCGTGCGCTGTTGCGGCGTGCCAATCCCGAGCGTGTCGCCAGCGTACTCAATATCGGGGACATCGAGCTCGACCGCGAAAAAAAACGGGTATCGCGTAACGGCCGCCCGGTCGATCTTGGACCGACCGAATACCGCCTGCTGGAATTCCTGATGGAACGGCCGGGCCGTGTGTTCTCGCGCGAGCAATTGCTCGACGGCGTCTGGGGATCGGACATCTATATCGACGAACGTACCGTCGATGTGCATGTCGGCCGGCTGCGCAAGGCGATCAACCGCGGCCAGACAACCGATCCAATCCGCACCGTCCGCGGAGCCGGTTACGCGCTCGACGATCGCTTTGG
Organism: Pseudomonadota bacterium; assembly: GCA_046734435.1. Classification (GTDB taxonomy): domain Bacteria; phylum Pseudomonadota; class Alphaproteobacteria; order Rhizobiales; family Xanthobacteraceae; genus Pseudolabrys. The sequence continues at coordinate 5,044 of JBKPRE010000221.1, read as the reverse complement.
CCGCATGAGTTGACGACGGCCAGCTCGGTTAATTTCAATTCCGGAACGACCGCTTGTCCCGACGGCGATCGGTGAGCGGCTGATAGGCGACGCGGCAGTGATAGGAGCAATACGGCAAATCGTTCACGGTATCGCCGCCGCAGAAAAAGAACTCAGAGCTGCCCGGGTCGCCGACAGGCCAATGGCACGTCTTCTCGTTCAGCTGGAGCAAGGTCTTGCGCTGCTCGACCGGAATTTCGATCAGCTCCGGTTCCGGCTCGACCTCGTAGTCATAGGCGAGCGCCGTGTTGCCGCGCATCGATGCGCGCGGGACCCGCATCATATGCCCCGAGGAGCGCGGCTTGCGCGGGCGCGGGGCGGTCGACGACGGGCTCTTGGCCCGGCCGGAAAGCCCGAGCCGGTGGACCTTGCCGATGACGGCATTACGAGTGATGCCGCCGAGTTCGGCTGCGATTTGGCTGGCGGACAGGCCGTCCGCCCATAACTTCTTCAGGAGCTCGACCCGCTCGTCCGTCCAGCTCATTTGGTTTTCTCCTTAGGCCTCAAGGTCTTGGATGGAATCCAGCCCCGTCATCGGGCGCACCATCGAGCGCCAGACGCGTACGCGTCAGGAATGTACAAGAAGCCCCGTAGCACGAGATGTCGTACTACCTATCCAAGACGCTACAATAGGCAGTGACTCTCGTGCAAGCGCTCACAGGGTTCTCCGTCCAGCTACCAACAGTTTTTCCCTTAGAATCTGCGGTTGCGGCGCAATTGAGTCAGGAATTCAGCGGGTCGTTCGCTGTGTTGACAGCGCAAGGTCGGGCAATAAAATGAAAAAAGTGCCGCCCGGCGAGGCGGCACATTTCTTTTCGGCGCGCGCGTGGTGCCGAAAAGCGGGTACGGTTTGAAGAAAGATCACGCGTAAACCGATACGTTCGACGAAAGAAAGTGCCGTGAGCTCGCATCTATTGCCGACATATGCGCGCGTCGATCTCGCGTTCGAGCGGGGCGAGGGCGCATGGCTGTTCACGGCCGAAGGCGATCGCTACCTGGATTTCACCGCCGGCGTTGCCGTCAATGCGCTGGGCCACGCGCACCCGCACCTGGCCGATGCGCTCACCAGGCAGGCGCACAAGGTCTGGCACGTCTCCAATCTTTTCCGCATCCCGGAAGGCGAAAAGCTCGCTGACAGGCTGTGCGCGATCAGCTTTGCCGACACCGTGTTCTTCCAGAATTCCGGTGCCGAGGCGATCGAGTGCGCGATCAAGATGGTGCGCAAGTATCAGTCAGCCTCCGGCAAGTCTGAACGTTATCGCATCATCACGTTTGAAGGCGCCTTCCATGGGCGCACTTTGGCGGCAATCGCAGCAACCGGTAACAAGAAATATCTGGAAGGCTTCGGACCCCCGGTCGACGGCTTCGACCAGGTGCCGTTTGGCGACCTTGAAGCGGTCAAGCGCGCGATCGGGCCGGCGACGGCTGCGATTCTCATCGAGCCCATCCAGGGCGAAGGTGGCGTGCGGGTCGCGCCGCCGACATTTCTGCGCGCGCTCCGTCAGCTTTGCGACCAGCATGGGCTGTTGCTGGTATTTGACGAAATACAGACCGGCTTTGTTCGCTCAGGCGAAATGTTCGCCTATGAGCGCAGCGGCGTTAAGCCCGACGTCATGGCGATTGCGAAGGCGCTTGGCGGCGGTTTCCCGATCGGCGCATGCCTTGCAACGACGGAAGCCTCGAAGGGCATGACCGTTGGAACGCACGGCACGACCTTCGGCGGCAATCCGCTCGCGATGGCGGTTGGTAACGCCGCGCTCGATATCATGACCGACCCCGAATTTCTCGACCGTGTGCGAAAGAATGCGTTGTTGCTCAAGCAGCGCCTCGCCGAGCTGAAAGACCGGTATGCGTCGGTGATCGCGGAGGTGCGCGGCGAAGGTCTTCTGATTGGCCTGCGCATGGTCCCGCAGGCGTCCGAGATGGTCGACGAGCTGCGCGCGGAAAAGCTGCTCACAGTCGGCGCAGGCGACAACGTCGTACGTCTTCTGCCGCCGTTGATTATAGGCGAAGAGGAAATTTCAGAAGCCGTCGCCAGGATCGATCGCGCCTGCGAGCGGCTCGCGCAAACGCATGCGCGGGCGGCAAAGGTGGCTTCATGACGGCGAACGGCGTCCGGCATTTCCTCGATCTCACGGATATTCCGAAACCTGTCCTGGCTGGCCTGATCGACAGGAGCCGTGCCATGAAGGCCGCGCGCGCCAAAGGTCAGATTGCGTCGCCACTTGCTGGCAAGACTTTGGCCATGGTGTTCGACAAACCGTCGACTCGCACGCGCGTCTCATTTGACGTTGCCATGCGTCAGTTGGGCGGCGAAGCAATCCTTCTCACGGCCCAGGAAATGCAGCTCGGGCGCGGTGAGACGCTTGCCGACACGGCGCGGGTTTTGTCGCGCTATGTCGATGCGATCATGATCCGGATTCTCGATCATGAAGCCGTCCACGAGCTTGCGCGGCATGCGACGATTCCGGTGATCAACGGGCTGACGCGGCGGTCGCATCCTTGTCAGGTATTGGCCGATGTCATGACCTATGAGGAAAAGCGCGGGCCGATACGCGGACGCACCGTTGCCTGGACCGGCGACGCCAACAACGTGCTGGCGAGCTGGATGCACGCCGCCGAGCGCTTCGATTTCCAGCTGCGGGTGGCAACCCCGGCGGAGCTGCGGCCGAAAAAATGGCTGATGGACTGGGTGAAATCGTCAGGCGCCGCCATCTTGATCGGCGATGATCCGGACGCCGCGGTCAAGGATGCGGACTGCGTGGTCACCGATACCTGGGTGTCGATGGGCGATCGCGACGGCAAGCTGCGGCACAACATCCTTAAGCGGTACCAGGTCAATGCCCGCTTGATGGCCAAGGCCAGGCCGGATGCGCTGTTCATGCATTGCCTGCCCGCGCACCGCGGCGAGGAGGTGACCGATGAGGTCATCGACGGTTCGCAGTCGGTTGTCTTCGATGAAGCCGAGAACCGGCTGCATGCCCAGAAGGGCCTCCTGGCCTGGTGCTTGCACGCAGACTCCTGAGACGTCTTGCGCATAGCGGGACTGCTCAAGGAACAAGGCCTCGCATTCCTGGTGCTGAACGTTACATAGGGCTCATGACTGATCCTCAAATCGCTATCCCATCCCGTGCTCCGTCTGCGACCACGATCGATGACACCGTCATGCCCTTCGAAGTTGCCCAGCTCGACCTGCGTGGCCGGGTGGTCCGCCTTGGGCCAGCCGTGGACGAAATTCTCGCGCGCCATGCCTATCCACAGCCGGTGGCAAAGCTCCTCGGGGAGGCCATCGTGCTGACAGTGATGTTGGGCTCGGCGGTGAAAATTGACGGCCGTTTCATTCTGCAGACGCGGAGCGACGGTCCGGTTCGGATGCTGGTCGTGGACTTCATCGCGCCTGACAAGGTGCGCGCCTGCGCGCATTTTGACAAAAGTCGCGTGGCGGCGGCGATTGCATCCGGCGACGCCGATGGAGGTGCGCTTCTCGGCAAGGGCCATCTTGCGATGACAATTGATCAGGGCCCCGACATGAGCCGCTATCAGGGCCTCGTCGCGCTCGACGGCAGCTCGCTGGAGGACGTCGCCCACGAATATTTCCTGCGCTCGGAACAGATTCCGACGCGCGTACGCCTCGCGGTCGCCGAAGAACTGCGCGCCGAAGCGGGCGGAGCGCGCCACCGCTGGCGCGCCGGCGGCATGATGCTGCAATTTCTGCCGAAGGCGCCGGAACGCGCGCGTGTCGCCGATCTTGATCCCGGCGACGCGCCCGAAGGCACCGCGCCGCATACTGTTGAGGAAGACGAGGCCTGGGTGGAAGGTCAGGCGCTGATTTCGACCGTCGAGGATGTCGAACTGATCGATCCCTCGTTGTCGAGCGAGCGGCTTGTCTACCGGCTTTTCCATGAGCCTGGCGTTCGCGTCTTCCGCGCCAGTCCGTTGCGCGCGGAATGCTCCTGCTCGCGTGCAAACGTCGAGGCCATGCTGAAGAGCTTTTCCCAGGACGACCGCGACCACATGGTCGAGGACGGCAAGATTTCGGTCACCTGCGAGTTTTGCAGCGCCAATTATGAATTTGCCCCGGCCGATGTCGGGGCAAAATCTAGTTGATGGTCCGCTCGGCGTAGGATGAATCGAGCGAGAAGGCGGGGATCTCGATGTCAAAGTGCTCACCAGCCTGGGTCACCATGCCGTAACTCCCGACCATGAAGCCGGACGGCGTCGGCAACGGAACGCCGCTGGTGTACTCGAACGATTCAGCCGGCTTGAGCACCGGCTCTTCGCCCACCACGCCCGGCCCTTTCACCTCCTGCAGCCGACCCTGCGCATCGGTGATACGCCAGTGCCGGGTTTTAAGCTGCACCGTTTCAGCGCCAAGATTTGTGATGTTGATGGTGTAGGCCCAGAAGAAATACCCGTTGCTCGGCGACGACCGCTCCGACACGAAGCGGGGCGTGACCGTGACTTCGATCTTGCGGGTTACGGCGCGATACATCGCCATGCCGTACAATTTACTTGGTCGGGGCTTGCCATTCGCTTGATGTCCGCGATTATTGCCGAAAGAGCACTCGAAAGAAAAGCCGCACATGGCCCCGGTTCCGACGGAACGCGATCTCCGGCTTGATTTATTCCGCGGGATCGCGCTTTGGCTGATCTTTCTTGACCACATTCCGTCGAACGCGGTGAGTTGGGTAACAATCCGCAATTACGGATTCAGCGACGCGACGGAGATTTTCGTCTTCATCTCCGGCTATACGGCGGCGTTCGTCTATGGCCGGGCAATGCGGCAACATGGCTTTGTCATTGCCTCGGCGCGCGTGCTCAAGCGCGCCTGGCAGGTCTACATTGCCCACGTGTTCCTATTGGCGATCTACCTCGCCGAAATCGCCTATGTCGCGAACAGCTTCGATAACCCGCTTTACAGCGAAGAAATGGGCGTTCTCGATTTCCTGAAAAATCCCGATGTCACCATTTTCCAGGCGCTGCTTCTCAAGTTCAAGCCGGTGAA
>JBKPRE010000220.1:0-26065 GCA_046734435.1 Pseudomonadota bacterium | reverse complement strand
ATCCGCCTGTTGCAAGGCCGCGGCATCGCCGTGAACCTGCTCATCGCGGGCGATCTGGATCCAGCCAATCCGAGCTCGGTAAAGCCTTCGGAACTTGACGAATGGACAAAGTCACCAGGCATCACATGGGCCGGCCACGTGACCGACATATCGACAGTCTGGGCAAAGGCCCACATCGCAGCCCTTCCGTCCCGGCGCGAGGGATTGCCAAAGGCATTGCTTGAAGCTGCCGCCTGCGGCCGACCAATGGTTGCGACCGACGTGCCTGGGTGCAGGGAGGTTGTAATCCCCGACAAGACAGGACTTCTCGTCCCTTTAGACGATAGAAACGCCCTCGCCGGTGCGATAGGCAAACTCGCGGGATCGGCGATCCTACGGGCTCGCTACGGTGCCGCCGCGCGGATCCTTGCGGTAGAAAAATTTTCAGCTCCAGCGATCGGACGGCAAACCGTTCAACTTTATGACCGCCTTCTCACTATCAGCAGTTAACTGCGTCAGAAACCGCAAGTGGCAACAGCTGGTCGGCCGCGCGGATTGCGGTATGCTGGATCATCTGGTTGAAAAACATTATTCTGTTTGTGATTGGTAGCGCGTATGCACGCTTTATCGGCTCTTGCGGAAAACGCCGGATACCGCGCTCGCAGCAAGACTTTTTACGTCTGCTACGGCCCGCACCCGAACGACTTGATCTATGCGGAAAACCTGCTGGAATTCTTCCGAAAGGCCGGTACGTCCGCCGAGGCCATAAGACTGCAGGCGCAAAATCCGCAACGCGAGCTGCTTCGCTGCCTGAACGCTTCAACACTCGGCATTATTGGCCTGAATGTTCAGCTCGATCATTCGTGGGTCGATTCCGACAACTTTCTCGACCTTGCCGCGGCGGCCGGCGTCCCGGTCGTTCATTGGATCCTTGATCATGCCAGCTCAAGGTGGCGCCAGTTCACAAAGGCGACTGCACAAAACTCGCGGTTTATTTTTCTATCTGCATTTTCTGAGCAATATTTCCGCCGGTACGCCTTGCCCGGTAGCCTTACGGCCTGCACGGTGAATACCGGGCCAAGTCATCGCTCGCGCGTTCAGCGATTGACGCGCGACGAATTTCTCGCACGCGATATCGCATGTCTCATTCCAGTCAACCTGCGGCGCGTCAGCGGTTCACTCGAGGACGCGGTGCTGCGGCGAGAAGCGCTCGACAGGACGCTCGCGCGGGCGGTGGATATTGCTTGCGAGCAGGCCTATTACGACCTGTACGGCCCGCTCGAGCGTCACTTGGAAAATGCGCTGGCTGAGGCCAGCCTGCCTTTAGACAACTGCCTTTTCAACGACGCGTTCCAGATCGTTGAGGACGTCGTCCAGATCCGGCGGCGGCAAAGGATTTTCGAGATCGCGCGCGAATTTCCTGTCCTGATCCAATCCGACGAGTCGGCCGGCCCCCTCACTTCCGGCGGAAAGGCGAAGTTCGAAACCAACGTCAGCATGCAGACCACGCTCGCTCGTTTGAAGTCGGCCCGTGCGGTGTTGAGCGCGAGTCGGGTCAACGACGAAATCCACAATCGCATTCAAAATGGCTTGAACGCGGGCTGCGTCAATATCGTTGAGAACAACGCCGCAAACCGGTCTGTGCTGACGAACGGCGAGAATGCACTGTTTTTCAACTATCGGGACGACATTCTCCGCGAGCATCTCGACCTCGTTTGCAGCAATCCGCGGCGGGCCTACGAGCTGGCACAAGCCGGTTTAGCGCTTCGCGACAAGGTGCCATTCCGGTTCGGCGGATTTCACAATATTCTTGAGCTGGCTCGGACACCCCTCCCCGCCGGCAAAGATTCGGAACTCGCTCGGTCGCCCTCGCTGGCGCTATAATCCACGACATGTCCGATTTCTGGCTGTTGGCCGGATTGATTGCTGCTGCCGCCGGCGCCGTCAGTTATGGCCTTATTGTCATCCTGGGCGCCTCTTTCGCCCGGTTTGCATTGGCGCAGCCAAACGCGCGTTCGTCTCACAAGCAACCGACCCCGCAAGGTGGCGGGGTCGCGGTCATTGGGGCAGTCATTGTCGTGATCGCCGGTTGCGTTCTTGCCGGGGTGGACCTGAACGACCTGTACAGGCTGGGCACGGTGCTGTGCGCCGCCGTCCTGCTGGCCCTGGTCGGCGCGGCTGACGATGTCCGACCTCTCGGCGCGGCGCCACGGCTGGCGCTGCAGATCGCAGCTGCCCTTCTCGTTGTTGCTGCCATTCCGGCGGAAATGCGGGTCGTACAATGGCTACCATTTTGGCTTGAGCGCACCGCCGTTTTGCTCGGCACGGTCTGGTTCATCAACCTCGTGAATTTCATGGACGGGATCGATTGGATGAGCGTCGCCGAAATTGTGCCGCTGACGGCAGGCATGACCATTCTCGGCCTGTTGGGCGAGCTCCCACGCGACGCCACTGCAGTCGCCGCCGGCCTCCTTGGCGCTGTTCTTGGATTCGCGCCATTCAACCGGCCGGTCGCACGCCTGTTTCTCGGTGACGTCGGCAGCCTGCCGATCGGACTCCTGCTCGCGTGGATGCTTGTGTTGCTCGCGGCGAAAGGTCATTTCGCTGCGGCATTTCTGCTGCCGCTTTATTACCTTGCGGACGCAACAATCACGCTGCTGCACCGGTTGATTCGCCGGGAGCCGATTGCGGAGGCGCATCGCGACCATTTTTATCAGCGCGCCGTGGATGGCGGATACGGCATTCACCGGATTGTCGGCTCGGTTTTTTCGATCAATCTCGTTCTTGTGCTGCTGGCACTCGTTTCGGTTTTAAATCCGTCCGCCGCCTATCAAATGATCCTGCTCGCTTTTGGATGCGTCGGCGTCGGAATCCTTCTTTGGAATTTCGACGTGGCGAGCGTCCGGCGCGCCCGTTAGGACAGCAATCCCGAAATTCGCCGGCGGACCGCACGCATTCCGCGCCGCAGGAATCCCTTGTCTGCCGGCGACGGAATATTCTCCGTCAGCGCCTGCTCGACCGGCCGGCCGTGAAATTCAAAAACCAGGTAGCGCGCGACGGTGTCGCCCACGTTCTTCATGCCGTGCATTTCGCCGGCCGAGTAATAGATGACGCTGAAAGGCTCAACTCTTTGGCCCAGAGTTTCAACCTGACCTGACAAAACGACGATGGCGACATCATAGGAATCCGCATGCGGCGGATAACCTGCCCCGGGCTGCAGGTCCGTTATATGCGCGTGCAGCTTTCCAAGATGAGCGGTGGGGCTTTCGAACAGTAGCCGCGGGGCGAAGCCCTCCGCACGACCTGGCCGGTTCGCCCCGTCAAAGTGATAGAACGTGGTACCAAGAACGTGCTGCGGCTTTTTGGATTCCGTCCGCCATTTGAACATCAGGTAAGCGACCGGCGACTCCGGACAATTCCGGATCGTATGGTGCTGGTAGGCGGGATAGTAGACGAACGAGCCGGGGCGCAGGCGCTCCACGCGGGCACCATCCGGTTGTGGACCGTCTGCAATCAGGATATCGGCCTCTCCCGTGAGAACGATCAGGATTTCTTCTTCGACGTGCGTATGCGGCGGGTGCGGCGAGTGGCCAGGACTGAGCAGAGAGTAGTGACACGCCATATCGTCGTGCGTGCGTGTCCGACCGGAGAACAACGGGTAGGGACGCCATTTTTCTCCCGCTAGATCGGCGTCGGCGAACCGGATAGCTTTAACTTCGGTCGTTATCATTGCTCGCTCAGCTGACGCGTGGCCGTGTCAGCCGCTGTGCGACGGCTGCATTTGGCGCCGGCGAATCGGATTTGGAAGATCCAGCGGCCTGCGGTGGCCGGAGCACATGCCGCAATAAGGTTCTTCCTCCTTGGCCAGGAATGCATCGAGCTCGTTATCGCTACAGGTTGGCTCAAGGGGCTTGTACCCAAGATAAAAGTCCCATTTCGACGAAAGACCGTACTTGGCCTTTTGCATCGGCAGATAGGTCAAAGGGGCGCACTTCCAGATCTTCCCTTCGAAGAGCTGCATACATTCGCGCGCCGGGCAAATCTCCCAGCTCGCGCGTGGCGCGCCATCCTCGAACGGCTGCATGTCGGCACCGAACCCGATGTACCGTTGGGTCCAGTTCTTGAACGATTGATCGGCTTCCACAACGATACCCAATTCCGTGTGCCAACGCGCAATCAGGTCGAAGGTCGTCTGCAACCGTTCGCGATAATCGGTCGAGTCGTGATGGACGGCCAGGCTGACGATTACCCGTTTGTCGGCCGCAAGCAGTTCGGGGAGGTCGGGATGCCGGTGCAGAAAAAAGCCGTTGGTGCGAATGCGTATGATCGTTTCGGGCCAATGCCGCCGCACAAGACGGACGAAATCTGTCAATTCCGGATGTATCGTGGGCTCACCGCCGAGGAGATGAAACTCATTCACGAACGCGCGCGAACTCCAAACGCCCATCCAACGATTGGCATCCGATAAACTCGTATGGCCGTGATGGTTGTGGTTTGAATAATGCGAGCAGCTTTCACAGGCCAAATTGCAGGCATGCGTAACATGAAGCTCCAGATGCTTGATGTACCGGCGCGTTGCGTGCGATTGCGCCGGTGGCATGCCGTTACTCGACATATGCGTCCCGTGTCTTCGCTCGATCTCGCAATATCATTCCGCCGGCCACCCCGAACCCCATGACATAGGTCCATCCTTGTACAAAATCAAAAATATGCGAATTGAACAGCGAACCGGTGATGTTCTGGGCGACAATGACAAGACCGACCCACGCAGCGAGGGTCTTGCCGCCACACATTGCAAGATGGGCCGTCCACATCGCCCATAGCACCGCAATACCAAGGACACCCAGTTGTACCCCGACGGCGAGCGTTTGATTGTGCGGATTGGCCGCGGCGACGCCCGCTGCACCGGTTTGACCGGTGGCGGCTTTTTCAAACAGCGTGCGGATCGTTCCGGTCCCGTGACCGATCACCGGCGCCTGCCGTATGAACTCGACCGATTTTTTCCAGAATTCCAGCCGTTCGCCCGTTGACGTTCTTTCGTTTGCCTTCTCGTATTTTTGCGTTTCGGTCTGGAGCGCCTCGGTGCGTTCGCGCAGATAGGGCGAAGACACCCAGGCGATGATCCCCAGAACCATCCCCGCCGCCAGCAGCCCTGCAATCGTCTTTACATTGCGGATCTTGAGCGCAAGCAGAACGAACAGAACGATAATCGTGACAAGCGCGGTGCGACCGGTCGAGAAATAAAAGATATTCGCTAGCATGGCGAGGATGACTGCCGCACAGGCAAGCGCCCATGGCCGGCGCTTCTTTTCACTTGGACCAATGATCAGGTACAGCAGACCGAAGATGCAGATGACAAACTCACCGCTCTGGGTCGCGGCGTTCTTTACAACGACATTGTCGAAGTGCAGAAACGTCGTTGCCAGCGGCGGCACGACGATAACGATGGACGTGACGACAAGGAGTACAACGCACGAGAAGAGGTAGCCCGCGAAGACCCAGGTCCCGCGCTCGGATCGTTGGAATTGCACCAACAGCAACGGTATCGCCAGCAGCTTGAGAAAAGAGTCGAGTCCTTTCCATCGCTCAAGCAATGTCACATCGGCCCACAGCACCCCGGCAACACCCAGCAGCACTAGTAAAACCGGCAGTCCCCCGGCAGGCGTCAAAATTTCCCGGCGAAGTTCGTCCCAGCGAAGAACCGGAACCAGCGTAAAGAACCAGAGGCCTACGAGAATGCCGGCGGCCGACGTTGACCATGGAAGCGACACCGCGATCGCAACGGCAAGAACGTCCGCCCAGGTCGCGAGATTCTCTCGGCTTTCTGCAGTCCAAATCGTCGCCATGGCTCAGTTCGCCCGGACAGAAGTTGTCGAAGCGCCGTGCAGCGCCGACAGCCCGCGCACCGCCCGCACACGATCACCCGCCAGAACATCGGCAAGCTTGTCTTCATTCCGCGCCAGCTGCGAGCGTTCAGCCTCGGGATGCCAGAGATGGATCACACCGGTTGCAAATACGCCGTCCTTGCGTCGGACGCCGGCGTGAAGAAGCCGGGCGATGATATCGGAGTCTTCTTTTCCCCAGCCGCGGTAATCGGCATCGAAGCCGTCGACACGTTCGAGATCGGACCGCCAGATGGCGAGGTTGCATGAGCGGGCGCCTTGCCAGACGTTCTTCCGCAGTCGCCGAAGAACGCCGAGCGGCAAGGTTAGAAGGGCCGCCAACCGGTTGACGCCGCCGCGCGAGCGCTCGCCAAGCCAGCGCCCGGCGCCCCAGGTTTCCGGGGTTCGATTCTCCCGCAGCACGCTCGTCGTCAGTGCCGGTGAAAGCAAGACACGATTGCCGGTCACGAACCAGCCGGGCACCGCCAGCCGCCGATGCGTCGCGACAAAATCGGGCCGCACGATGCAATCGCCATCCAGGAAAATGCAGTAGCTGCCACGCGCCGCGAGGATCGCGCGATTTCGGATTTCCGCCGCGCGGAAGCCTTCATCGGCGTGCCAGACATGCTCGAGGCGGTGCGCAAACTTCGGCTTCCAGGCATCGATCAGCTTCGCGGTCGCCGCACCCGAACCGTCGTCAGCCACGATGACCTCGAAATCCCGGTCGCTCTGGATCGAAAGCGACCGCAACACCGCATCGAGCGCATCTACGCGGTTGAATGTCGTAACAATGACGGAAATCAGTTCGGCCACAGGCGCCCCCTCCTCCCGGCTTTAGCCGAAGTCGCTCATGCCGACAAACCCCTAGGGTCGGTGCGCGCCTCGATGTTAACTTGTCGCCGACTCCGGAGCCTTTACGGGCAAGCAATTATGCAAAAAATATCAGCCTATATCCTCACTTTTAATGAGGCGGAAAAGATCGAGGCGGCCGTGTCGAGCGTTTTGTGGGCCGACGAAGTCGTCGTGGTCGATTCCTTCAGCGTCGACCGCACCGCCCAGATCGCGCGCTCGCTCGGCGCTCGCGTCGTGGATGTGCCGTTCAGGGGTTTCGGGGATCTGCGCAACCGCGCGATCGAAGCCTGCCAGTTCGAGTGGATTTTCAGTCTTGACGCCGACGAGCGCTGTACCGAAGCCGTGCGCGATGAGATTCTGGCATTGCTGGCAGCTTCGCCGCCGCACGATATTTATATGGTGCCCCGGCGTAGCTACATGATGGGCCGCTGGATCAAGGGATCGGGGTGGTATCCAAATTTTCGTCAGCCGCAGCTCTTCCGCAAAGACAGCATCCGCTACACACTCGAGCCGGTACACGAGGGCTATGAAGTCGTCGGCGGCCGGTCAGTGGGCAGATTGCAAAATGCGGTCTGGCAGTTCCCGTTCCGTAATCTCGAGGAAGTCATCAACAAGATGAACCGCTACTCGACACTCGGCGTGCCGAAGCTCACGCATAAGCGGGTGTCGATGGGAAGCGCCCTCGGGCACGGCATCTGGTCGTTCCTGAAGCACTATATATTCAAGCTCGGATTCATCGACGGTTGGGCGGGATTCGTGATCGCGCTGGGGAATTTCGAAGGCACCTTCTATCGCTACGCGAAGCGCTACGAGCAGGTGCAAGGTTGGAAGCCTCCGGAAAGCCCGGCGATCCGGCGCGAGACCAGCGCATGATCCATTGAGACTGAGACCCGTGTCTTTGAATTTCACGATCTTTAAGACGTGGATGCCATCGCGGGCATGACAATTCAATTGAGGCGAGACTGGTCCCTGACGGGCTTGCGCACCTGACGCGAAAGATTGCGCAGCATTCGAAACGGCAATGCCAGATAATATTTGCGCAGGATTTCCCAACGGTCGGCCCAGCGGCAGGCGATCGCGGAATCGCGAGGTACATACCAGCCGTTGTTCTCGTATCGCCGGATGATACGGTAGCCGGCCGCACTCAGATATCGATGCTTTGACAGGTCCGCGACATGGTCCTCGATCATGATGAGGCGAGGGCGCCACCGCGCAAGGTCGAGCCCTTGCAGCACCTCGATCTCGTGCCCTTCGACATCAATCGACAGGAAATCGAACGCGAGGGGGCTGCCTGCTTCTTCAAGAATGCTGTCGAGGGTGCGCACGGGCACGCGAATAATTTTTTCAGGAGTGGCCCCCGGCGCCATGCTGCGCCGGTCGAGCGATGACAGCGGGCCGGCAACGTGCAGCGGCAGCTCCTGCCCGGCTTTTTCAGGTGACGAGCAGGCGACGGCGAAGACCTTGCCCGTGCGTTCGGCGCGCAGCCGCGCGGCAAGATCCGGCTGCGGCTCGATGAGCACGCCGGTCCAGCCCCGCTGCTCCAGATGCCAGGTCTGCGAGCGAGCGCGTGGATCGTTGGCGCCGACCTCGACGTAATAGCCTTTAATATTTCCGAAGAAGGCGGCCACCAGCCGCGTTTCCTGGTCGGACGAAAAGCGCGCCAAGGTCGAAACTTTCAGCCCGAGCGCGATTTCGGCGCGCGCGTACGCTCCACCATCGAGCTGGTCGAGTGACCGGGCACCAGATCGATCAGGATGATCTCACCGCCCAGCGCTTCCACGATTTCGCGGCCGACCACCTGCTCACGCGTATAGTCGGCGCCCTTGACGAGGACAGTCGGCTTGACGCGCGCGATCAGCTTCTCTGGCGTATCTTCCTCGAACACCGCAACGAGATCGACGGCTTCCAGCGCAGCCAAAACTTCGGCCCGTGCTTGCACCGGCTGAACCGGACGGCCCGCCCCTTTGAGCCTGGCCACAGAACCGTCGCCGTTAAGGCCGACGACCAGCCGGTCGCAGGTCGCGCGCGCCCCAGCCAGCAATTTGACGTGGCCCGGGTGCAACAGATCGAAACAGCCATTGGTGAAGCCGACCCGAAGCCCCTGCTTGCGCCAGTCGGACAGGTGTTCGTCGAGAACGTTCCAGTCGAACACAATCTTCTCTTCGGGCGCGAGGGTCGCCGCAGGCAAAATCCGCGAGCGCAATTCGGCAACTGATGCCGTCGCGGTGCCGCGCTTGCCGACCACAACGGCCGCGGCGGCATTGGCCGCGCGCATAGCCACCTCAAAATCCGCCTGCATCGCCAGCATGGCCGAGACGACGGCCACAACCGTATCGCCGGCGCCTGAAACATCCCGTACGCGCACCGGATAGGCAGGCACGTGCACCGGCGCACCTTTGCCCACGAGGCTCATGCCGGCTTCACTGCGCGTCACGAGAACGGCGCGAGTCCCGAGCGCGTCGCGCAGCTCGCTTGCGGCTGCCGCTATTTCATCGTCGGTGCCTGCAGCCCTACGTGTCGCGTCGGCAAGCTCCTGCCGGTTCGGCGTAATCAGGGTCGCACCGCGATAGATCCCGTAATCGCGGCCCTTGGGATCGACCACGACTGGCTTGCCGCGCTCGTTAGCCGCGTCGATCACCGCACGAATAACGCGTGGCGTCAGCGCGCCCTTGGCATAGTCGGACAGAACGACCGCGCCCACGCGCGGCAACGCCTTTAGGACATGGCCAATGAGTGCGTCCTCGCTGCCGGCATCGACGGCGGACGGTGTTTCCCAGTCGGCGCGCAAAAGATGCGTCGAATGGTGCTCGGAGACGAAGCGGACTTTTCGGGTTGTCTGCCGCTTGCCGTCAATCACCAGGTGAAACTCGATCAATGGATGAGTTCCCAGCGCCTTGGTCAGTGCACTGCCGGCCTCATCATCGCCCACCGCCCCGACGAAAATGCAGCGCGCCCCAAGCGCCACGAGGTTGCGCGCAACGTTGCCGGCGCCTCCGATCATCAAGTCGGTGCGTTTGACCGCAATCACCGGTGTCGGCGCTTCCGGCGAGATGCGTGACACGTCGCCGTAGACGAACTCGTCCAGCATCAAGTCGCCGACGCAGAGAACCGTCTGCTTGGCGAGCGCCGAAAGATGTTTATCGAAATCGTACATATCCCTACCGGTAGCGGTCGTCACGGTTGAGATAGCCAGTCACGTATTGGCCGACGGCCGCCTCGAGCGGCGTAAAACCGGCGTTGTAACCGGCGCGGCGCAACCGCTCGACCCGCGCCTCGGTGAAGTATTGATATTGTCCGCGGATCGCCGCAGGCATATCGACGTATTCGATATTCGCCGGCTTACCCAGCGCCTTGAACATGGCACCGATCATGTCGCGGAAACTCTCCGCCTTTCCGGTGCCGACGTTGAAAATGCCATTGACGCCCGTTGCCTCCAGCAGCCACCGCAGGACGGAAACCGCATCGTCTACATAAATGAAGTCGCGGCGCTGGTCACCATCGGCGATGCCGTCACGGTGCGACTTGAACAGCTTCACCGGCTGGCCCGATTTTGCCAGGTCGAAGACTTTGGCAAGAACGCTCGCCATGTGCCCCTTGTGATATTCGTTCGGGCCATAAACGTTGAAAAATTTCAACCCGACCCAATGCGGCGGCATTTTTTCTTTCTTCACGCAGCGATCGACTACCGCAAGATCGAACAGGTGCTTGCTCCACCCGTAAAGATTCATCGGCTTGAGATTTCGCAACGCCTCAAGTGACCAGTCGTCGTCAAAGCCATGGCTGCCGTCACCGTAGGTCGCGGCCGAAGACGCGTAAATGAATGGCGTACGTGTCAGCGTGCACCAGTCGAGAAGCCTGAGCGAGAGACGGAAATTGTTCTCCATCACGAGGTCGCCGTCCGTCGCGGTAGTGTCGGAGATCGCGCCCATGTGGATGACCGCATCGAGCTTGCGCTTTTCAAGCCATCGCGCGAGCTCAACCGGCGGCACAAGATCCACGACCTGATGCCTGGCAAGGTTGCGCCATTTGGCGTCGTCGCGGCCCAGCAGGTCGCTGACCACGACGTCCGTCGAGCCCGCCTCGTTGAGGCTGGCGACGATGTTCGACCCGATGAATCCGGCCCCACCGGTGACCAAAAACATTCTACCCCTCGCCGGCGATTGGACTTTGCGGCAACCTTTGCCCCAGTCGGCGGCCGGGCGCAATCATATGCCGTTTGGGCCCGCAAAACGCTCGCAACAGGGTAAAAATCGCGACTGGACATGTCGCCGGTGCGCAGGGTAACGCCCTGATTTGCCCGCCCCGGCATTGGGGCGCTACGGGGACGTGCGGCGCGGGAGCCATGAGTCACGAGGTCAATCAAGCCGCTCCGGTGGTGATCGTCCCCTTTGTGTGGATCGGCGACTTCGTCCGCTGCCATTCGGTCGTCAGGCTGCTGCGTGCGCAGAGTCCCGATCGGGCCGTCGATATCGTCAGCAGCACCTTGTGCGCGCCGCTCGCTGACTACATGCCAGGCGTTCGCCGCGCAGTCATCGCCGATTTGCCGCGCCGTCGTCTTGGGATCGCAATGCAGCGCCAACTCGCCGACCAGCTGCGCGGAGGAAAATACGGACAGGCTCTCGTTATGTCGCGCAAATGGAAAGCGGCACTCGCGCCATGGCTCGCGGGGATTCCACTGCGGACCGGTTTCGCCGGAGAGTTCCGCTTCGGCCTGCTCAACGACGTTCGCTTCGGTGAGCGCAAGCTCCCGCGCATGATCGACCAGATGGGCGCGTTGGCACTGCCGAAAGGCGTCGCGCTGCCGGCCGAGTGGCCGTTGCCCGAACTGAAGGTACCAGCTCACGACGTGCAGACATGGCTCGCGCGACAAAGGCTCGCAGGAGAGAGCCGGCCGATCGTAACGCTGTCTCCGGGGACGGTTGGCACAGGAAAGGCATGGCCGGTCGCTCATTACGCCGAATTGGCAAAGGCGCTCGCAACGGATGGCGCATCGGTCTGGATTCTCGGCGGGCCGTCGGAAACTCCGCTGGCGAAGAAAATTATCGCGACGGCCGGGGATCGTGCCCATGACCTCACCGGATCCGACCTGCGCAACGCAATTCTGGCGCTCGCCGCGGCCGATATTTCGGTGACGAACGATTCCGGGCTCATGCATGTCGCGGCGGCGATCGGAACCCCGACGGTGGCAATCTTCGGGCCGACCAGCCCCTGGCATTGGAAACCGCTCAATCCGGTCGCGGCAATTCTGGAGCCGCCGGGCGACGATGACGCGCGGCAGCGCGCGCGCCTCGAGGGCAATAACGCGGTCCGCCACCGGCGCACCGACGACGTTGCTGTCGGTGACGTGCTCGCGACCGTGAAACAGGTGCTTGCTGCAGGGAAAATCGGCGTAAAATAGTGCACCATCGGATGCACGTTAACGAAATTGGCCGCTGCAAACCTGACGAAACGTACTTTCCATGCTATCAGACCCATATGGCAACACCGAAACCCGCCCAAACAACGACTGACCGCGCACAGGACGCGATTGCATCGGCGCTGCGCACGCTCGAAGCCGAGAACAGCGGCGTCGATGCCCTTAGAGCCGCATTGCGCGACGGGCTTGGCCGCACGTTTGCCGCTGCTGTGGATACAATTTTAGAGGCACAACACCCTAAGCGCGCCGCGCAAGGCAGGGTAATCGTGACGGGCATGGGCAAATCCGGTCACGTCGCGCGCAAGATCGCGTCGACTTTGGCATCGACGGGCACACCTGCATTCTTCGTGCACCCCAGCGAGGCGAGCCACGGCGATCTGGGAATGATCGCCAACCACGATGTCATTCTCGCGCTGTCGTGGTCGGGCGAGACGGCTGAGCTAAAAAATATTACCGACTATTCCCGCCGCTACAGCATCAAGCTTATCGCGATGACGGCCATCGCCGACAGCGCGCTCGCCAAGGTCGCCGATGTCGTTCTTGTGTTGCCACAGGCGCCCGAGGCCTGCCCGCACAATCTGGCGCCGACGACGTCGTCGCTCATGCAGCTTGCCCTTGGCGACGCGCTGGCGATCGCGCTTCTGGAAAGCCACGGTTTTACCGCCGTTGCCTTCGGACTGCTGCATCCCGGCGGCAAGCTCGGCACGCTGCTCAAGACCGTGCGCGATATCATGCACACCGGCGAGACGATGCCACTTCAGCCGCTCGGCACCCGCATGTCCGACGCCATTCTGGAGATGACCACCAAGGGCTTCGGCTGTGTCGGAATCGTGGATGGGCGCGGGCTGCTGGTCGGTATCATCACCGACGGCGACCTGCGGAGGCACATGCGCAACGATCTGCTCGATGCGCATGTCGACGACGTCATGACCCGCAGCCCGAAGTCGGTGCGGCCCGACCAGCTCCTGAGCGAGACGCTGGATATCCTCAATTCAACGAAGGTGACCGCGCTGTTCGCCGTAGAGGCCGGCAAGCCGGTCGGAATCGTCCACGTGCACGATCTCCTTCGAACAGGCGCGGCCTAAAAACACCGTTAGCGAACGACTTTCTGGACGGCTTCGATCACCGCATCGACGGCCGGCGGCGCTCCGTCAGTACCGAGTACGGCAATCGGCCCGCTGCCGACCGGCCCGGTCAGGCCTGGCTGGCTGCCGGTGAAGATCGCGACCAGCGGAACGCCCAAAGCTGCTGCCAAATGCAACAACCCTGTATCCACGCCGACCACAAACTGCGCGCCGGCGATCAATGCCGCGACCTGGTCGAGCGGCTTGCGCTCCTCGATACGCGCACCGGGTACCGTAGCAGCGATGCGTTCGCTGCGCGCTCTCTCGATATCGGTGCCCCATGGCAGCCGCAGCTCGGTGTTCCGGTCGAGCTTTTTCGCAAGCGCAATCCAATGCTCTTCAGGCCAAAGTTTCTCCGCGCGGGCCGTGGCGTGGAGCAACAGGCCATAATGTGAGGCCGTCCGGGAAAACCGCGCGCGGTCGAGACCGAAATTCGGCGCGCCTTGCGGCGAATAACCGAGGGCAAGGCCGGTCAGGGCGCGGTTGCGCTCGACAGCATGCAGATCGCGGCCGACACGGTACCGCACGTCATAAAATGCCGACGCCAGCGGTTCGCGGATGCTGGACGAATCGTAGCCGTGGCGCCGTCCCCGCGCCGCGCGCGCGATCAAGGCGGAGCGCAGTAGGCCCTGCGTATCGACAATGTCGTTGAACTGCAGGTCACGGATGGCCCGCAGGCTGGCGGCAATCTCGCTCATGGTCGACGGCGCGTACAGAGACTTTCGCCAGCGCCGCCATGCGACCGGGATGACGTGGCCGACCGCGGGATGCAGCCGCACGAGCGGCGCGAAGGCTTCCTCGACGAGCCAAGTAAAAGCTGTCTCGGGACGCGCCTTGCGGGCGTCGACAACGGCCGGCATATGATGAATTACATCGCCGAGCGAAGATGTCTTGATGAAAAGAACGTCAGGCATGGTGCGTTTGTGGCACCCATATACCGGTCATTAAGGATGGCCGCCATAACCATGCCATCGGGTGGCGCGATCAAGACGTAGTTTTTACTGTCGGCGGGCACATTGCCGCACGCGCGAGGGGCAACTGAATGACAATTCTGGTGACGGGGGGCGCCGGCTATATCGGCAGCCACATGGTGCACGAGCTCGCCGATGCGGGCGAGGCCGTCGTCGTGCTCGACAATCTGTCGACCGGTTTCCGGTTCCTGATCCCGACATCCGTTCCGTTCGTTGCAGGCAGCACGGGCGATCGGCCGCTGGTCGAAGAAGTCATTACTGGTCATCGAGTCAGCGCGATCATTCACTTTGCCGCATCGATCGTTGTGCCGGAATCGGTCAGCGACCCTCTCGGGTACTACGGCAACAACACAATGAACACCTGCACCCTGCTGGACGTTGCCATCAAGGCCGGAGTCCGCGAATTCATCTTCTCCTCGACCGCCGCCGTGTACGGCAATGCAGGCGATGCGCCCGTGCGCGAGGATGCGCCGACTGTTCCGATTTCGCCTTACGGCACGTCGAAACTGATGTCGGAGATCATGCTTCACGACGCCGCCAAGGCGCACGCACTTCGCTTTGTCGCGCTTCGCTATTTCAATGTCGCCGGCGCCGACCCCAAATTGCGCACCGGGCAGGCAACGCCGGCCGCAACGCATCTGATCAAAGTTGCGTGCGAAACTGCAGTCGGCAGGCGTCCGAAAATGAACGTGTTCGGGACCGACTACCCCACGCCGGATGGCACCTGCATCCGCGACTATATTCATGTCAGCGATCTCGCCAAGGCCCATTCGGCGGCACTTGCCTATCTGCGCAACGGCGGCGCGAGTGCGACGTTCAATTGCGGATACGGCCACGGCTCTTCCGTTCTCGAGGTGATCGCAGCGGTGCGGCGCGCGAGCGGCCGGGATTTTCCGGTGGAAATTTCAGGCCGCCGTCCCGGCGATGCGGCCTCACTTGTGGCGAATGTGGATCGTATCCGCTCAGCCTTGTCGTGGCGCCCGCAATTCCAGAACCTCGACACGATCGTTGCCCACGCACTCGCGTGGGAAAAGCAGCTTGCGGCCCGGCGAAAGAGCGCAGTGGCCTGATTAAAGCCCTGCGCGGGCGGTTTCCGCCGATTTACCGAGTTTTGGCTTGAAAAATTCTTTGCTGACAGGCAAGGAAACGCTCATCCCTGCCCCGACGTGTCCTATTAACAGCCCGACAGAGGGCGGATGAACGAACGCAGCCTGCCAATCACCGAAGCGCGCTACAGTGCCCTTCCCCTGGTCCGGCGCTTGCTCACGGAACAGGGCCTGGTGCATTGGCGCAAATATGCGATCGCGTTCACCTTCATGGCGGTGGCGGCCGGCTGCACCGCATTCAGCGCTTACCTGATCGGCGACGTAATCAACCAGGCTTACGTCAATCGGAGCCTGCCGGGAATCATTGTAATTGGCGCAATCACCGTCGTCCTGTTTTCGGTGAAGGGCCTCGCAACATACGGCCACAGCGTGATGCTGTCACGCATCGGCAATCGAATTGTCGCGGACAATCAGCGCGCGGTTTTTTCGAAGCTGCTCAACGAAGGGCTGGGTTTCTTCTCGGACCGCCACTCGACCGAATTCATCGCCCGTCTTTCGACCGGCGCCGCGGCCGCGACGCAAGTCATCAACCTGCTCATTACCTCGGTTGGACGCGACCTGCTCTCGCTGATTGGACTAGTCACGGTGATGGTGGTGCAGGATCCACTGCTGTCGTTCTTCAGCTTTGTCGTGGCTCCTCCCGCATTCTTCGTTCTCCGCAGATTGATCCGGCGCATTTATTCGATTGCTCGCACCCAGTTTCAGGGCGGGACACGCATCATCGAAACCTTGCAGGAAACGCTGCAGGGTATCCGCATCGTGAAAGCCTTCACCCTCGAAGACATCATGCGCGAGCGCTTCGACCGGAATGTCGCAGCGGTCGAGCACGAGGCCAACAAGATGGCTCGCGTGTCCAATCGCGCCAGCCCTTTGATGGAAACTCTTGGCGGATGCGCCATTGCAATTGCCATCACATATGGCGGCTATCGCGTGATCGAGACAGGCGCCACGCCCGGGCAGTTTTTCTCGTTCATTACAGCGTTTTTGCTGGCCTATGAGCCGGCAAAGCGGCTTGCGCGGCTCAATATCGAGCTCAATAGCGCGTTGGTCGGTGTGCGGGTCCTGTTCGAGGTCATTGACAGCCCGCCGAGCGAGGCGCCCGACGACAACAAGCCCGCCCTGCGGACGACGGCCGCCCGGCTTGAATTCAAGAACGTACACTTCGCCTATCGCGCCGAAGAGGCGGTCCTGCGCGGCATGTCCTTCGTGGCCGAGGCCGGCAAGCTCACGGCTCTGGTTGGCCCTTCGGGAGGTGGAAAGTCGACCGTGTTCAATCTGCTCCTGAGATTCTATGAGAACGAACGCGGCCTGATCACAATCGACGATCAGGACATTTCGAAGGTATCGCGCCGCTCGCTGCGTCAGCACATTGCCTATGTCGGCCAGGACGTGTTTCTGTTTCGCGACACAATCCGGGAAAACATTGCTTTCGGAAAACCCGGCGCCAGCGACGATGAGATCGTCGCCGCCGCCAAGGCGGCTTATGCCCACGATTTCATCCTGTCATTTCCGCGCGGATACGATACCCCGGTCGGCGAACACGGCCTGCAACTATCCGGAGGGCAACGGCAACGGGTCGCCATTGCACGAGCGCTCATCAAGAACGCGCCTATCATCCTGCTTGACGAGGCGACTGCTGCGCTCGACTCGGAATCCGAATTGCAGGTGCGGGAAGCCATGGAACATCTCTGCCACGGCCGCACGACGCTGGCGATCGCGCATCGGCTGCACACGGTATCGCACGCCGACAGGATCTATGTCGTGGAGGACGGGCGCGCGGTCGAGTCCGGCCGCCATGACGAATTGCTCCGCAAGGACGGCCGCTATGCATCCTTCTACAGGCTGCAGCTCAAGACACAGGAGCCGGATAGCCCGGTCGTCGCTGTTGCGTCATCGTAGCCTGGCGCGGTTGACGGCGGCGCACTTCACCTGATACGCACAGCCGTCTTTCATCCGGCAGCCGTCTCGCGCGGCCGGGCATCCTCCATCAGCAAGAAAATCCAACGGCCAATAGACATGTCCGATAGCCGCTACGTCATTTCGCCCCCGCCCCAGGCCACGATCGCCGTCGCAGGAACTGACAAGGTCTTTCCGGTTCGTCGCATCTGGTGCGTCGGGCGTAACTATATCGAGCACATCCGCGAGATGGGCCAGGACGAGCGCGCTCCGCCGTTTTTCTTTGCGAAGCCCGCCGATGCGATCGTTCCCGATGGGGGCACCGTCCCTTATCCCTCTCTCACGAAGGACATGCACCACGAAGTCGAGCTGGTGGTCGCGCTGAAAAGCGGCGGCCGGAATATCCCCGTCGCCAAGGCGAATGACTGCATCTACGGCTACGCGGTCGGCATCGACCTCACCCGCCGCGATCTGCAGATCGCCTCGCGCGACGTGAAGCGGCCCTGGGAGGTCGGCAAGGCGTTCGACAACTCGGCGCCATGCGGGCCGTTGATGCCGGCAAGCAAGATCGGCCATCCGGCCAAGGGCAAGATTGTCCTCAAGGTCAACGGCAAGGTCCGCCAGGACGGCGACCTCAACCAGATGATCTGGAACGTGCCCGAGACGATCTCGAAGCTGTCGGAAATGGTTGCGCTTGAAGCGGGTGATGTGATCATGACAGGAACGCCCTCCGGCGTTGCGGCCACGGTTGCCGGCGACAAGATCGAGTGCGAGGTCGAAGGCGTCGGCAAGCTCGCCGTCACCATCGGACCGCCGCTGAAATAGCCGGTTATAGCCCGAGATAGGCCTGACGAACGCGGTCGTCGCGGAGCAGTTGCTCGCCTGATCCCGCGAGCGTGATGCGGCCGTTTTCCAGCACATAGGCATGGCTCGCGAGCTTCAGCGAGACCGCGACGTTCTGCTCGACCAGCACGCAGGTCAGGCCGTCACGGTTGAGATCGCGCACGGTGGTAAGCACGCTTTGCACGACCGCGGGCGCAAGCCCAAGCGACGGCTCGTCGAACATGATGAGCTCCGGATCACCCATCAGGCAGCGCCCGATCGCGAGCATTTGCTGCTCGCCACCTGAAAGCGTCCCGGCGGCCTGATGCCGGCGCTCGGCCAGGACCGGAAACATTGCATAGACACGGTCGAGATTTCGCTCGCGCCCCGCATGGGCGCGCGGCACCAAGGCACCCATCGCCAGATTTTCGGCGACCGTGAGCGTCGGGAATACCTGTCTTCCCTCGGCAACCTGGCCGATGCCGAGATTGCAGACTCTATAGCTTGGCCATCCGGTTATGTCGGTACCCCGATAAAGGATCCGGCCGCGTGAAGGCTTGTGCATTCCGGCTATCGTGCGGATGAGCGAGCTCTTGCCGGCACCATTCGCTCCGACAATCGTGACGATCGCTCCCTGCTCGATCTCAATGTCGATATTGTCGAGCGCTTGCGCGTCGCCGTAGAAGACATCGAGATTATCGACGCTGAGCATCAGCCGACGGCCTCCGCGCCGAGGTAAGAGTCGATGACAGCAGGATTCCGCACCACCGCGTCGGGCGCGCCCTCAGCGATTGCTGCTCCATGATGAAGCACGAGAACGCGTGCAGCGAGCGCCATAACCGCCCGCATGACGTGCTCGATCAACAGGATCGTAAGCCCCGTCTGACGGTTGAGCTCGCGCAGGGTCGCAACGACTACGTCGACTTCCATCGGCCGCAGGCCCGCCATCACTTCGTCGAGCAAGAGCAGCTTCGGGTCGGTGGCAAGCGCCCGCGCAAGCTCCAACCTCTTCCGATCAGGCAGTGTCAGTGAGGAAGCCGCTTGATTGCGCTTAACGTATAGATCGAGCCGACGCAGTACGTCACGAGCGTGCTCGCGTGCGTCATCGACGTCGTGCCGGTGCAGCAGCGCGCCGACGATGACGTTGTCCTCCACGGTGAGAGCGGGAAATGGCCGGACGATCTGAAATGTGCGGCCGATCCCGCGCCTGCAGATCTTGTCCGAGGTGAGACCTTCTATGCGCTCCCCGGCAAATGTGATGCTTCCGGCGTTTGGCGGGAGCACCCCGGCGATCATATTAAAGAGTGTCGTCTTGCCGGCACCGTTCGGCCCGATCACAGCAAAAATCTCGCCGTCGGCAACTTCAAAAGTCACGCTGTCGACCGCCAGCAGGCCGCGAAACCGCTTGGTAATTCCGTCAACTGAAAGAAGCGCGGTCATTTCTGCCGCTCCGCCAGACCGAGCTTCCGCGCAAGCCAGGGCCACACTCCGTCGGGCATGGCAACGACAACGAGCAACAGGATTACGCCAAACACCACCTGCTTGATGCCGGGAACATCGATGCCGAACGATTCCAACAGACTTCGCAGCCCCTCTCCTAGGATTTCGATTAAAAAACTACCAAGGATGGGGCCGAACAGTGTGCCGATCCCGCCGGCGATGGGTCCAAGGATGATGTCGATCGAGCGGGAAATGTTGAACACCTGCTCGGGGAACAGGTTGTTGTAATAGAACGCGTAGACGACCCCGGCAAACGATGTCATTGCGGCGGAAATAACCACCGCAATCATCTTGTAATGAAACGTATCGATTCCGGCCGAGCGCGCGGCTTCTTCATCCTCGCGGATCGCCAGCCAGAAATATCCGATCCTGCTCTTCAGCAGTGCGCGACAGAAAACGAACGCCAGAACGGTCGCCGTCAGCAGCACATAATAGAACATCACCGGATGGCCACGGAGCTGCCAGAGATCGTTATGGGCGTATTGCGCCACCGGCAGGAACAGGCCAGACGAGGCATTGGTCCAGCCGAAATGATCGAAGCCGACCCGCGCGAATTCGGCAAACGCGATGGTGAGAATGGCGAAATAGACGCCGGCAACCCGAAACCGGAAGGCAAGGAAGCCGATAAACGCACCGGTGAGCGCCGTCACGGGAATTGCCACAAGCAAGCCGATCCAGGGGCCCAGGCCAAAATGGACGTAGAGCGCCGCCGCAGTATAGGCACCCAACCCCACATAGAGCGCGTGGCCAAGCGACAATTGGCCGGCGAAGCCCATCATGATGTTCCAGGCCTGCCCCGTGTACGCGAAGTACAGGATCAATATCAGCACGGTGAGGACGTAATCGCCGGCGAATAGTGGCGCGACTAAAAAGCCGACAAGGAGCGCCCCAAGCAGGAACAAGGCGCGCGCAGGGACGCCGGCCGTCAGTCGCCGGATCATGCCGCCCTCTTGCCCATGATGCCTTGCGGCCGGAAGAGCAAGACCAGAACCAGAATGGCAAAGGCGAACATGCTCTTGGCGGACGGCGTGAACACCAATCCCGCTATTGCTTCGGTCAGCCCGATCAGGACGCCACCGACGAGCGCGCCCGGCATCGAACCCAGGCCGCCGGTGATAACGATGACGAAGGCAAGCAATGTGTAGGCTGGACCTGCCGCCGGCGTGACGTCGAAGATCAGCAGCAACATCGGACCTGCGGCGCCGACGCACGCCGCGCCAAGCGCGAATGTCAGTGCGTAGAGCCGTTTCACGTTGAGGCCGACCACCAGCGCCCCGGTATAGTTATCAGCGCAGGCGCGTATCGACGTGCCGAGCGGCGTGCTCCGGAAGAATACGAACAGCGCGGCGGACACCGCCACTGCGGCAAGCGCCGCATAGGCTTTGGTGGCATCGATGATCAGTGGGCCGAACTGAAAACTGTCAAAGGCGTAGGCGACCTGCACGTTCTGTGAGCTGGGGCCGAATATAATGAGAAGCCCGTTGACGATTATTATTGCTATCGCGACCAGCAGGAGAAATTGGCTGTGCTCGGGGCGGGTGATGAAAGGGTTGATCAAGCCGGCCTGCAAGACATAGCCAAACGCAAACAAGACCACGGCAATCGGAACCAGCATTAGCAGCGGATCGAGATGAAATGTCGAAAACAGCGTGACCGCGATGTACATCGCCACGGTCATCATCTCGCCGTGCGCGAAATTGACCACCCGCACGACACCGAAAATCACGGACAGGCCTAGCGCCATCAGGCCGTAGACAAGACCGGTCAGCACGCCGCTGACGGCGACATTGAGATAGAGATCAAGCGGCACAGGTGAATCCTGATAGGCAATGATCCGGCCGCCGAGTTTGGCGGCCGGTAGCGTCGTCGAAGCGATGCTTGTCAGCCGCGCTTGTCGTACGGCTTTAACGGCCACTCAGGTTTTGCCTCAGCCGCCTCTTTTGGTGCCAGCGTCACCAGCTTGCCGCCGCGATTTTGAATCGCCGAGCCCTTCAGCTTGTCGTTCTGACCCTTGGCATCAAACATGATGCCTGGGCCGGGGCTGACATTGTTGGTGATATTGGTCGTGCGAATGGCGTCGGCGAGCGCCTTGGGATCGGCCGAGCCGGCACGCTTGTAAGCATCTGCGGCCACGAGCAGGGCTTCGAACGTATAAACGTGGTTGGTGGACATGCCTACGCCGGGATACGCCTTCGCCAGTGCGCCTTCCAAAACCTTGCTGAGCTTCTTGTTGGGGTCGTACCAGGGCACCAGGCTGATCGGACCATCCGACAGTTTGCCGAGGGTCTTGAGGTACTGATCTTCGTACCATCCGGGGCCGATGGCCAGCACCGCCATCGGGGTCCAGCGCTGCTTGATCAACTCACGGGTGAGCAGAATCGCGTCGTTGAGGCGGCTGACGGCGATGAACGCTTCCGCGCCGGTCGCCTTGGCTTTTGCGACCTCCACTGAGAGATCGCGCGCGGTGGGGTCGTATGCGATTTCCTGGAGAATTTTATAAGGCATGTCGAACTTCGGGAACATGGCGGCCGTGCCCTTCTGGATCGACGTGCCATAAGTGTCGTTGACATGCAGCATGACCGCCGTTTTCGGCGCCGAACCGGTGATCTGGAAAATTTCCTTCTGATTGAGGAAGGCATCGCGCAGGATCATGACCCCGGTCGGGAAATTGCGGAACACGAATTTATAGCCTTGCTCCGTAATCGGCGGGGCGGCCGCAATATTGATGACGAGGGGAATGCCCTTTTGCTCGGCCACCTGCGCAATTGCTGAGGTCTGTCCTGAGTCGAAAGCGCCGACAAGGAGCTGCGCGCCGTCGCTGATCAATTTTTCGGCCCGCGAACGCGCAACATCCACGTTCGTTTCGGTGTCCGCGTTCATGATCTGAAGCGACGGCAGGCCGAGATCCTTGAGGATGCCCGCTGAAATATCGACACCGCGCTGGCAGTCTTGCCCGATGCTGGCCTGATAACCTGACCGCGGCAGTAGCACGCCGACCTTGAGCGCGGCGCCTTGCGCGCGAACGATGTTGAACGGCGTGGTCCCCGCAACGATGCCTGCGGCACCGAGCCCGGCACTGAAACTTCGGCGGGTCACGGCCGCCTTTGACTGAGATTTCTTCTTCATCGGATTTCCTCCCTGGCCGAGCACGCGGCCCTTGGTCCGGATGATGCCGGATTTTTTCCAATCTTCACAAGATCGAACCTGGTCGCAGCGACCGTCGCGCGGCCATTCGCCCATTCCCAGTACCCACCTGACCATATTGTTGACTAGGACAACAAATTTCGTCAACACCATCCTTGACGACCGGGAGGAAGCTACCCCATGTCCGACGCCAGACACGCGATCAAACGGGCCGTGCCGCTGCGCAAAACGCCGCAGAAGCGCACGAGCGCACCGGTTATCGATCTCGGCGTTCTCAACGAGCGGCTCGGCTATTTCATCCGCCGGACACAGCTTTGGGTGTTTCAGGACTTCATCCGCAGACTGTCATCGATCGACATCAGTCCGGCCGAATTCTCCGTCCTGGTGGTCATAGGCGCCAATACAGGGCTGTCCCAGGCGGAACTGGCGGCAACCTTGGGCATTGAGCGGGCGCGGCTGGTGCGCCTGCTGCATCGCCTGGAAAGGCGCGGTCTGACGCAGCGGCTGCCATCGTCCGCCGATGGTCGTCGTCATGCGCTGCGGCTTACCGCGGAGGGCCAAAAGATACTGGCGCGCGCCAAAATGCTGGCCGCACAGCATGAAGCCGCACTGAAAGAAAAACTCGGCTCCGAACGCCACCGCTTATTGCTTGAATCGCTGCGAGGATTCTAGGGTCGTCCGGTGTCGAACCGTAAGATTTGACCGTCCCCAACCCGGCAACGATGTCCGCCTTGAAAGCGGACACGTGCGGCGCAAAATTGGATGTCTGCTAACGGCCAAAAAAGGATATTCGCGACCAGACTACTTTACACCGATTGCACCGCAGTAACGAAGAATTGGCTAAGAACTGATGAGTTTCACGTGTGGGCCCGCCGGAAAGTGGATTAGCGCTTTTCAGATTGGGATAACAATGTGGTCTGATGACAGTTTAGCATGATAGCGCTGGTACATTGCGAAATATGCTGCTTCGATATGTTTGGTGAAAAGCTTCGTATCAAATAAAGGCGCGGTAAGACGATTTTCAGCTAGCCTACGTTTGAAAGCCGCCAGTTTTTCAGGATCCGTTGCAAGTTCAATCGCCGTCTGTTCATAAGCTTCTGGCGTTGTCACTATGAGCTCGGGCAGATGAATTGCACTCAGCAAACTAGCAGCCATTCGCCCTACAAAGGTATCGCCAATGCGCGTCAATACTGGCAGACCTGACCAAAGCATATCACTAGCGGTAGCGCCTGCGTTATAGGGCAACGTGTCAAGAAACAGATCCGCTAGTTGAACTCGTGCTTGATGTTCAGGTAACGGCAAAGGCTGCGCAAAAATCAAACGGTCTTCGCTAACGCCTCGCGCCGCGGCTTCGTTCTTCAAATTGCGCTCAATTATTGGGCCTCCCGCAACAAGCCACAGTACACTGCCATGCACGTGCTTGAGGATCCGCATCCAAATATCAAAAACATCGGGTGTGATCTTGTAACTGGCATTGAAGCAGCAAAAGACGAAGCCCTCCTGTGGCAGGCCCACTTCCGCACGCGTAAACTTTTTATCGGATATGGGGCGCTGACGGTCCGTAGGCTGGAAACTATTCGGTAGATGGACAATCTTTTCCGTATAGAAATCGTGATGCGTCTCTGGGATCACAACACGGTCAGCAATAATGTAGTCAATATATTCGGCGCCCATCGTCCCTAAATAGCCGAGATAGTTTACCTGAATCGGCGCAACCCGCCGGGCAAAAATGCCTGTTCGTGATACTGACGTAAAACCCATCAAATCGACCAGGATATCTACTTCTGAGGATTTTATAAGATTGGCAATCTGATCGTCGTTATATGTCTTGGCATCAATAAAACGCTCGAACGACGCTTTCAATCGCTGACGCATCTCTGAATTATCGTCAGGTCCAAGCGATATAGCGGTCACATCAAAACGAGATTTGTCCTGGTGCTCAAACATTCCCGCCGTGAGATAGGATACTGCGTGCTCACGAAAGTCGCCCGAGACATAGGCAACGCGAATTCTGTCGTGTTTATATCGCTCCTCTCGCCAAATAGGCTTTTGAGATGGAGGGAATTTTTCTGCGACCCACAACTTGGCGCATTGGAGTTGGTCGTAAGGGAATGGGGAAATTCCAAGAAACGCGAATGGGACGGTATTTGCATTCCCGTTTTTTACGGAGGAAATTAAATGCGCACATTCAGTATCAAAATCGGCCCAGTCGCAAAGATGCATTTTTACGTGAAAGCGCAGACCTTCCAAGCCAGTTAAGCCAGGCTTAAGCGATAGAGCTTTGTCGAAAGCAACAAAGGCTTCATCGTAGCGCTTGAGATCGCAGAAGATATTGCCGCGACCGAGCCAGGCACCTTCTAAATCAGGCTTGAGGGCCAGCGCTTTGTCGAAAGCAGCAAAGGCTTCATTGTAGCGCTTGAGATCGTAGAAAACATTGCCGCGACCGAGCCAGGCACCTTCTAAATCAGGCTTGAGGGCCAGCGCTTTGTCGAAAGCAGCAAAGGCTTCATCGTAGCGCTTGAGATTTCGGAGAGAATTTCCACGATTTGAAAATGCATCAGAAAATTCAGGTTCAATTGCTAAAGCACGATCAAAATTTTCGATTGCCTCTTGATATTTTCCGATTCTATTTAGAACGTAACCACGACCGCAGTGGGCTTGAGCGTTCGTAGGATCAATTCCGATAATTGCCTCACAAGTCGTAAGTGCTTCTTCATATTTTTTCAGCTCTTTCTGGCAGGCAAATAGCATCAAATAAGCGTCTATATTCCTAGGATCGATTTCGATTGTTGTTGTCGCTGTTATGCTTGCCTCAATAATTTTTTTCTGTTCATAGAGCGCAATAGCGAGATTGTTCAGTGCAGGAATACTTCGTGGCGCCAATTCTAGTGTGTTAATAAAAAGGCTCTCGGCATTGGCGAAATCTTGCTTTTCGAGGCAATCCAAACCTTTGAAAAATGATGCTTTAGCTGCCTCAATATTATTATTCATTTATGATCGTTCCCCCATTGCCCGTATTGGTACCGGTGGCCAAAAACGCTATTGCCAGCTTTCAATCAATCTCGACGCTTGGGATGGGATTTGAAGCGGCCTGACCGAGCACCGCAAGGGATGAAACGCGCAGGGCAAGACACGGACAACAGCGACCAAATGTGGAATGTCCGTAATTTCAGCCATTCGAGCACCATGGACAATCCTACCCGGTACAGACATCGCCGGAAAAGCGTCATCTGAATGTCCGCTTTGGGTGGTGAGTTCAACCGATCGACGCAACACCTTCTAATCCTACCGGATGGGGAGGTAAGCGATGGGGTTGCATGCACGGACGTGGTTCACGCCGAAGCAGCGGGCAGAGCTTTGGGAGCGCTGGAGG
>JBKPRE010000219.1:0-4444 GCA_046734435.1 Pseudomonadota bacterium | reverse complement strand
CCAACTTCTGGCTCTTGCCGAACTGGATCGTGGCGAGATCGTCCCCAAGCGCGTGTTCAACCTCGCCGGCCTGATGGGCAGAGCCGCGCGCAAGAAAGGATGACCGATGTCGGTGACCGCCGGCCGCAAGGCCGAAGTAATAAAGACGTATGCCAAGAAGCCCGGGGATACCGGCTCGCCGGAAGTGCAAGTGGCGATCCTCTCCGAGCGCATCAACAATCTTACCGAGCATTTCAAGTCCCACGTCAAGGACAACCACTCTCGTCGTGGGCTGCTCAAGATGGTGGGCCAGCGCCGCCAGCTGCTCGATTATCTGCGCCGCACTAACGAAGCGAGTTACAAGAATTTGATCGAGAAGCTCGGCATCCGCCGATGATTTAATCCGCGCAGGGCACGTAGGCCCTACGCGCTTCGTGCAGCGAATGCGTAAGACGCGTTCGCTTGATTGAGCCGGCGGCGATAGGCGCGGCCGGCAATTTGGCAAGAGCCGATAAGGATCGCCTCTTGCAGCAAGGCAAGGTTCGAAACGCCATGGCAGGATCGCCAGACGCTGTTGCTCCCCGCACCGCGGCAACCCGCGACAGCTTCTCGCCGTCTTGCTCATGGCTTTCGGGACTCGCCGAAAACCATGAAAGAAAGACACAATGTTCGATATGCATCGCGTTGAGCTCGATTGGGGTGGGCGCAAGCTAACCCTCGAGACAGGTCGCGTAGCGCGCCAGGCCGACGGTGCCGTGCTTGCCACCTACGGCGAGACGACCGTGCTCGCGGCCGTAGTGGCGGCCAAGCAGCCGAAGGAAGGAATCGATTTCCTTCCGCTCACCGTCAACTACACCGAAAAATATTACGCGGCCGGCCGCATTCCCGGCGGCTACTTCAAACGCGAACGCGGCCCGACCGAAAAAGACACTTTGACGTCGCGGTTGATCGACCGGCCGATCCGTCCGCTGTTCGCCGAAGGCTGGCGCTGCGATACCCAAGTCACGGTCACCGTGCTTTCGCACGACATGGAGAACGACCCCGACATCGTTGCCATGGTGGCAGCCTCCGCAGCCCTCACGCTGTCCGGCGCTCCCTTTATGGGACCGATTGGCGGCGCGCGTGTCGGCTTCATCAACAACGAGTATGTACTCAATCCGGCTCTCGACGAGATGCCGGAAAGCCAACTTGACCTCGTGGTCGCAGGTACCAGTGACGCGGTGTTGATGGTTGAATCGGAAGCAAAGGAATTGTCCGAAGAAATCATGCTCGGCGCCGTGATGTTCGGTCATCGGCACTTCCAGCCGGTTATCGAGGCCATCATCAAGCTCGCTGAAAAAGCTGCGAAGGAGCCGCGCGAACTTGCGCTGCCCGACAACGCCAAGCTTGAGAAGGAAATCCTCGGTCTGGTGGAAAAAGACCTGCGCGCGGCCTATTCGATCCCGCGCAAGCAGGAGCGCCAAGACGCTGTTGCTGCAGCGAAGGACAAGGTGATCGAACACTTCTTCCCTGGCGGCGCTGAGAATCCGGATTTCGACAAGCTGCGTGTTGCCGCGGTCTTCAAGGATCTGGAAGCGAAAATCGTGCGTTGGAATATTCTCGATACCAACAAGCGTATCGACGGCCGCGACCTTGTAACTGTCCGCCCGATTGTCGCCGAGGTCGGAGTGCTACCACGCACTCACGGCTCGGCGCTGTTTACCCGCGGCGAGACTCAGGCCTTGGTGGTCGCTACCCTCGGCACCGCCGAGGACGAACAATTCATCGACGCCTTGCAGGGCACGTACAAAGAGACGTTCCTGCTGCATTACAACTTTCCGCCCTTCTCGGTCGGCGAAACCGGCCGTGTGGGCGCGCCTGGCCGCCGCGAAATCGGCCACGGCAAGCTTGCGTGGCGCGCGATCCATCCGATGCTGCCAGCGCCGGCCGAGTTCCCCTACACCATCCGCGTCGTTTCCGAGATTACCGAATCGAACGGTTCCTCATCGATGGCGTCCGTTTGTGGCTCCTCTCTGGCGCTGATGGATGCGGGCGTGCCGCTCAAGCGGCCGACAGCCGGTATCGCAATGGGCCTCATTCTCGAAGACAAGCGCTACGCCGTGCTATCCGACATCCTCGGCGACGAGGATCACCTCGGCGACATGGACTTCAAGGTGGCTGGCACTGAAAACGGCGTCACTTCGCTGCAGATGGACATCAAGATCGCCGGCATTACCGAGGAGATCATGAAGGTTGCCCTTGCCCAAGCAAAGGACGGCCGTATGCACATCCTCGGCGAGATGGCAAAGGCACTCACCGCAGCGCGCGCCGAACTGGGCGAACATGCTCCGCGCATCGAAATGTTCAAGATTCCGACCGACAAGATCCGCGAAGTCATTGGCACGGGCGGAAAGGTGATCCGCGAAATCGTCGAGAAGACCGGCGCCAAGATCAATATCGAGGACGACGGCTCGGTAAAGGTCGCCTCAGCCAATGCTGATTCAATCAAGGCGGCAATCAACTGGATCAAGTCGATCGCGTCCGATCCGGAAGTCGGCCACATCTATGAAGGTACCGTCGTAAAAGTCATGGACTTCGGCGCCTTCGTGAACTTCTTCGGCGCCAAGGATGGCCTCGTCCATATCAGCCAGCTCGCGCCCCGGCGCGTGAATAAAGTCACCGACGTCGTCAAAGAAGGCGACAAGGTGAAAGTAAAACTGCTCGGCGTCGACGAGCGCGGCAAGGTCCGTCTGTCTATGAAGGCGGTCGATCAGGCCACCGGCGAGGACATCGAAGGCAAGCAGCGGTCCGAAGGCGGTGACCAGCCGCAGGCGGCCCAGGGCGGCGCTGAGTAAGCCGAAACGACGTCATAGAGAAAGACGAGAGGGCGGCCCGAGGCCGCCCTTTTCAACTTGCCTGACGTGCGTGCGAGGTATCCACACTGCCGAGCACCTGTGTGACAATTTCCGCCAACGCCTCGAAATCCTTGCGTCGTGGGGAGGTGCGCCGCCAGGCCAACCCGATCGTACGTCCCGGTTGAGGCTCGGCAAAGCGCAACAATTTTACTCGCTCGTCGTGAGCCTCGGCATCCGCAGCTACTTCAGGCACGAGCGTGATACCATAACCGTTTGCCACCATCTGTATCACGGTCGCGAGCGAGGTGGCCCCGAGCCGGGCCGTGGGTGCATCCCCGCGTCTGGTGGCACAAAACGCGAGGGCCTGATCGCGCAGGCAGTGTCCTTCCTCCAGCAGGATCAGCCGATGCTGATCGACATCAGCAATGCCAATGCGCCCGCGAAGCGGGAGTTCGTCGGCAGCGGGTACCGCAAGCAGGAACGGATCATCGAACAGCCTGAGGGTCTCGACGTCGGTGTCCTCCGCCGGCAGCGCCAGCATGATGCAATCAAGCTCACCGCGCGCAAGCTCCTGAAGCAGCATCTTTGTCTGCGTCTCACGCAACTCAAGCTGCAGGCGCGGATACTTCGTCTGCAGGCGCGGCAGCACGCGCGGTAGCACATAAGGCGCGAGCGTCGGAATGATGCCGAGCTTGAGCGACCCGCTGAGCACGTCACGATGGCGCGCGAAGTCGATGAGATCGCGGGTGGCGGCGAGAATCTGTTCGGCGCGCTTGGCCACTTCCAGTCCAGTATCGGTGAGCGCGATCTCGTTCGGGCGACGCTCAACCAGCTCAACCCCTATCTCACGCTCGAGCTCGCGCACCTGCATGGACAGCGCCGGCTGACTGATGGCGCAATCTTCCGCCGCCCGCCCGAAATGCCTGTGGCGAGCGAGCGCGGCCAAATAACGCAACTGGCGCAAAGTGATCATCCTCATAAGTTAGACTTATCGCTATCCCCAATCAATACGATTAGACCTTATTAGCGGCGCGCCTTAACAACATCACACCCCCACGCACAATTCGTGAAAACCAAAACACGACGGGAGAGAGATCGATGGACGCAAAGACCGATGACAAGAGCGCGGGCAAGTGCCCGGTCATGCACACAAGGACCAACCGCGACTGGTGGCCGGAATCACTGGACATCCAGGTTCTCCATCGGAATTCCAATTTGTCCGATCCGATGGGCGAGGCATTCGACTACGCCAAGGAGTTCAAGACTCTCGACCTGAACGCCGTGATCAAGGACCTGCAGGCGTTAATGACGAACTCGCAGGAATGGTGGCCCGCCGACTTTGGCCACTACGGCGGATTGTTCATCCGCATGGCATGGCACAGCGCGGGCACATACCGCATTACGGACGGCCGTGGTGGCGCCGGTGCCGGCCAGCAGCGTTTCGCTCCCCTCAACTCCTGGCCGGACAACGCGAACCTCGACAAGGCGCGCCGGCTGCTGTGGCCGATCAAGCAGAAATACGGCCGCAAAATTTCCTGGGCCGATCTCATGGTTCTGGCCGGCAACGTCGCCCTCGATTCGATGGGCTTCAAGACGTTCGGTTTCGCCGGCGGCCGCGCGGACGTTTGGGA
>JBKPRE010000218.1:0-19949 GCA_046734435.1 Pseudomonadota bacterium | reverse complement strand
CATCTGCGCTTTCTTCAGCACGAACAGCGTGTCGTAACGGTACACGCCGACGATCGCATCCAAAAGCACGCGCTTCCACCGGCCCATAAAGCTCTCAGTATAATGCGGCGTGTAATGCAAGCCGCGCGCCTTCAACTGCTGACCAAGCATGCTACCGAACAGGAGGCTGTCTTTTTGATCGATATTGTCGTCAGAGACAAAAATCGAATGGCCCTTGAACCTGTCACTGAAAACCTGCCGCTTGCCATTGTACTCCCATCTTTCGATAAAACGGTCAGGCACCGAATCGTGGTGGATGGACAGCAGAAGATTCG
This sequence comes from Pseudomonadota bacterium, assembly GCA_046734435.1. Taxonomy (GTDB): domain Bacteria; phylum Pseudomonadota; class Alphaproteobacteria; order Rhizobiales; family Xanthobacteraceae; genus Pseudolabrys. The sequence goes on along the minus strand of JBKPRE010000218.1, from coordinate 19,635 downwards.
CCGATAAATCGTTGGCGCGTGCCACGCGCGCGTACAGGCTGCTATTTGCCCGCCCCTCGCTCACCATGAGGACGGTTTTGGCAAAACCAGCCTCGAGAAGAGCCTGATCGACCTGCTTGCCGAGCCGCAGATTGAAATCAAATTCGTCAGTACCGCGTGCGCTCTTGGCGCCAGGTGACCTTGCGGTATGACCGACGTCAAGCACGACGCGAAAGTTTGGACGGACGCAGTTCGGCGCGTCTGATTTCGCCGGGCTAGCGGTCGGCTCGGCCCGGGCAATATCGAGCGGCAGCGCGAATAAGAGAACCGCGAGCAGCACCGCAATCATGCGCCAATGGTGAATCATGATGCATTGTGTGATATTTCCGGCCGTCAAACAATTGCTTCGGTAAGCCCTTAGGTCCGCGCGGAAATCGCCTCCGCGATCGCAACCGTGCGACGCGCCATGTCGGCGTGTAGCCGCTCGACCATGCGGCCATCGATCGAGACCACGCCCTTGCCCTTGTTTTCGGGCAGATCAAACGCGGCGATCATCTTGCGCGCCTGCTCGACCTCAGCCGGCGACGGCGAAAATGCCGTATTGCAAGCCTCGATCTGGCTCGGGTGTATTAACGTCTTGCCGTCGAAACCGAGCTCCAGGCCCTGCGCGCACTCCTTCGCAAAGCCCTCGGTATTGCCAATGTCATTATAGACACCATCCAGAACATCGATGCCGTGGATGCGCGCGGCGGCGACGCACATCGAAAGCCACGTCAGCATCGGTGCCCTCCCTGGCACAAGACGTGCGCGTGTGTCCTTGGCAAGGTCGTTCGTTCCCATCACGAAACCGGCGAGACGGGTCTCGGAGTCACGCGCCGCCGCTGCGATCGACAGAATATTGAAAATTGCAAGGGGCGTTTCGATCATCGCCCAGACTCGCGTCTTGTGGTCTGTTCCCATATCGAGCATCCGGCGGCCGATCAGCTCCAGCGTTTCGGAATTCGATACCTTTGGCACCAGAATGACGTCGGGGGCGGCGTGCGCAGCGGCCGAAAGATCGTCGGCATGCCAGGGCGTATCGACGCCGTTGATCCGGATAAAGACTTCTCGATCGCCGAAACCACCCGCCTTGACGGCGTCGACAACCTGCTGGCGCGCAGTCTCTTTGGCCTGGGGCGCGACCGAATCCTCAAGGTCGAGGATCACGCCGTCGGCCGGCAGCGTCTTCGCCTTGTCCAGTGCCCGCGCATTGGAACCGGGCATGTACAGAACACTACGGCGCGGACGGACGGTCATTCAGTCAGACTCCCCGGTAAAATCCTATCGTTCATGCATCCGGTACGCCACTCCACTCTGCGGGTTGCCAACGACAAGCGTGGCGTGATTGTGTGGGCTCTGACTGTCTCTGCCGATCGTCTGGTCATGCGATTTCCCGAGCAACTTATCGATGGATACCGCGCCTTTCTGGTCGGCCGGCTGCGGCACGAGCAGGACCGCTATCTCGGTCTCGCCGAAATCGGACAGTCGCCACAGATCATGGTCATCGGCTGCTGTGACTCGCGCGTGTCACCCGAAGTCATCTTCGATGCACGGCCTGGTGAATTGTTCGTCGTGCGCAATATCGGCAACCTGGTGCCGCCCTATACGCCTGACGGCGCGCAGCGAGCGGTCTCTGCCGCGCTGGAATTTGCCGTGCAGGCGCTCAAGGTGAAGCATATCGTTGTGCTCGGTCACGCCCAGTGTGGCGGCATTCGCGCTTTCGTGGAGGAGGCCGCGCCGTTATCGCCTGGTGATTTCATCGGCCATTGGATGGCACTTATCGCGCCGGCGGCTGCGGAAGTTGGCCCGCGCGGCGACCGGGCGCTTGGTCAATACCTGACGCAACTGGAGCAGACATCAATTGTCAAAATGCTGGACAACCTGATGACGTTCCCATGGATAAAAGATCAGGTGGGTCGCGGAAAGTTGGCGTTGCACGCCGCCTATTTCGGTGTCGCAACGGGGCAGCTTTCCGTGCGTGATCCTGCCACAGGACAATTCGTCCAGATTGCTGCGGACGATCACAAACGCTTATTTGCTCAACCGCGCTTTTGAGGACGTCCGGCCTGCGTCTTAACCGTATTCGTGCGGATTCCCCTTACAGATCCGATCTGCATCGGAAAAGACGGTTACCGAGAATGCGCGGTTTCTGCCTAACGCGATGGTAATCACCTGCCGCTACAGGTAGCCGGATTTTCTCGTGACCGGGACGTTCGAAGCCGTGCTTGCAGAGCGATCGATTATCGCTGAGATCGAGGGGAGCTTCGCATCGGGATCAGCCGACAAGCAGGCGGATATCCTTCGTCGCGTTACCGATCTTTTTCTCGCCGGCGCCGACAACTACTCCGATGATCAAGTCGACCTGTTCGACGGCGTGATATCGCGCATCGCGGAGAAGATAGAAACCAAGGCGCGAGCCGAGCTCGCCCATCGCCTGGCCCCCGCGCCCAACGCACCACCGATGACCGTGCGAAAGCTTGCGCACGACGAATCGATCGAGGTTGCGGGGCCCATCCTGAGCCTATCAAACAGATTATCTGACGAGGATCTGCTGGCGATCGCGAGCGGCAAAAGCCAGGACCGACTTCTTGCCATTTCAAAGCGTTCCTCGCTCAGCGAAAAAGTCAGCGATGTGCTGGTCACGCATGGTAATCGCGACGTCGTTCTTTCCGTGACTCGCAACGAAGGCGCACGAATTTCGGATGCCGGCTACACCAAGCTGGTCGACCGGTCGATCAACGACGAAGTGCTCGCAATTTGCGTCTCCCTGCGCACGGACATCCCGCAGGAGCATTTCAATGCGTTGATCGCGAAGGCTTCCGAGGTCGTGTTCGAAAAGCTGGCGGCGAGCAATCCGCACGCGGTCTACGAAGTGCACAGGGTGCTGACCGACATCACTGGGCAGGATCCGGCCGGGCAGCCAAAGGCAAACCGAGACTACCGCGAGGCGGCGGCGCAGTTCGATGTCGTCAGGCGTTCCGGCGCTCCGCTCGACCCGGTGGTCTGCGAATACGCCAAGAGCGGGAAGTTCGAGGAAACGGTCGCCGCGCTGTCGGCGTTGTCCGGAGCCCCGATCAAGCTCGTGGAGAGCGTCATGAATGACGCCCGCCCGGACAGCGATTTCGCGCTGATACTGGCCAAGGCCGCAGGCCTTTCATGGCCGACTGTCAAACACATATGCATTTTGCGCCGCAAGGTCTTCCGCTTTTCCCCGCAGGCCATTGAGAACGCGCGTCATAGTTTCGATCGCCTGCAGGCGACCACGGCACAACGGCTCGTCCGTTTCTACAACGAACGCCACGCAGCGCTGGCGGATTTTCACCAGCTGGAGCAGCAAATTCGCGCGCAGGAAAGCCCCGCACGCGTTTCTTAAAGCAGGTTACGCCGCGCGCCGCTTCGCCTGAATTAGCTTGCGATTGATCAGGCACTCCGCGATCTGCACCGCGTTGAGCGCCGCGCCCTTGCGCAAATTGTCGGACACGACCCACATCTGCAGGCCGTTCTCGATGGTGCCGTCCTCACGAATGCGGCTGATGTAGGTTGCATCCTCGCCCACGCATTCGTAAGGCGTCACGTAGCCACCGTCTTCACGCTTGTCGATGACGAGGCAGCCAGGCGCGTTGCGCAGAATATCGCGCGCCTCGTCCGCCGTAATCGGATTTTCAAACTCGATGTTGAGGGCTTCAGAATGGCCGACGAAGACCGGTACGCGCACGCATGTCGCGCTAAGCTTGATCTTGGGATCGAGAATCTTCTTTGTCTCGACCACCATCTTCCACTCTTCCTTCGTGTAGCCGTCGTCCATGAACACATCGATGTGCGGTATGACGTTGAAGGCGATCCGCTTGGAAAACTTCTTTGTCTCGACTTCATCGAGCGTGAACACAGCCTTGCTCTGCGAGAACAGCTCGTCCATCGCATCCTTGCCGGCGCCAGATACTGACTGATAGGTTGCAACCACGACGCGCTTGATCTTCGCCTTGTCGTGCAGCGGCTTCAGCGCCACCACGAGCTGGGCGGTCGAACAATTCGGATTGGCGATGATGTTCTTCTTGGTGAAGCCGGCGATCGCATCGGCATTCACTTCCGGCACGATCAACGGAACGTCCGGGTCCATCCGCCAGGCCGACGAGTTGTCGATCACCACCGCGCCCTGCGCGGCAATCTTCGGCGACCATTCCTTCGACACCGCTCCGCCCGCCGACATCAGACAGATGTCGACATCCGAAAAATCAAAATGGTCGAGCGCCTTCACCTTCAGCGTCTTGTCGCCGAACGAGCATTCCACGCCTTGGCTGCGCCGCGACGCGACCGCGACCACCTCGTCGGCGGGAAAATTGCGCTCTGCCAGAATGTCGAGCATCTCGCGCCCGACATTGCCGGTGGCACCCACCACGGCGACTTTGTAACCCATTGTTAACGCTCCGGAATAAATTACCACCGGCCCTCCGGTAAGGGGCAACCGGTTGGCAGCGCTTCTAGGCGAGAACTACGCCTAACACAACGGTACCCAGTCAAAGACGACCGCATGCACCCCGCCCTGCACTCATGGCGAGATGAACTGCCGTCCAACTTCGTAAGCCTGCTCGCATATCTGTGTGCAGTTGCCCTGTTGTCCATAGCAGCTGCGCGTCTTTTTGAATCGCCGAAAGCGATCGGCGCCATCACTCCAATGCATGAGTCAAAATGGATCGAGATCGAGCGGCCGTTTCCCGCCTTTGCGTTGTCGATTCCCGAAGCCACCGAGGTTGCCGCGACCTACGCCATTCGCCGGCATGCCGACGGCGGGGGACGCAAGGACATTCTCGAGCTTGGAAAGGCCGATGGCACTGCGCCCTATCTGCATGTCGAAATCTATCGCCCCGGCACAGAAATTCAGACTTTCGCGGACGCGCAGGCCGAGATTTTTGAGGGCGCGGCGGCGCTCGGGCCGGTCGATCCCAGGCGTGCAGAGCAGGACCTCGCCAGCAAGTTTGGTCCACTGACTGTCTTGTTCTTTACCGCCTCGAAAGGCACACCGCGTCAATGCTTGGCCTATGTGCGCGCCTTCGAAGATCCTCGCCTGCAATTGTCTGGCTGGTTTTGCCAGGGCGGCAGCGAATTCATCCAGCAGAGCACTTTGGCCTGCGCCCTCGATCGATTGACTCTGCTGGCCGCCGGCAGCGAGCCGAAAGTGGGCGTGCTGTTCGCGCAAGCGGAACGCAACCGGAGTTTTTGCGGCCAGCGCGACCCGATCCTCGCAGCAACGCCGAAATATCATCTCCTGTGGAAAGCACTAGCCAATCGGCCTCGGCCGCGCCGGATCGGTCGGTGAGCGGACGTCGGCTTCGCAGAACCAAGTCCCATTCGATGGGATTGCAAAGTCAGACCGTCGGTCAGCCGCGCTGCAATTGACCGCCAGCAAAAATCGTCAGATCATATTCCAATAAGAATATCTAAAGCCTCAGCGATGGCTTTAGAAAACCTCTGGGGAGAGGAAACGATGATCACACGACGTCACCTGCTTGGGACGGCCGGCGCAGGCGCCGCGCTTGCGGTTTCCGGACTGAAATTTTCCGTGGCAAATGCGGCCGGTGCCCCACTGACTCCCGGCGTTCCGGAGGGCGTCGCAAGTTACGCAACGATGGGCACGCTGCCTGGCAAAAAGCCGCTGATTCAGCTTTCCGACCGGCCGCCGAATTACGAAGCACCAATTGAATACCTGCGGACGCCGATCACGCCAAACGACCAATTCTATGTCCGTTATCACCTGGCGGATATCCCGGATGTCAAAGCCGAGGGTTACAAGATCGCAGTCGGCGGCGAAGGCGCTAACGGTCGTGCAGAAATCACGCTTGACGATCTAAAGAAGATGCCGGCCGTCGAGGTGGTTGCTGTTAATCAGTGCTCCGGCAACCGGCGCGGATTGTCAAAGCCACATGTGCAAGGCGTGGAATGGGGCTACGGCGCCATGGGTTGCGCGCGCTGGAAAGGCGCCCGCCTCAAGGACGTGCTCGACAAGGTCGGTCTAAAGAAAGAGGCGATCGAGATCATGTTCAATGGCGCCGACGGCCCTACGGTCGACAAGACGCCGGACTTCATCAAGAGCATCCCGGTCTGGAAAGCGATTGATGAGTCGACGATAATTGCCTACGAGATGAATGGCGCACCTCTGCCGCATTTCAACGGCTTCCCGGCGCGCATCATTGTGCCCGGCTGGACCGGCACCTACTGGATGAAACACGTCATCGCGATTGACGCGCTGACAAAGCCCGAATCAAACTTCTGGATGAATCCGGCCTACCGAATTCCGGTCGGCAAATTCCCGGTCAGGGATCGTTTTATCAGCCAGGAAAACGCAGCGAACACGCCTATCACTGAAATGGTGGTCAATTCGCTGATCACCAGCCACCGCAACGGCGACAAAGTGAAAGCCGGCAAGATCACCGTCAGCGGCATGGCCTGGGACGGCGGCTATGGCATCCGCACAGTGCAAGTCTCGACCGATGGCGGCAAGACCTGGGGCTCCGCAACTTTGGGCCAGGATTTAGGCCGCTTCGCGTTCCGGCCGTGGAACTTCGAGCTCACGGCCAACAAGGGCAACAACACGGTGACGGTCAACGCCACCAACAAGCTCGGCCAGAGCCAGGTATCCGAACTGATTTTCAACCCGGCCGGCTATCACAACAACGTCATGCAGAACATCACGCTGACGGCGTGAGGAGAGCACCATGCATAAATTCGTCATTGCACTTGTCGCCGCTCTCATCGCATCGCCGGCATTCGCCGCCGAGCAGGTGATCAAACTGAAGCAGGCACCGGGCGTCGACAAGGTGGAAGCCAATTGCCAAGCCTGCCACACCCTCGCCTATATCCCGATGAACTCGCCCTTTCTGAATGCGGCGGGCTGGAGCGCGGCAGTTACCAAAATGATCAAGGCCCTCGGGGCACCAATCGACGACGCCGATGCCAAGGTGATCGCCGACTACCTGGCAAAAAATTACGGCAGCTGAACCAGCGTACCGCGCTGGAACGGCCTTAAATGAAAGGCCCCGCTCTCACCGGCGGGGCTTTTTTTAAGGAATTACGGACATATACGTAGGTGCCGGGCCCTATTCCGTGAAACAGAAGCCCGCTAGACTGCGTTGCAACATTGAAGCGGAAGGTTCGAGGAGCCCATGAAATTGAAATTCGCCGCTGGCGCGCTGGTTTTTGCCGGGATCTTAGCCCTTCTGGCCGCACCCGCAGACGCCCAGACGAGCCAAACGAAGAAGAAGAGCACCGTCACCTACAATCGTGACCGGACAGTCGTGGTCACCCGCGACGAAGACGGACGCACCCGCACGCGCGTCATCATCCAAAAGCGGTCCTATCTCGATCCGGGCACGGAAACGTTTCCGGGCGAGCGCGTCGGCAACACGGGCTATGTCGAAAATCCCGGTCAATACGCCGGAAGCGTGATCAACAATACCTCGGCAGGTCTTTACAACACGCAGTCGGCGCTTCCCGGGCCGTGGACACTGCCATTCAAGAGCAATCCCTGGATCGGATACTAAAGCATAACGCCAGGACGAAAAAACGCGGCCTCAGGCCGCGTTTTTGTTTTCACTTTTCGCAGTCGCAAGCTTACGCGGCGAGTTGCTCCAATTCGGCCAGGATCGCTGATCCCATCTCCGCCGTTGAAACGACTTTGGTGCCTTCCGATTTGATGTCGGCAGTGCGCAGACCCTTGGCAAGCGTGGCCGAAATCGCCTGATCGATCCAATCAGCCTGCTTGCCGAGATTGAACGAATAGCGCAGAGCCATGCCAAATGAGGCGATCATCGCAATCGGATTGGCGATACCCTTGCCGGCGATGTCCGGCGCCGAGCCGTGCACAGGCTCGTAGAGCGCTTTGCGTTTCTTGGTCTTCGCATCGGCCTCGCCGAGCGAAGCGGACGGCAGCATGCCGAGCGAGCCCGTAAGTGTCGCCGCGATATCCGACAGCACGTCGCCGAACAAGTTGTCGGTCACGATGACATCGAATTGCTTCGGCCACCGAACCAGCTGCATGCCGCCGGCGTCGGCCAGCATGTGCTCGAGCTGAACGTCCTTGAATTCGCGCGCATGTAGCTGCGTCATGACTTCGTTCCACAGCACGCCCGTTTTCATGACGTTGCGCTTTTCCATCGAGGTAACCTTGTTGCGCCGCTTGCGCGCAAGCTCGAAAGCCACACGGCCGATCCGCTCGATCTCGTAGGTATCGTAGACCTGCGTGTCGACTGCACGTTTCTGGTTGTTGCCGAGGTCCGTGATCGTCTTCGGCTCACCGAAATAAACGCCACCGGTCAGCTCGCGCAAAATAATGATGTCGAGACCTTCAACGACGTCGCGCTTGAGTGAAGATGAATCCGCGAGCGCCGGATAGACGATCGCAGGGCGGACATTGGCGTAGAGATCAAGATCCTTGCGCAATCGGAGCAGGCCGGCCTCGGGCCGCACGTCATAGGGCACCTTGTCCCATTTCGGGCCGCCGACTGCACCGAAGATCACGGCGTCCGCCGCTTTGGCTTTTTCCATTGTGGCGTCCGTGATGGCCACCTTGTGCGCGTCATAACAGCAGCCTCCGACCAGCGCCTCTTCAGTCGCGAACCTGTCGGGACCGCTTTTATTGAAGAAGTCGATGACGCGCTTTACCTCGGCCATGACTTCGGGGCCGATGCCGTCGCCGGGAAGAAGAAGCAGATTATGGGTGGCCATTTACGCCTCGCAATTACTGACACGCGCGGATTGCTAAAGGGCCGCACGGCCATTGGCAAGAGAAGTCACGCCAAGATTCGTTGGTCGCAGGGCGAACCCGGCCCGGCCAACAGCGATCGTGACCTCGTCTCGATCGAGGCTCTCAAAGACCTCAAGTCCCGCTATTATTGTTGGGTAAGTTCAAGGGCTCGTTCGGGGACACCACATTGCACGAGAAAGAACTCCGCATCGCGCTCGTCTGCTTTGGCGGCGCCTCGCTCGCGGTCTACATGCACGGCATCACCAAGGAATTTCTGAAGCTGACGCGGGCGTCCAGCACGCTTCACGCCATTGCCGACAGGGAAAAGCGGGCATCCGCCGGCTTTTTCGACCGGCACGATGCTGCCGATGCCGAATACGATACCGAGGCCATTTATTTTGACCTCCTGCGTGACATTGGCCAATCGCTCGAACTGCGGATTGTCATAGACATCGTGGCCGGCGCCTCGGCCGGCGGAATTAACAGCACCATGCTGGCACGGGCTCTCAGTCATGATCTGCCGATGGGCCGTTTGCGCGATCTCTGGCTCGAGAATGCCGACGTCGTCGCGCTGCTCGCTACCGAGGCAAGGGCCCGCAGCTGGAGCAAGTGGTTTCTTCGACCGTTTTTCTGGGCGGCCGGATTCACGCGTCTGAATGTGAGCGATCCGGAGGTGCGTTCCAAGCTGTCACTTTTCATGCGATCGCGCTGGTTCAAGCCGCCGCTCGACGGAATGAAGATGGCAGAATTGATGTATGACGCGGTGCTCGCGATGGGCGTACCGCGCGACCGTGGGTCGTCTCTGCTTCCTTCCGGGCAGGGACTCGACCTGTTCGTCACGGTGACGGATTTCTACGGTCGCCATCAGCCCATGCAGATTCACGATCCACCTATCATTCACGAGCGCGAATACCGTCATGTCCTGCATTTCCAATATCGGCGCCACGCAAGCGGCGCAGTCGAAAGCGATTTTGAGCTGGCTAACGCGCCAGCATTGGCTTTTGCTGCGCGCGCGACATCGTCGATACCCGGCGCTTTTCCTCCGGCGCAGATTTTGGAAGTCGACCACCTCGTGCGGGCGCGCGGGGGAACCTGGCCACACCGTTCGGAATTTATTGCGGGCAATTTCGAGCACTATCAACAAATGAACGTGGATGTGGCATCCGTTCCGTTCATTGACGGCAGCGTCCTGAACAGTCGGCCTTTTCGGGAGGCAATCGCGGCAATCCGCGGCAGACCTGCGTATCGCGAGGTTGACCGCCGCGTCGTTTACATTGATCCAAACCCGGCGCCAGCCGGTTCAACTATCCACCACAGCGTGCCAGGATTTTTCTCGACCCTGAAAGGCGCGCTCTCGGACATCCCCTTGGCCGAGCCGATAACGGATGAACTTACCCGAATTGCCCGCATCAACGAGCGAGCGCGCCGACTCAGAGCCATCATCGAGAGTGCGCGTCCTCACATTTCTCGACTGGTCGCTGAAGTAATGGACAGCGGCGACAATGGTGGACCGGTCACCCACGACCGCGTCAAAGTCTGGCGCGAAAAGGCCAACGTCAAGGCGGCGCGTGACGCGGGTTTTGCGTATGAGGCCTACGTACGGCTGAAACTTGCATCAGTCCGCGATTTCATCAGTCGTTTGATCATGAATATCCGCGGCGTACGTCCCGACTCGCCGTTCGCGCGCGCGATTGCAGAAAGCATCGACGCCTGGGCAATCCAATCCGGCGCGACTTACGTACCGACGGACAGTCAATTGCTGCAGGCGGAGGCCGCCGCACCTGCGAGTGTCAACGCAAAATGGGTGACCTTTCTCCTCGCTTTTGATGTCGACTACCGAAAGCGCCGCCTCCGATTCCTGATCGAAGGTCAGAATCGCCTTTATCAAAGACTCGGATCGCCGGGCCTGGAAGGGCTCCAGGGCGAGGCGGTCGATGGGCTCAAGCGACGGTTCTATGATCACCTTGAAGCATTGGACCGCAGGGCAGATGCAGTCTACGGCGATGCGACGTCGGCCGACCTGGTCGAAGACATCTTCCGCGTGGCGCCTTCTCCAGCCGAGATCAGAGAAATCGGATCCTATGCTCAAGCATTTGCCGCCCGGCATCGCACCCAACTCGACCGACTTGTCGACCGGCTCGGGGCGGTCATAGATCTCAGTGCCAGCACACGAGACGTCGATCTCCTCCTCGCGGACACCCAGGAGTGGCCGCGCCGCGGTCTGCAGGAAGTCCTTGTCAATTATCTGGGTTTTCCCTTCTGGGATGTCCTGACGTTTCCGGTCCTGCCATGGCGGGAAGCGGGCGAATTCAACGAAATTCGCGTCGACCGTATCAGTGCGCAGGATGCCCGTCTCATGGAGCGACTGGGGGCCTTCTCCGTGAAAGGGACCGCCTTCAACCAGTTCGCCGCATTCTTGTCGCGCGCATATCGCGAGAATGACTATCTCTTGGGCCGTCTGCATGCGCTCGAGCGACTGATCGACATTGTATGCGACGCTGCCGGTTCCGACGTCATCAAAAGCCCAGCCTTGCAAGCGTTAAAAAAGCGGGGCTTTCTGCGAATTCTCGATGCTGAAGAACCCCACTTACCCACCTGCAGCGCCATGATCGCCCAGCTTCGCGCCGCTGTTAACAGCAAGGGCCTTTTTTGAGTCCGTGGGAGGGCAACCCCAAACGATCACAGCCCGCTGAACCAGTTGTAGCCTTTGTCTTCCCAGTAGCCGCCCTTATCGGTGTTGGTGACCTCCATCGCCACCACGTATTTTGGATTTTTGAAGCCCAACTTTGTAGGCATCCGGATCTTCATGGGAAAGCCGTAGGCTCGCGGCAGGATCTTGTTGTCGAACTTGAATGTCATCTGCGTCTGCGGATGCAAGGCAGTCGGCATATCTATTGTGTTGGTGTAGCCCTCGGCACACTTGAACCAGACATATTTCGCGCGCGTATCGGCCCCGATGCGCTTGAGAAACTCCGATAGTGGTGTCCCCTGCCAGGAGCCAATCGCGCTCCAGCCCTCGACGCAGATGTGACGCGTGATCTGTGACACTTCCGGGAGCGCATGCAGTTCGTCCAGTGTCCAGGGCCTCTTGTTTTCGATCAGCCCCGCGACTTCCAGTTTATAGGTCTTGCCGTCGACCTCGGGCGCTTCATCCTCATCGTAATACGCGTTGAACGGAAACGGACGTGTAATGGCACTTTCGGGATATGTCGGTGCGAGCTTGGTGCGGCTGAACAATGCCGCTTGTGCTCCATCATTGAATTCAGAAATCTTGCGCAACACGCTCTCCGCCGCGTCTCCATCGATGATGTCGCAGCCGGTGAGGAACGTGAGCGCGCCGAGGCTCGCCGCGCCACGCAGGAAACTACGGCGGCCGGCGTCGGGCATCAATTTGGCCGCATCTTTGATGAGCAGCTTCGGGTCGACGCCGGGAATGATCTTTCGCTGGCGCATGAGATGCTCCTATCGTCCGGTGATCATGGCGCGCAGACTTTTCGGCACGATCAGCGCCAGCACAACATGAACAACAAGAAATCCGACAATCGCCGCCATTGCAAAGAAATGAACGTAACGTGCTGCATCATAGCCGCCAAACACTGCCGTCAATTCCTGGAATTGGACGGGCTTCCAAATCGAGAGCCCGGTCAACACGATTAGGACTCCGGCGAGAATGACGCCCGTATAAAGTAGTTTCTGCACGGCGTTGTAACGTGAGAGGTCGTCGTGGGCGAGTTTGAAAGTCAACGCCGCCTTCATGTCGGCGACGACGTCGCTGGGGCGGATCGGCAGCAGCTTGCGGCGAAACCGGCCGGTGACGATGCCCAGCGTCACATACACGACGCCGTTGATCACCAGGACCCACATTGCTGCAAAATGCCAAAGCAACCCACCGGCGAGCCAGTTGCCGAGCGCGACCTGGCGGGGGAACACCAGAAAATCGAATAGCGGCGACGCATTGTAGATTTGCCAGCCGGAGCCGATCATCACCAGGATCGCCAGCGCATTGACCCAATGGCAAACACGCACCCAGGGCGGGTGGATCGTTGCCCCGACAGACGTTGCGGTCATGGTTTCTGTGGTCATTGCAGCTCTGCCTGTCAGCCTTCTCTAGCTTGCCTCCAGCGGATGTACGGTACAACCGGACCCGCGGATGCGCGGGCCCGGCTGCTTACTGACTTATTTCTTCATGCTGTCCTTGGACATACCATCCTTGGACATACTGTCCTTTTTCATCGCGTCCTTGGACATGGTGTCCTTCGACATCGTGTCCTTTTTCATGCCGTCGTCCTTTTTCATGGTGTCGGACTTGGTCATGCCATCCTTCTTCATGTCATCCGCGAAGGCGCCGGGCGCAAATGCGAGCGCTAAGCCCAATGTCGCGGTGGCGAGGGACAGGACGGTACGGGAACGGATCATTGCTTACTCCTCTTGAGGATATTCGATGGCGGGATCGAGCCATCGATTCCTAATTCGACCGGACCCGACCCACGGTTACGCCGACCGATGCAAAATTGGGCGCTGTGAAAATTCGACCGCCAAGCGCGCGATTGACGACAACAACCAATGCGACGGCAATCGCATGCACGGTGAGGTCGGTCGCGGCTGCGTCATAAGGATGGAAAAAGTTGAGCAACGTCGCCGCGGCAGCCGCCACCGCGAGGCCGCCAACCGCGGCAGTGAGGCCGGGCTGCAGCGGGCACGCGCGGCGCAGCATCAGGAACAGCAGCGCGGACAGCGGCACCGACAGCAAAACAATGAAGATGAGGCAGTCGCGCGCCTCACCAAGCACAGCGACATGAGTATCCGGCAAGAACCAGGCACGCAGGCAGCCAAAACCGCTCGCTGCCACCCACAGGAGTGCGCCAGGCAGCGGCAACCAAACCCAGGCGCGCGGCGCATCGGGCAGACTCAATTCGAAGGCAGCAATGGCGGCGAGGACCGCAGTCGCAGCCGAGCCGAACACGGCAAGCCACATGTCAGGCGCGGCAACGATCCGCTGCCACAGGGCGTGCACGTCAGCGAGGACGGCGAGGCCAAGGGCGATGGCGGCAACCACGCCGAGCCAGCCGAGCGCCCGCAGCGTCGGCCGCCACAAGCGGCGCACCGGCTTCAAGTCAGTGGCGAGGTCGCGAATAAGAGGGTCATGTGGGGAAGTCGTCATGGCATCCTCACTCGGTTCGCTCCATTTTGCCGCGCAGCGCCTTGAGTGCGCGGTGCAGGTTTACTTTCAGCGCACCCTTGGTACGGCCAGTCGCGACAGCGGCCTCGGTCAGTGATTGCTCCTCGAGCACCAGCGCTTCCACCGCTTCACGCTGGCGCGGGGGTAATGTCGCCAGCGCTTCGGTCACGCGGCCGGAGGTTTCGGCGTGATCGACGCTGCGCGTAGGGTCGGCGCCTTCGTCGGGATAAGCGTCGAAAGCGAGCGGTGCGTGGAATTCGCGCGAGCCAATGCGGCGCATCTGGCGCAACAGATCAATCGCGCGCCGCTCGGCAATGACGCACAGCCAGGCGGTGAAGGAGCGGGCCGGATCGTATGTCTGGCGGGCGCGATGAATCGTCAGCAGCACATCCTGCACCACGTCGTCGCTACGGTCCGGCGGGACGCCCCGCCGGCCGGCTACGGCCTTGATCACTGGGACGCAATCACGCAACAGCGCCTCATAAGCCGCGCGGTCACCACCCTGTGCCGCCGCCATCTGGGCCGAGCGGCGCAGATCATCGACGCTTCGGGTCTGCGTTTTAGCCGCGATCATCGGGCGCCAGGCTTGAGGGTTGCGCACCGCCATGCCCGGAAACGGGGGCGGAAGCAACGTCCCGTCCCTACAGGGCGCCATCACGTTAGGTTGAAGCATTCGGGCGCGCATGCGATCCCCGATGGATAAAGCGAGCCCGGGCTCGCGGCTCTTTTATTTCGCTCGCCCTGGCCCAGTGGTTACACCCTGCGCCGCAGCAGATAATTACGGTGTTTCAAATACTTGTAAGGTGGCGATGTGAGATGTGTATGATGAATCTAAAGGTCGAAACTGCGTGACGACGTGATCGAATGATAGCCAGGACCAGTCCGGGGAATTTCTTCGAGGATTTCCACCTCGGTCAGCAGATTCGCCATGCCACGCCGCGTACCGTCACGCTCGGCGACGTGGCACTCTACAATGGATTATTTGGCGGGCGATTTGCGGTCCAATCCGCGGATGTCTTTGCGCAAAAGATCGGCTACCCGCGCTCGCCACTCGACGACTTGCTGGTTTTTCATATCGTTTTCGGAAAAACCGTTGCGGATATTTCGCTCAACGCGGTTGCTAATCTCGGTTACGCGGACTGCCGGTTTCTCAAGCCCGTCTTCCCCGGCGCCACGCTGACCGCCACCTCCGATGTCATCGGACTGCGGGAAAATTCCAACAAGAAAACAGGCATTGTTTATGTGCGCTCACGCGGTTTCGATGAGACGGGCGATACCGTGCTCAACTATGCGCGGTGGGTGATGGTGCGCAAACGCGATGAGGCAGCTGCAGCACCGGCCGGGAAAATTCCCGATCTGCCGAAGAGCGTCGAGCCCGCGCAACTCGGCACGGCGTGCCCTAACATAAACACTGCGGCCTATGACATGACGCTTGCGGGCAGCCCGCATCGCTTCGGCGACTACAAGGCCGGCGACAAAATCGACCACATCGACGGGATCACGGTCGAGGAGGCCGAGCACCAGATGGCCACCCGGCTCTACCAGAACACTGCCCGCATCCACTTCAATCAGTTTGCCGAGAGCAAAGGCCGTTTCGGGCATCGGCTCATCTATGGCGGGCACGCCATTTCGCTTGCTCGCGCACTCTCGTTCAATGGCCTTTCAAATGCTTTCCATGTCGCTGCGATCAATGGCGGCCGGCACGTTGCCCCGTTGTTCGCCGGCGACACTGTATTCGCGTGGTCGGAGGTGCTGGCCGCCGCTGACATACCGAAGCGAACGGATGTCGGCGCCCTGCGCCTGCGCACCGTTGCAACCAAGGACCGGCCCTGCCCCGATTTTCCCCTCAAGACCGGCGATGAGTATGATCCGGCTGTTATCCTAGACCTGGATTATTGGGTGCTGATGCCAAGGTAGCGCGCGGAGATTTCGTCAAGCGCTTGCACGCAGATGATCGACCAGCTGCCGCGCGTAAGGCGGCAACACCTCGACGTCACGCACGCAAATTGTCAGCTCGCGAAGAGCCCAGGGGTCGGTGAGCCGCACGGCGCTGATCGCCATGGTGCGCTCGGTCCGATGCACGGTCGTCTCGGGAACGATGCCGACACCGACGTTGCATTCGACCAGGCGGCAGATGGCATCGAAGCTGCGCAGCTGCACGCGCAGGCGCAGCGGCCGGCCGATTCGATTTGCCTTATCAGCGAGAAACCGCTGGATCGCGCTGGCGCGGTCGAGGCCGACCATGTCGTAGTCGAGCACCTCGGCAAAGCCGATGCGTGAACGGTTGGCGAGCGGATGATTTTTCGCCACCACGAGCACAAAGCGGTCGCTGCGGAACGGAAACGTGTTGAGCCCACCGTAGTCGACAGTGCCGGCGACGATGCCGATATCGGCATGGCCCTCGGCGATCAGGCCGACGATCTCGTCGCTCAGCCGCTCTTCGAGATCGACGCTGATATCGGGATAGGCCATCAGAAAAGAGCTGAGCGACTCGGGCAAGAATTCGGTGAGCGCGTTCGTGTTGGAGAGAACGCGAACCTGGCCGGCGAGGCCGCGGGCATAGGGAGAAAGGTCTTCCTGCAGGCGCTCGGTCTGCGCCAGAATTCCACGCGCATGCTGCAGCAGGGTTCGTCCCGCGGGCGTCGGTTTGACGCCGGCCCGTCCGCGCACCAGCAGCGGTGTGCCAAAGGCCAGCTCCATCTTGCGGATGCGGGTCGAGGCCGCAGCCAAAGCGAGGTTCGAGCGCTCTGCCCCGTGCGTGATGCTGCCTGCCTCGACGATGTGCCG
This sequence comes from Pseudomonadota bacterium, assembly GCA_046734435.1. GTDB lineage: Bacteria > Pseudomonadota > Alphaproteobacteria > Rhizobiales > Xanthobacteraceae > Pseudolabrys. The sequence continues at coordinate 2,914 of JBKPRE010000218.1, read as the reverse complement.
GAACAGGTTGAGGTCCGTAAAATCGAAGCGCATTCGGGGCTACCTTCTTATTCCGCGAAGGCAGACTACGCAGAAAGCATATTGCAACAGGCTGTTTTTAGGTCCAAGCTTCGTAAATTATGAAGTAGCGACTTGGGGGTCCAGGTCAAGAGGAATGTTTGCACACCCCCACTTGCGATTGACGGCCCTCCTTTCATGCAATGCACGGCTCGCCGGTTTTCGGAGGCTGACAATGGCCGAGTTTGAAGCGGGAACAGCGGCGGGGGCACAACGGCCACGACCCCTGTCTCCGCATCTGCAGATCTACAAGCCGATGCTGACGATGATGATGTCCATCGTCCACCGGATCACCGGCGCCGCGCTCTATTTTGGAATGCTGCTGCTCGCCTGGTGGCTGATCGCCGCCGCAAGCGGTCCAAACGCCTATGCCACCTTTGAATGGTTCATGGGGAGCGTACTCGGCCAGCTTCTGCTCTTCGGTTACACCTGGGCGCTGATCCACCACATGCTCGGCGGCATCCGTCATTTGATCTGGGATACGGTGCACGGCTTCGAGCCGGCTGAACGCGAAATGCTCACGCTAGCCACTTTGGTCGGCTCGGTAACGCTCACACTCATACTCTGGGTCGTCGGCTATCTCGTCATGGGAGGTCCCCGATGAGAGAGGCTCCTCACATGCGAACCCCCATGCGCCGAGTGCGCGGCCTGGGCGCGGCTCATTCCGGCACCGGGCAATTTTGGCATCAGCGCGTCACATCGGTTGCTGGCATCCTGTTGACCATCGGTTTGCTGTTTATCATCACTGCACTACTCGGACGCAGCCACGCCGCGGTCGTGCAGATTCTCGCCTCACCGATCGTCTCGATCATCGTGCTGCTGTTCATCATCAACACCGCCTATCACATGTGGATTGGCATGCAGGAAATCATTCTCGACTACGTGCATGACGAGACGTGGAAGTTCTTGAGCCTGATGGCGAACACTTTCTTCGTGTTCGCGGTCAGTCTGGCGTCGATTTACGCCGTCCTCAGGCTGTCGTTTGGGGTCTGACATGGCAACGAACGGGAAATCGAACGGCGGCCCCGCGATTAACGGCCGCGCTTATCCGATCGAGGATCACAGCTACGACGTCGTTGTGGTCGGCGCCGGCGGTTCAGGGCTTCGCGCCGTGGTCGGCTGCAGCGAGGCCGGACTGCGCACAGCCTGTATCACCAAAGTGTTCCCGACCCGCTCGCATACGGTGTCAGCGCAAGGTGGCATTGCAGCCGCGCTCGGCAACATGGGCGAAGACGATTGGCGCTGGCACATGTACGACACCGTCAAGGGTGCCGACTGGCTCGGAGACCAGGACGCGATCGAGTATCTCTGTCGTAATGCGCCCGCCGCCGTGTATGAGCTGGAGCATTGGGGTCTGCCATTCTCGCGCCGCGAGGAAGACGGCAAGATCTATCAGCGTCCCTTCGGCGGCATGACCACGCATTACGGCAAGGGCACCGCACAGCGCACCTGCGCTGCCGCTGACCGCACCGGCCACGCCATGCTGCACACGATGTACGGCCAGGCGCTGCGGCATGCGGCCGAGTTCTACGTCGAATATTTCGCCATCGATCTGATCATGGACGATGAAGGCCGCTGCCGCGGCGTGGTAGCTCTCAATCTCGACGACGGCACCGTTCACCGCTTCAGCGCCAACGTGGTGATCGTCGCCACTGGTGGCTATGGGCGCGCTTATTTTTCTTGCACCTCCGCGCACATTTGTACCGGCGACGGTAATGCGATGGTGTTACGCGCCGGTCTCCCGCTGCAAGACATGGAATTCGTACAGTTCCATCCTACCGGTATCTACGGCGCCGGCTGCCTGATCACCGAAGGCTCACGCGGCGAAGGCGGGTACCTGGTAAACTCAGAAGGTGAGCGCTTCATGGAGCGCTATGCGCCATCGGCCAAGGATTTAGCTTCGCGCGACGTAGTTTCGCGCTCGATGACCATCGAGATCCGCGAGGGACGCGGCGTCGGTAAGAGTAAAGATCATCTCTTCCTGCACCTTGATCATCTCGATCCCCAGATACTGCACGAACGCCTGCCGGGCATTGCCGAGCTGGCGCGCATCTTCGCCGGGGTCGACATCACGCACGAGCCGATCCCGGTGCTGCCGACCGTGCATTACAATATGGGCGGCATCGCCACGAACTATCACGGCGAGGCGCTGACCAAGAAGAACGGCAATGCCGACACTGTGGTCCCTGGCCTGATGGCACTGGGCGAAGCCGCCTGCGTATCGGTTCATGGTGCCAACCGGCTTGGCTCCAACTCGTTGATCGATCTGGTGGTATTTGGCCGCGCGGCCGCCCACCGTTGCGCCGAGCTGCTCACGCCCGGCGACAAACAGCCCGAATTGCCAAAAGAGTCGGCCGACCGGGCGCTCGCGCGGCTCGATAAATTCCGCAACGCATCGGGGGGGACGCCGACCGCGCAGTTGCGGTTGCGCATGCAGAAGGTGATGCAGACCAATTGCGCCGTTTTCCGTACCGGCGAGGTACTCGACGAAGGCCACAAGCTAATCCACGACGTGCATGCCGGCATGGCTGACTTGCGGATCACCGACCGTTCGCTGATCTGGAATTCCGACCTGGTCGAGACATTGGAACTCGACAATCTGATCGCACAGGCCGTTGTCACGATGGATTCGGCCAAGAACCGTACTGAAAGCCGCGGCGCACACGCGCGCGAAGATTATCCTGAGCGCGATGACAAAAACTGGATGAAGCACACACTGGCGTGGATGGATCCAAAGGGCACCGTAAAAATCGATTACCGCCCGGTGCATGCCTACACGCTCACGAATGACGTCGCCTATATCGAACCCAAAGCGCGCGTCTACTGACGGAACGTTGCCATGGTCGAATTTACGCTC
>JBKPRE010000217.1:0-8518 GCA_046734435.1 Pseudomonadota bacterium | reverse complement strand
GCCGAAGTTTTCGACGCACCACGGTAGGCTCGCCGCCGCGATGGAATAGGTGTCGGTGCCGGTGCGAAACGAGAAGCGTGTCCCTTTCGCGCCGGTCGCCTCGGTCGCTTCGCCAGTCGAGAAGTAGATCGTCTTCAGCTCAGAGGCGATCGGGATGGCGGCAAGCATGACGCCGGAGTGAACCGATCCGACGATGAACTCGGCATTCAGGCGCTGGACGAGATTGCGCAGCTTACGCGCGCCGCTGGCCGGGTTTGATTCCGTGTCTTCCGTTGCAAGCTCGACCTTGCGGCCGGCAATGCCACCGCCCTGATTGATGATGTCGACGGCGGCCTTGGCCGCCTTGTCGTGCCACAGGCCCCATGACGAAATAACGCCGGTCAGGTCGCAGTGATGGCCGATCACGATAGGGCCGGAAGCCTGCGCGTAAACGTCCCGCATTAGCGTCAGATTCGCTGTACCGAGTGCGCCGCCCGCCAAGGCGACTTCAAGAAAACTGCGGCGGGATAACTTTCTTGTCATGCTCGTTCTCCCTGTGAGTACGAAGTTTAATGGGACAGCCCGAGATATCGGTGCACGATCTCGGGCTGTGACTTAAGTTCGTGCGAAGCACCGGAATGGACGATGGTGCCTTTTTCCATGAGGAACACGCGCGGGCAGAGTTTGAGCGCGGTTTCCACATTCTGTTCGACTAGCAGGATCGAAACGCCGCTCTGGTTGATGCGGTGAATTTCGCGCCGAATTTGCGAGACCAAGCGCGGCATAATGCCTTCGGTCGGCTCGTCCAGGATGATCAGCTTCGGCCGCATCATCAGGCAGCGGGCGATCGCGAGCATTTGCTGTTCGCCGCCGGACAGCGTGCTCCCTGACTGCTTCAGGCGCTCCTTGAGACGCGGGAAGCAGGTTAGAACATATTCTTGCTGCGCGGTGTCGCGCATTCGGGGCACGCCGATCATGAGGTTTTCTAGGACCGAGAGCGTCGGGAAGATGCCGCGGCCTTGCGGCACATAGCCGATGCCCTTGCGCGGAATCAGGTGCGGCGCACTCTTCGACAGATCATCGCCGTCAAATTCAATGACGCCGTGGCTGCGCGCTACCAGGCCCATGATGCTGCGCAGCGTCGTCGTCTTCCCAACGCCGTTGCGGCCGAGCAGGGCGGCACACTCACCTTCCTTCACCTCCAGGCTGACGCCTTGCAGGATGTGCAGCTTGCCGATGTGAACGTGAACGTCGCGTAGGCTAAGCATGGATCGCCTCCTCGACGTAGTCTTCGTCTTCCGGCCGGCCCAGATAGGCCTCACGAACCCGTTCGTCTTCGGAGATTTCCTTGGCATTGCCCGACGCAAGGATCGCGCCCTGCGCCATGACGATGATTGCGTCGGCAATGCCGAATACCACCGGCATGTCATGCTCAATGATGATGATGTCGATGGTGCGTGCCATCTCGCGGATCTTCGCGACCGCACGTTCGGTTTCTGCCGGGCTCATACCGCAGGTCGGCTCATCGAGCAGCAGCAGTTGCGGGTCGGAGATCAGCGCCATTCCGATCTCGAGCAGCGCCACATCGCCATACGACAAGGTCCCAGCCTGCCTGCGCGCAAGCGCCGCCAGCCCGATCTGCTCGAGGGTTCGCTCGACGCGCTCGCGTGCTGCCCGATCGCTTTCCGCATCGCGGAGCGGATGCAGAAAATGCTTCGAGCCCTCGAACGTTATCCAGAGATTCTCCGCGACCGTGAGTTGGGGAAAGACGCTCTTTACCTGCAACGTGCGCTTGATGCCCAGCCGGCTGATTTCGTGCGCGGGAAGACCGGTGATGTCGCGGCCGCGGAACAGTACCTGCCCGGCATCGGGACGGAGCAAGCCGGAGATTAGGTTGAACAGAGTTGTCTTCCCGGCGCCGTTGGGGCCGATGATCGCATGGACCTTGCCGCCCGACAGCGTCAGGCTCAGATTGTCGACCGCGGTGAGGCCGCCAAATCGTCGCGTCAGGCTGCGGGTTTCGAGCACGGGTGTCGTCATGGTTCGACCCGCAATGTCTGTGACACGGGCTTTGACGCGCGATCGTGCTCAAAATACTCGAGGGCGGCCCGCCACAATCCAACGAGGCCCTTCGGCGCCAAAATGACCACGAGGATCGCCATCAGGCCGACGATCAGCGAATGGTGCTCCCAATGCGTGGAAACCACCTCGCGGATGATAATGAAAAGCGTCGTTCCGATGATGGGCCCGAACAATGTTCCGGCGCCGCCGACAATCGCCCAAACGACGCCTTCGCCCGACACCTGGTAGAACATGTAGGTCGCCGAGGCGTAGCGGCCAAAGAATGCAAACAGCGCTCCGGCGACGCCGGCGAGGAAGCCGGCCATGACGAATGCAGTGAGGCGTACCAGAAAAACATTGATGCCGATCAGCGAGGCCCGCACATCGTTGTCGCGAATGGCGACAAAGGCTTTGCCAAGCGGGCTGCGTATGACCCGATGCATCAGGTAGAAGCAAACCCCGACGACGATCAGAATAAAGAAGTACTGGAAGGTCGGATCGGTGAAGCTCCAGACTGAGCGCCCGAACGTAAATGTCGGCGGCATGCTGAAATTAATACCATCATCCCCGCCGGTCAGCGGCTTCACGCGCACTGCGATGAAATAGAAAATCAGCGAAAAGACGACTGTGATGATTGCGAAATAGTGCCAAGTCAGCCGCACCGCGAACACGCCCGAAACTAGCGCCATCGCAACAGCCGCAACGATTCCGAGGCCAAAAGCCGGCCAGAACGTCAGGTGAAGCAGGTCGATACCGATTCCGACGCCGTACATTCCGAAGCCGAAATAGAGCGCCTGACCGAAGGACAGCAGTCCGACGTAGCCGAACAGCAAGTTCACACTTGCGGCGAACAGCGACCAGATCAGGATCTCCGTGATGACGCTGACCCAGAACTGGCTGATGAAAATGGGGACCGACCAGGGGACCGACAGCATGAAGGCCACGAACAACACAAACATCACCCGATTGATGGTATTCGGCGTGCTCATCGGGTATGTCCCTTAAACAGACCCTGTGGCCGTAGCAGCAGAACAGCGCTCATCAGCACGAGCGAAGCGATCCGGGCGATCGTTGGATCCGCAACGCTCTGAATGATGCCCTCAAAGAAGGCGAGCAGCACTGCGGCTGCGGCCGTGCCAGGCAAATTGCCGAGCCCGCCGATGATCACGGCCATGAAGCAGACCGGCAGAATATCTACGCCGCCGCGAAAATCGACAGTGGTGATCGGTGCTGCGACGGCGCCGCCGAATGCGGCGAGTGCAAATCCGATGCCGAACGTCAGGATGTATATGCGTTTTGCCGGGATACCCATCGCGATCGCGGTGTCACGATCGTGCCGTACGGCACGCATCCATGTGCCGATGGTCGTGTGTTGCAGAAACATGAAGAACGCGACGAGGGCTGCAATCGAAAGCCCGGCCGCGAAGATACGATAGATGTCGTACTCGATGCCGAACAAGGGCACGGTTCCGGTGATGGGAGGCAGGATCCGACGCGGTACCGGTCCGAACGCAATGCGCACGCTTTCCTGAAGAATGAGCGAAAGGCCGAAAGTGGCCACGATCGACAAGGCCGCGACGCCTCGAATGGGCTGGATCACGACGCGCTGCGTCAACGCGCCGAGAATAAATCCGATCAGCGGCACGACGATAAAACCGAGCCAGAAATTTCCGGTTGCCTCCAGTGTGAACCACGCGAGCACGGTACCGACCATGAAAAAGTCGCCGTGCGCAATGTTGATGACGTCCAGGAGGCCAAAAATGATCGAAAGACCAAGCGCGATCAGCGCGATGATCAGCCCCCAGATCAGCCCGTTCAACGCAAGCAGTAACAGCGTATCCATCATGACGCGACGCGATTGATGCGCGGGCCAGCGCTTTCCCCGCGCCAGTTTCCGATCAATGAACCCTTGAAGCAATGGCCGCCGATTGGCGCCGAAGGTCGCAGCGCGACGCGTAGCCACACGACCCACAATCTGCGATAGCGTCGCGCGGCATTGCCCGCAAAGCGATGGTCATTCCGCTGCATTCATTGACCCATTTTTGCCGGCCGCACGCGCGATTTCTGCGGCCGCGACGACGTGACGGTCGAGGTTGAGTTCTTCCGGTGTTAGCCCCAGCGCCAGGCCCACCAGCTGCGGCAAATGCAGGACCGGAACGTCAAGCTCCTGTCCTAGATCGTTCTCGATCTCGCGCTGAAATCCGTCGAGCACCGTGTGGCAGAGTGGGCAGGGCGTCACCATGGCCTGTGCGCCGCCGACCTTCGCGGACAGGATGTGCTGGCCGGTCAGCTTGATGGCGACTCTTTCGTCATGCGCGGCGGTGTGGAAGCCGCAGCATTCCGTCCGGCCACTGTAGTCGATGGGCCGACAACCCAAAATCTCAGCAAGCCGCTCAAGCGCAACGTTGTTACGCGAGTCGACAAAACCGTATCGCGACGGCGGACGGGTGATGTGGCATCCGTAAAATGCCGCTATGGTCAGGCCGGTCAGGGGATTGGTGACAAGCTCGCGTAATCGAGCCTCGCCGATATTCTCGTAGAGCACCCATAAAAAATGACTGATCCTAGTCCGGCCGCTGTATTTGAGATTCTCTTCGGCCAGTCTTTCGTTGACCGTCTGCGCGAGCTTCCCATCGCTAACGAATGCGGCGTGCGCATCGAGAAGATTGAGCGTGCACGTGTTGCAGATTGTCATTAGAGGCAGTTGCTCGCGCTCGGCGAGCGCGAGGATGCGGACATTGAGCGCGTAGAATCCGGCTGGGTCGACAGCGCGCAGCTCGCGTGCTCCCGTGCAGGTGGCCGATTCCAGCTGCAACAGGTCCAGGCCAAGCCGCTGTGCGACGCGGTGGGTCGCGACATTGAGCTCGGCGCAGGTACTGCGCGCCGAACAGCCGGGATAATATGCAAATCTCATTGCGAAACCTCCCGGCCAAGCAGGCGGCGGGCGGGCTCAGCAGCCGCGGTTTTGCTACCGAGCAATGTTCGCAGCGGGTTGATCTTGCCGCGCAAGAGAAGACGGACGATGCGTGGAAGTCTGGCGAGCGCACGCAGCCCCTGCACGCTGAGCACAAGGGCGCCCGGATCGACGCGACCACGCTGTGCGACAATTCTGCGCAACGCGCGCGAATGGCGCGCGCGATCAGGCAGCAGCAACGCCGCCTTTGCTTTCAGCGGTTCGATGACGCGGCTGACGATTGGAATTGCAGCCGGGCAAACTTCCTCGCATTTGTAACAGGAGATGCAGTTGAATATGCCCGTAAGCGCAAGCGAGCGGGCGACCTTTGCGGGGCTGTTGCGCGGATCGAGCGCGGTCTGTCCCAGCTGCACGAGCGGCGCCGGGCCGGCAAAATCTGTCAGGTCTCCGAGGCCGATCACGGGGCAGGCTGAGTAGCAGCACATGCATCCGATGCAATCGAGTGCCTTCGACGCATCTTTCATCTGTCTGTGCGAGAGCGGTTCAGGAAATCCAGCATAGGCGGCTGGGCGCTCGATCCAGGGTTCCAGGCGTGCAACCTTGCTTTCAAATGGTGCACGGTCGACGACCAAATCACGGATCACAGGCAAGTTGCGCAGCGGCTCGATGGTCATCTCGGGCTCAACTGCTTCCCAGCAGGCGAGCACCTCGCGGCCGTTCATGCGCACGGCGCAGGTGCCGCACATCTTGGAGCCGCAGATCCAGCGGTAGGCGAGGTCGGTCGCCGCGTTCTGGGCAATCCAGTTCAAGGCATCGAGAACGCGCATCCATTTGCGGTATGGAACGTTAAACGGGTCATAGCGGTCAGATCCATCCGCCTGGCGGCGAACGCGCACGACAATGCTGGCGCCCGGCGCGATGCGGGAATTACGTGCCAGAAGCGAATCGTTGTGTTCGGTCTGGCCCAGCCTGCTGGCGCCGTCGCGCGGCGATGTCTGTATATCGAGCATCACCAGGCCACCTCCAGGTTGTCGCGTACGTCGAAGTCGGGTGAGAAAAAGGGAAGCTGGTACGGGCGCTGCTCGAAACGCAGACCATTTGCCGACTTTTTGAGAACGTTTGCGACCAGCCAGTTCCTGTTGTCCGTTGCCGGAAAGTCCATACGGAAAAACGGGCCTCTACTCTCCTTGCGCTCAAGCGATGAGTGAACGATCAGCTCGCAGACATCGATCATGTTCATGACGTCGATGGCATCCAGCCATTCAAAGTTTGCCGCCGAGCTACGCGTCGAAATTGACATGTCAGGCAACACGCCGAGGCGGATTTCCTCGATATCGTCTAGCGCGGAGCGCAGGCCCTCGGCGCTCTTTTCGACGCCTACCTTGTCCCACATGAGTTTCCGGATCTTCTCCTTGACCTTGACCGGCGTGATGCCCGGATTGGAACGATTGCGTAGACCGTCAAGCCTGCGCCGTTCGGCTTCGCATTCGCTTTCGGAAATCGGATGGTCGGGCAGGGACTCGAACGCGGCGGCGATTCCGTCGGCAACGACCTTGCCATCGTAAGTCGCCAGTCCGATCAGCCCGTTGCTGTGCCCGCCGACGCCTCCGGCAGCATAAAGCCCGGGCAAAGACGAGCGCATCGTCGCCGTGTCGACGTCGATGCCGCCCTGCCGGTAGTGAGATGTGACGGCAGTCTCGACGAGCTGCTCTGGAAAGTTGAGCCCAAGCTGGCGGAATGTCTTGCCGTAGGTCGTGTAAGTCTCGACTTCATTCGCATCGCAATTGTTGAAGCCTGCGTAATACCCGCCGTCGTAGCGCGCCTTGCCCGCGTGAACCTGTTTCGCAAGGGCCTTGAGCTGAACGGTATAAGGACCGAAGGCGAGTGGATCGTCGTTTTGCTGATTGAAAAATTCCTCGCCCGCCGAATTGACCATCCGCGCCGACTTCTCCGAGCCCAGCATTGGATTGGGATAAACCTGCATGCGCTGCCAGGACGGCGGATCTGCAATGTCGTTTGTGTGCCACCACTGCATTTCCATGTTGACTAGCGTCGCACCCGCACGCCACGCCATTGCGATGCCGTCGGCCGACATCTCGCGCGTTCCGGTGGAGCGCTGATGCAGCCGATCGGAATATCCGGTCGCGAGGACGACCGCGCGCGCCCGCACAACGACGTATTCGCCGGTCATGTAGTTGAGGCAGAAAACGCAGCTGACGTCTCCGGCGCTGTTGCGTATGAGAGCAGTGGCGACCGTTTCCTCAAGGCGTGGAATTCCCGCGCGGATGACCTGTTTTCGACGCAGGTCCATGAACGGCACGCCGGAATTTCCCTGCACATTCGCGGCGACGCTGCGGATCGCGCCCGGACTGGTGACGACATTTCCTTCGTCATCGCGTCTGAAGTAAAGGCCGAGCTCTTCCAGCTCAGGGTAGTAGACCTGTTCGATCCAGGCGCCGCACCGGCGCGCCCATTCCTGATCGATGAGAAACTGGTTGTGGTACTTGATCAGGAATTCGGCGGTGTTGCGGGCCTGCGCTTCGGTGTTTCCGAGCAGCCGGCCCGAGATCACCAGGTTGCCGGCGAACAGGGACGCGCCGCTTTTGCCGACAAGACCCTTGCAGATGATGAGAGGCTTGATACCACGCTTCTGCAGGCTGAGCGCGGCGTAGCAGCCGCCTGCACCACCGCCAATAATGGCTACATCGGCCGTTAGCGTTTGCATGGCGGTCCCCTTTCCACCCAAGGTAATCATGCAAATTCGCCAAGCCTCATGGTGTAATTTTGCACCACCCAGTGCCCATTTGTTGTAGGCTTCCGCAGGGCTCGAGCAGCAGGCCAGGCCGATGAATCCGAACGCCGCGAAATGGGATGATCTGAAAATGTTCCTTGAGGTTGCCAGGCATGGCAGCGTCCATGCGGCCGCCAAGAGATTGAGGGTCGATCACTCCACCGTCTGCAGGAGGATCGGCCGCCTCGAATCTCAACTCGCGCTGAAACTGTTCGACCGCAGCCGGAAGGGCATCGCCGTGCGCCACGAAGCACAGGGCCTGCTCAAACATATCGAGCAGATGGATCGCCATGCTGGTTCTCTGGAAGACGCTTTTGTTCGCGGCAAAAGCAGCGAGACGCAAGTCGTCCGGATTGCCACGATGGAGGGGATTGCCAGCGGCTACCTGGCGCGGCGCCTGCCGGCACTTCGGCGGTATGGCCCGGACGTAAAGATAGAGCTGGTCAGCATTCCGCAGGCGGTCGATTTGAACCGCAAGGAAGCCGACGTTTTCTTGAGTTTTTTCAATCCCGACGCACGCGGGCTCAAGAGCGCTTTGTTCGGGACATTCTCACTTTTCCTCTATTGCTCAAAGGAATACCTGCGCCGCTACGGCACGCCGCGAGCGCGGGAAGATCTCGATACGCATGTTTTTGTCGGATACATCGACGATCTGCTGGCAATCAATGCCGTTCGCTGGCTTGACGAAGTCGTCATGGCGCCCGTTATGAGCTTCCACAGCAACAGCGTCTTTGCCCAGTGCAATGCAGCCGTTTCGGGGCTCGGCATTGCAT
>JBKPRE010000216.1:0-9006 GCA_046734435.1 Pseudomonadota bacterium | reverse complement strand
TCGATCAAGCGCAGGCGGCGCGCCTCCGTCGACAACGCCTCGGCGTTGCGCGCCGCAAAGAAGAATGCATCGAGATCCGACTTGAAGCGCCGCTCGATGCCAGGACGAAGGACTTTAACCGCAACCGTCTTGCGACCGCCGTTCGCCTCAATCTCGGCGCGGTGAACTTGTGCTATCGATGCGGCGGCAACTGCCGGTCCGAAGCTTGCGTACAATGCAGATAGCGGCTTATCAAACGCGGCAGCGACCGCCGCTTCGGCTTCGCCTTGTGGAAACGGCGCCATCTTGTCCTGGAGACTTTCGAGGTCGCGAGCGATCGCCGTGCCGACGACATCTGGCCGCGTTGCAAGAAACTGACCGAGCTTGACATAGGTCGGCCCCAGCCTGGTCAACGCAGCGGCGAGGCGGTTTTCGCCGGTTTTTGCGGATGGCCGCTCGATCAGCCGGGCAAGGGCGATGCCGGTCTTGGCGGGCAGCGGAAGCGGCCGCGTGTCGACCAGCGCAAAGACGCCTTCGCGGGCGAGTACGAAGCCGGCGCGCGCCAGACGGAGAAGGTGAGAAAAAGCGGCAATCACAATCGCCAGCCCGAATGGAGCGCCACAACGCCACCGGTCATCGGTCTGAACGATGCCCGGCGGAAACCTGCAGCTTCGATCATTCGCGCAAATTCCTTCGGCCTAGGAAATTTGCGGATCGATTCGACGAGATATTGATAGGCGTCCCGATCTCCGGTCACAACCTCGCCCACACGCGGGATCACCTGGAAGGAATATAGTTCATACAAGGCATCGATCCCGGGCACGTCGACCGAGGAAAATTCGAGGCACAGGAACCGCCCGCCGATCTTCAGCACGCGATATGCCTCGTCAAGCGCGCGTTCGATGCGGGGAACATTGCGGATGCCGAAAGCAATCGTAACGCAGTCGAAGCTGCAATCGGGATAGGCCAGCTCTTCGGCATTGCCTTGCTCGAACGTGACGACACCGTCGAGTCCACGCGCCGCGGCGCGTTCGCGCCCCACCTGGAGCATATCGGCGTTGATGTCGCAGACGGTTGCGCGAACGCCGTGGCCGCCCGCGTCGATGATACGAAAGGCGACGTCACCGGTACCGCCGGCGAGATCGAGTACATGGAAATTCCGGTCGCTTTTGGGTGGATTAACCGCCGTCACCAACGCGTCTTTCCACGCGCGATGCAGCCCGCCCGACATCAGGTCATTCATCAGGTCATACCGGCGGGCGACCGAATGAAAGACATCGTCGACGCGCCCCTGCTTGTCCTCGAGCGGCACGCTCTGATAGCCGAAATGAGTCCGCTCGCCGCCTGTGGCCATAGCCGATAGTCCTTTGCGGGCAAGACCATAGCGCGCGCGCTGCGGGGGCGCTATGTGTCAGCGCGGGAGCGGTTAATCATGCCCGAATTACCAGAGGTCGAGACGGTTCGGCGCGGTTTGGCGCCTGCCATGGAAGGGGAGCGCTTCGACAGAGTCGAGGTGCGGCGCGGCGATCTCCGCTGGCCGCTGCCAAGGGGCTTTGCGCAGAAGTTGCACGGCAAGCTCGTAGAGGGGTTGGGACGCCGCGCAAAATATCTGCTCGCCGATCTTTCGTCCGGCGACGTGCTGCTGATGCATCTCGGCATGTCCGGATCGTTCCGCGTCGGCAAGAATAGCACGCCTGGATCGTACTATCACGGGCGCTCCAAACGCACCGCGCACGATCACATTGTCTTTCATATGTCCAACGGAACGACGGTGACGTTCAACGATCCGCGGCGTTTCGGCTCGATGAAGCTTGTGCCGCGTGCCAGGCTTGAGCACGAGCCGCTGCTGCGCGCGCTCGGGCCAGAGCCGTTGGGAAATGAATTTGATGCGGCGATGCTGGCGAAAGCATGCCTCGGCAAGAAGACGTCGCTGAAGGCGGCGCTTAGTGATCAGCGTGTCGTAGCGGGACTCGGCAATATCTATGTCTGCGAAGCCCTGTTCCGCGCGCGGCTTTCGCCCAAGCGCCAGGCCTCGACGATCGCCGACCGGAACGGCAGCCCGAACGAGCGCGCCGAAAGGCTGGTCGAAGCCATCAAGGCCGTGCTCATGGATGCGATAGAGGCCGGCGGATCTTCGCTGCGCGATCATCGGCGCGCAGACGGCTCGCTGGGAGATTTCCAGCACAATTTCAGGGTTTATGACCGCGAGGGCGAGCTGTGCCCTGGCTGCAAAGGCAAGATCAAACGTATCGTGCAGGTCGGTCGGTCGACCTTCTATTGCCCAAGTTGCCAGAAGTAACTTCTTCGGCTGTCATGTCGTGGATTGCGGGGCCAGGGCCTCCAATAGCAGAATGTGAACGCAGAACCGCCGGAGATTGCAATGCGCACGTTCTTGGTCACATCTATTTTCCTTGCTGCCACGTTGACCGTTGCGCCGGCTGCGGACTATCCGGACCATCCAATTCGATTGATCGTGCCGCAGGCGCCCGGCAGCGCTACCGACAACGCGGCGCGACTTATCGGGGCAGTGCTGAGCCAGGAACTGGGACAACAGGTCATTGTCGATAATCGTCCCGGTGGCGCGCTGACGATAGGGCTTGATCTGGTCGCCAAGTCTCCGCCGGACGGGTACACGATCGGTATGGGACCGATTGGAGCGCTCGCGATCACGCGCCACATGGTTTCGAAGTTGCCTTACGACATCGAGCGCGACTTTCAGCCCATTGCCCTCGTCACGCGCGGACAAATGTTGCTCGCTGTCTCGCCGAAGCTGCCTGTGAACTCGGTTAAAGAATTGATCGATTACGCGAGGCAGAACCCCGGGAAGCTCACCAATGCTTCATCCAGTAATGGCTCGCCGGGTCATGTCGGCGCTGAGCTTTTCAAGTATATGACTGGAACGAAGATCGTTCATGTGCCCTACCGCGGCGGCTCGCTGGCGATCAACGACCTCATTGCAGGGCATGTTGACTTGATGTTTGAAAGCCTGCAATCCATCGCGCCATTTGGCCGTGATGGTAAGGTTCGCGCGCTGGCGGTTACAGGCGACCACCGCTCGCCCTCGTTTCCGGATTTGCCGACCGTCGCGGAAGCGGGTGTGCCCGGCTATGTCGCCGCCACCTGGACCGGCGTCATCGCACCGGCCGGCGTGCCGCGTCCGATCGTCTACAAACTGAACGCCGCGATCAACAGAGCGCTCAGGTCTGAAGCCTTCCTCGATAAATTCTCAAAATTCGGCGATGAACCGGGTGGCGGTACACCCGAGGAATTCGCAGCAACAATCAAGGCCGATTCCGCCAAATGGGCGGATGTGGTGAAACGCTCGGGCGCCAAGCTCGACTGAATCAGGATCAGCCATGACTTATGAGAATATCGTCGTTGAAACAAAGGGCCGCGTCGGAATTATCCGCCTCAACCGCCCGCAGGCCCTCAACGCGCTCAACAAGCCGCTGGTTGCCGAGTTGACGCAGGCGATTGAGGCCTTCGATGCTGACGACAAGATCGGCTGCATGCTCGTCGCAGGCAGCGACAAAGCCTTCGCCGCAGGGGCCGACATCAAGGAAATGGCAGACAAGCCGTTTATCGAGGCGTATCTCGGCGATTTCGTTTCAAATTGGGATGCCGTGGCGCACGCGCGTAAGCCGGTCGTTGCTGCCGTGGCGGGCTTCGCGCTTGGCGGGGGCTGCGAGCTTGCGTTGCAGAGCGACATCGTGATCGCCGCTGACAATGCAAAATTTGGGCAGCCGGAAATCAAACTCGGGGTCATTCCAGGTATCGGCGGCACGCAGCGCCTGACGCATGCGGTTGGCAAGGCGAAAGCCATGGACCTTATACTGACCGGCCGCATGATGGACGCTGCCGAAGCAGAAAAATCCGGTCTGGTGGCGCGCGTCGTACCGGCTGCAAATCTGATGGATGAAGCAATGAAAGTTGCCGACACGATCGCCAATATGTCGCTGCCGTCTGTGCTGGCTGCCAAGGAAGCGGTCAACCGCGCATTCGAAAGTGGGCTCTCGGAAGGCGTGGTCTTCGAGCGGCGTATTTTCCACGCGCTGTTCGCAACAGAAGATCAGAAGGAAGGCATGAAGGCCTTTGTCGAAAAGCGCCCGCCAAAATGGAAGAACAAATAATTATTTGCGAACGCAAATAATTCGTACGACTGCCGACTTGGCATCGCCGCCGATCGAGTCGGGCGGCACGTTGTGTCCGCTGAGAAACGTGCGAATCGTTTCCGCTGTGATCAACCGCACCGGCGGCGCGGCTGGCTCGGTGCTGGCGAGCACGAAATTGCGCATCTCCATGATCCCCAGAATCTGACCCTGTGCGTCGAGGACAGCCGCACCGGAAAAACCGGCCATCGGCACCGGCTGTCGCAGCTCGATAGCGTTGTTCTCTGCAAGGCGCGCCTTGATTTCGGTAAGTCTTTTGGCGCCGTTCTGCTCTTTCGGATCGGGGATGCCGACCAGTGTCAGGTCGCCTTTCCGGGCGATATCCGCTGCAAGCGCAAGCGGGGACAGCTTGCGCGGACCATAGACCCGCAAAAGCGCCAGACCGTGCTCCCGATCCTCAGCTATGCGATCGGCGTCGCCGAGACCGTCCACGATAATGACCTGACATTCCGCCGCGACCTTGCGGTCGGTAACGATGTGGCCGCGCGCGCTCACGATCAGTCCGGTCCCGTACTCGACCGATTTCGTCGGAGCGGCAAACGGCAGGCTGCGCTCGGGAAACGGCGAGAACGCGCTCACCATCGCTGCCGTTACCGGTGCGACAATCGTCTCCATCATTTGGTCGAAAAGGACGGTGACGCCGCGGATCTCGCCATTGCGGGCATAGGCGCGCACGGAAAACTTCTTCAAGCCTTGCATGCCGGTGACGACAAAACCGTCATCGCGCAGCGCGCTCTGCTCGATTTTGCGCGTCGAAGGTTCTTTCTTCTGCTGTTCGAACAGGGCTGCAAGCGTGAGCTCGGAATTCTTGACGCGGAAGGTCTCGATCTGCACCTCGCCGTGCTTCGCCGACCAGCGCGTTCCTCGCGCTGTATCGCGCGCCTGCGGCACCAGTTTCATCGGCAGTCCGATGCGCACGCCGGTGGCCGGATCTACAACGACAGTCCAACCGAATTCGTCTTCGTGCGACTGGGCAGCGGCGAGCAGATTCGTGCGCTCGACCGGTGACAGAACTCCGGTGATTCTGGACCGCGCACGCTTCTGGTAGTTCTTGATCGCAGAGACGAGCGGGTCATCTCCATTGATCGAGCCGGTGTAGTCGCCAGACCACAGCAGTGCGGACTGGACCTTCAGACGCTCGCTCGCGGAAAGTTCAGGCTCGACAGATGATTCAAGTTTGCTGGTGTCGGATGAAATAGCGGCTGTCTTAGGTGCGACTGTCGCCGGCGCGGAAATTCTAGGCGAAACCGGCTTTGTAGCCTTGGCCGCGTGCGCGGATTTCGCCTTCATGTCCGGCTGCGCCGGAGCCGGCTGAATCCCTGGCAACTCTTGCGCCGCCGCAACTGCGACGCCGAGCAAAAGCGCAAAGGTCGTCGGCCCAAAAACGCGCATTGTAAACGCCGTCCCCACGGGGTTTTGGGCCACCTTAGCCGATGGAGACCGGCACGCAAGACGGCCTGGGGACTGCACTCGGTCGAGCAAAGCGCAAGAGGGCTGGCCCAAAGCTTTCGGCCACCCTATACGGTTAACCACAATGCTCGATGCCAGCGAACTCGAACGGTACGCCCGTCACATCGTGCTGCGCGAAGTAGGCGGACCTGGTCAAGCCAAGCTCAAAGGCGCGCGAGTTCTCGTCGTCGGCGCCGGCGGTCTCGGCGCGCCAGTCCTGCTTTATCTTGCCGCCGGCGGCGTGGGCACGCTCGGCGTCGTCGACGACGACACGGTGTCGCTCTCAAACCTGCAGCGACAGGTGATCTTCGGAACGAAAGATGTTGGCAAACCGAAAGTTGAACGCGCCGCCAGAGCGGTGGCCGATCTCAACCCGCACGTCAGCGTCAAGACACATAACCTGCGGTTCGAGGCGGCAAATGCGCTCGATATGATCAAAGATTACGACGTCATCGCCGATGGCTCCGACAATTTCGCGACGCGCTATCTTGTCTCCGACGCCTGCTACTTCGCAAAGAAACCACTCGTCACTGCCGCCGTCGGGACATTTGATGGTTCGCTTACATCAATACGGGCGCACGAGAAGTCCGTGACCGGCACGCCAAATCCTACTTATCGTTGTCTTTTTCCCGAGCCTCCGCCGCCCGGCACCTTGCCCGCATGCGCCGAGGCTGGAATCCTCGGTGCGCTGCCAGGCGTGCTCGGCTCGCTAATGGCGTTGGAAGTAATTCGTGAAATTGTCGGCTTTGGCGAGGGTCTAGTTGGCCGTCTTCTTATGGTCGATGCTCGCTCGATGCGTTTTGAGACGCTGAATTACGCGTGGGATCCAAACAATCCGCTCAATGGTAACAGGCCGACGATCAGGGATTTGTCACAGCATCGAGGGTAGGACGCGATCCGAAAAAGGCCCGCGCATGGGTGGGCCATTTTCATCAAACCAAAGCCGACGACCCAACCTACAACATGGATGGTAGAACTCGGTCCGGAGGCCTATGGCCGTCCATGAAGGTCCTGATGTTGATGATGACCTTCTCGCCCATGTCGATGCGGCCTTCGATCGTCGCCGACCCAGTATGCGGCAGGAGCACGACCTTTCCATTGCGCGCCAGCTTGACCAATTTCGGATTCACAGCAGGCTCATGCTCGAACACGTCGAGCCCCGCACCGGCAATGTCGCCAGCCTCGATCAGCCGCGCCAGAGCATTTTCGTCGATCACCTCACCGCGCGATGTGTTCACGATGTAGGCCTCCGGCCGCAGCATCTTGAGTCGACGCGCTGAAAGCAGGTGGTAAGTCGCCGGTGTATGCGGGCAATTGATCGACACGATGTCCATGCGCGCCAGCATCTGGTCGAGGCTTTCCCAATAGGTCGCATCGAGCTCCTGCTCGATCTTGGGCGGCACCCGCCGCCGGTTGTGATAGTGGATTTGCAATCCGAATGCGCGCGCGCGCCGGGCGACGGCCTGACCGATCCGTCCCATACCGATGATGCCGAGACGCTTGCCCCAGATGCGGTGCCCAAGCATCCAGGTCGGCGACCAGCCGGTCCAGTCTTTGTCCGCCGTCAGGACATGAGAGCCTTCCACCAGCCGGCGCGGGACCGCGAGGATCAATGCCATCGTCATGTCTGCGGTATCTTCGGTGAGAACGCCGGGCGTGTTGGTGACCGTTATTCCGCGCTGGATAGCGGTTGCAACGTCAATGTTGTCAACACCGTTGCCAAAATTGGCGATGAGCTTGAGCTGGTCCCCCGACTTGCTGAGCACCGAGGCATCGATCCGGTCGGTGACCGTCGGCACCAGGACGTCTGCGGTTTTCACCGCCTCGGCGAGCTGACTTTGGGTCATCGGCTTGTCGTCGGGATTGAGGCGGGTATCAAAAAGTTCCCGCATCCGCAGCTCGACAGAATCGGGCAGCTTGCGCGTCACAATAACCAGCGGCTTTTTCGTCTTCGCCATCGACTCTCAGCTACAGAAATTAGGTGCAGTACCGCCGTGAAAGCGCCGATTTAGTCCTCTTTAACCGTGGTCGCCGACACTGAGTGCCAGGCGAAATCGTTCTTTTTCCTACCAGATGACCCTAACAAGACAAAGCTTCCGGACCACGCTGGGTGCCTGCGCATTGGCAGCCAGCATCGTGGCATTGCAGCCCCGTCTTGCCCAGTCGGCGGGCGAAGTCGCGACCGGCTCAGTCAGCGGCCTTCCAATCCCACGTTTCGTCAGCCTCAAATCCGACCGGGTTAATGTCCGCTCTGGTCCAAACAAAGACCAAGAGGTGCGGTGGGTCTATACCCATGCGGGCATGCCGGTCGAAATTACCGCCGAATTTGAAAACTGGCGCCGGATCCGAGATTGGGAAGGCGCCGAAGGCTGGGTCTATCATTCATTGTTATCTGGTAAGCGCACGGCAATGGTGCTTCCTAAGGCCAAGGACGAGCTCGTGCCACTGTTCGAAAGCGCGGATATCGAGTCGGTCGTCGCCGCCAAACTGCAATCCGGCGTGCTCGGAGCGCTTAAGTCCTGCAATGGCAACTGGTGCCAATTCAGCGGGAAGGGCTTTGCAGGCTACATCCGGCAAGAACGCTTGTGGGGCGCCTATCCAAACGAGAAAGTGGACTAGTCGGGTTTGCTCCAAAACGACAATGGCCGGGGGCTGCCCGGCCACTAGATTCGGAATTCCTGAGCAAGTTTCTCAGCTCTTGCGCCGCAACCGCACAACAACGTCGACGCGGGCAATCTCGTAGCCTTCCGGTGGAGTCGGCGTTTTGCCGACGATCACCTCGGCGTCCGGAATGTCGAGCACTGCATCTTCGCCTTCGACGAAGAAATGATGGTGCGCCGTCGCGTTAGTATCGAAATAGGCCTTCGATCCATCGACCGCGACCTGACGGAGAAGGCCGACCTCCGTGAACTGGTGCAGCGTGTTGTAAATTGTCGCCAGCGACACCGGCACTTTTGCGCGCGTTGCTTCTTCGTAGAGCATCTCGGCTGTGAGGTGGCGATCGCCTTTGCCGAAAAGAATCCAGCCCAACGCCATGCGCTGACGGGTTGGACGTAACCCGACCTCGCGCAGCATGGCCTTCACGTCATGCCACGGGCAGCCGGTGAGGGCCGATCGATCAGGTGAATGGCCGGTGTGGGGCACCACCTTCGGAATCACAGAGGTACGGATTGGCGTCATTATTCTTTCAAACCTGAACGACCCGATGCACGGGCCAGCGAAAAACCTTCGGATTTATATACGAAAACACCCTCTCAGATGCAACTGCCTCGCAACTGATGGAAAGACCATATGTCACGGGTTTCACGAGCGAATCCGCAATAGGCACGGGCCGATCGGCGTCTTTGCCCATTAGACTTGGTATGTTACCAACGCCGGCATGGGAATTCAGCCAAGCCCGAAACAAGGT
>JBKPRE010000215.1:0-20439 GCA_046734435.1 Pseudomonadota bacterium | reverse complement strand
CCTGCACTGCTCCGCGGAAAGCGGCTTACCGGGGTGCAGCATGATATCAGCCGAAAGTTTCACCGGATCGTCCCATCCGAAATATTCAAAATCGACAAATGCCAGTGACCCATCCCTGCGGCGCAAGCTGTTATGGAAGCCAAAATCAGATGGCACCAGGCTCCGCCATTCCTGCGGCAGATCGGCCGCGAAATCAAGGCCAGCCGACTTCATCGTCGCTTTTGCCCGGACGATCTCACGTTCGAGCGCCGGACCGAGTGTATGGTTGAGAAACCTTGCAAGCTCACCCTCGCCACTCAAACCCTGAAGGCGCGCCAGTCGCGCCGTAATCTGGCGTTCGATCTCTGCGCCGGACAAGCAGGCTTCCGCCGCGGCGGGTTGCTCTTTGGCCCAGGGCGTAGTCCTCAGCGCATGGATTGCTGCGAGGAAATGTGCTGCTGCCTCGATATCCGCGCCGGAAATTTCAGTGATGGGTACACCATCAATCCAGCTCAGCAGCGCAAAGCCGCGTTCGCGATCGACGCCCGCAACGCGCGGCACCGCGTCGATCCGGAAACGCTCCATCAGCCTCAGCGCACCGATTTCAGTGGATAGCCGGTCACGCGGATCCTCGTCGCGAGACGGATATTGTTTTAGCGCAAACTCCCCGATGCCGGAGCGCACGTGATAGATGCGGCTGTTGCGTCCGCCGGCCAACAGATGCTCGATTTCTGCCGTCGCCCCGACGAGCGCGTGAGCAACATCGCGGGCCCGCGTTAGTCGATCGCTATCGGTTGTCTGCACGGAAGACCCGCTCTTCGATGTGCCGCCACGTGGGACAGACGATCCATGGGGCCGACGCCGGGGCGACATCAGAAAAAAGTAAGCGTTCAACCCCCGAGGGAAACGTCGGATCGGAAAGCACCTCTTCCAGATCATCGATGAAATGGGTGCAGCCGACTTGCGCGATGCGGGCGATCTTGTCCTGCCGCGTATTCTCGAAATAGACGTCATTGGGCTCAATGCCGTAACCGGTGGCCTGAAAGAAGCCGTGCTCCGCCATCCATGCCCGCGCGGCGTCGCGCAGATTGATGCGATCGGGATCATGATGGCCAAACTCGGTTTTGTGACTGACGATCACGACCGGCACGTTGTTCTTCCGGCAACGCCGGAGAAACGCATCGACACCCTCAACCATTTTTGCCTGCGCGAGACCCTTTCCGTAGACCTGCCCCTGCAGCTTCTGCCACGATAATTCGCCGTCCGGAAGCGATCGGATCGTGTCGCGGATCGCCTGCTTTCCGCCATTGAAGTCCGCATCGACGAGGCCCCACTCGCGCGCAGCCCCGAGAAACACGGCATCGTAGGTGATGATCGTATTGTCGAAATCCAGCCCGATGCGGAGCTTGCTGCTCATTTCTTCGCGGACATGCTTTGCCGACCGCTCGTCTCGGCTTGGTCGGCGCCCATCCAGTTCCATAGGAAACGTTGCGCCGGCGCCCTGAGAAGCGTCGAGTCGATCGACTCGAGATCGAAGGGCCGCTCGGCAACCTTATGCATGACCAGGCCGAGACTGGAGCACTCTTGACTGGCGGGCGGTTCGGGTGATGCGCTGCGTCCCAAATTGCAGACAAAGCTGACGATCGTCAAAAACGCGACCACGACGCTTTCGACCGTCACCCAAAGCCAATTCTTTTGCACCAAGGCAAATGCGGCCTGCATTCCCCGCAGGGCAACCCATGGCCCCGCACCGACAGGAACGAATAGCGCTTCGTCGACCGGCATATCATGGTCGAAGAACTGCTCTATGCCTTGCAGCATGGTTCCGCTGAACCAAGGGCCAACATGTGCTCCGTAGCCGTTTATTGCAAATACCACGAGGGTGCCGTTCTCGACAAAAAGTGGCTTGATCCTCCGCAGCAGTTCATGCATCCGGCCGATTTGTGTCTCGCCGATAACAAGAAGACACCCGTCGAATGCCTTCATCATGGACTGATACCGGTCGCGGTTCATGGTCAGGAAATGGTTGAGATCGAGCGAGATCGACGGTGCTGTTATCCCGCCTAGAAAATTCGCGTATGCTGCTGGTGCGCTGGACAAAACCAGCAGCTTTCCCTTTTTATCCGGGAAATGGCGATCTGCGAGATTCATAAACATCCGGTAGTCAGGCCAGCGCGGATGCCACGGACGCACGTTCGGGGGGCGTCCAAAGATAAAGTTACGAATTTTATAGAGCCACCAGGTCAGACCTGTGGCCTGCAACTCCAAAAAGTCCGCGGCCGCCAATGGCATGGCAGACTTTTCCCGCTGCGCAACGGCCCATTCATGGGCCGCCATTGCCCCGAGCCAATAGGGATGATTGCGATGCGGCTGCGGCGGCGGCAAGGACTGCTCGATCTCATCGATGTACGCGCCGGATTGAATAGCGCTTTTTTCGAACTGCGGAGGAAGGTCCGCGGCATGAAAAATGACCGCAGAATGCGCGTTCTTTCGATGCGTCGCGGTGGTCCATTCGGCGAGACTGGCAGCCAGCACGCTTTGCTTGACGCTGCCAAAACGCACGAGATCACGTTCATGACTGCGTTTTTGCATCTCGACGACAAGATAGTCGTCGGAATCGGTCAACACATTCACGTTTCCCGACGGGCACATTTCCGGAATGAACGAATAGTCGCAGGAAGAGCCGATGACAAAATGAGCGATCTCTGGACGAATGCAAATCATGTGCATCAGGTAAAAACGACCGATCAGTGTGTTGTCGTCGACGCGCCAGAACAACCGGTTGGTGTGCGTGGTGTGACACAGGGGAAAATTCACCATGTTGGCGAGCGTCATCGGATGCAGATGATCGAGCGCCCACCGCATCAAATCGCGCGAACGAACGATCATATTTGGCTTGCCTGTGTCGAACGTCTTGAAAAAGGAGCCCTTCGCGCTCTCTTCCACAACCTGGAAATTTCCCGCAACAATTCCGCTGTACCCGGCCTGGATCCGCGCCAGCACGCTGGCAAGAGAGCCGTCGGCGACAATGTAGTCCGAAATCATGAAAAAAAAGCAGGTGTCGAGCATCGCCTCGCCTGCCGCCCGAATGGCTCGCGCATAGGCAAGTGTGATTGTCGTCGAGTAGTTGTCCCCTGTGATGAGATCGTCGATCACGCTGATTTCGACGTCACACACACTCCGCAGATAGTGAATCGCCGCATGGTCTTTCAGGTCCTCCGCGTCGGTCGAGCTTGTCAGAAAAACAAGCTTGCATGGCAGTTCTTTTGCAAGCGACGGCAAATTTCCCGGTGACAGTAAAGTCGGCAGACTGATCTCGAGAAACTGGGACGTGTAGGCGGCGCCCCACACCGGCACCAGCAACTGGATCGCTTTGGGGGGACTAAGGCGCTTGCCACCGTCTGGCGGATTTTGCAGTCCGGGAAGAGGTGCCGGATTTCGCCCTTGCGCGGCGTTCATCGCAACTTCAGGGCTTGCATACGCTTGATGTTGTAATAGCGGTCGTCGGTCATCGCGTTCGGCACCTTTCCCGCATTGAATGCCTCTGCGAGGTCGACAATAGCGTCAGATACCGTGCGTCTGGCGCTGAATCCGAGATCCCTTTTTATCTTCTCGGACGACACATGATAGGACCGGTGATCGTCTGACGGCGTCACGACAATATCGACATTCTTACCAACTTCGTCGCGCACCATGTTCGCAATCTCGCGGACCTTGAGATTGTGGTAGCCGGCGTTCCAGGTCTTGCCGTTGACGGCCTCGTCCGGCGCCTCGAGCAGCTGGATATACAGGTCGGTCATGTCCTCGACGTGCAGATTCGGCCGCAACTGCTCGCCGCCGAACACCGTGATGCGGCCATTGTTGATTGCGTGGCTGGTCAGGATGTTGACGGTCAGATCGAGACGCAAGCGCGGCGCATATCCGCACACGGTAGCGGGGCGCAAAGTGACGGCGACAAAGCCCGGCTCGCGTTCCTGGTCGAGAACCTCCTCGCACATTGCCTTATATTTCGAATAGTCCGTCAGCGGCTCAAGCGGGAGATCTTCGGTGACGTTGCTGTCATTCTTGATTCCGTAAACGGAAGACGACGAGGCGTAGATGAAACGTTTCACGCCGGCATCCTTGGACGCCTTCACCAGCGGCCGGAAGCAATCATAATTGATCGAGCGTCCGAGATCCGGGTTCAGGTCGAAAGACGGGTCATTGGAGATGCAGGCAAGATGGATGACCGCATCGCAGCCTGCCAGGGCCCGCTGCACGTCTGATGGATTACGGAGATCGCCTTTCACCTCGGTCAAGTTCGGATTCGACGCAAGGTTCGCGAAAACATCGCCGTAGAGATAAAGGTCAAGTACGGTGGCCTGGTAGCCTGCCGCCAGCAGCTTGGGCGCCAGGTTCGAGCCCACATAGCCCGCACCGCCTGTTACCATGACCCGCTTGAATCGCTTACTCATTCCGGTAGTTCCGCACGTTGGAGATCACGGGCTCTTTCTAGCCCAGCCCATATCGATATCGAGGACGGCGTGGCATAGCGCCAAATGGGCCACCTCCACAAATCCATATTCTTTCGATCGTACGAAGAAATTGACGTCGCCTGCAGAGCGGAGCTCATTGTCGTCGGTAAAGCCCGAAAATGTGACGATCTTGCAATTGGTGGCGCGTGCCGCAATCGCCGCGTTGAGAATATTCGGCGAGCGGCCGGAGCTGCTGATCGCGACCAGGAGATCACCTGCGCGCCCGTGAAATTCGATCTGTTTGGCAAACACATTTTCATAGCCAAGGTCATTGCCAAGACAGGTCAGCGCCGATGGATCGTTGAACGCCATCGCGCGCAGGCCGCCGTTCTTTGAAAAATCTATGGCGAGATGACTGCAGATGCCGGCACTCCCGCCATTGCCCACAAACATGAGCTTGTTGCCTGTATCGTGTGCCGCATGGGCTGCGCGGCGAAACCACTCGCAGCCTTCGCTAAGGGCGATCTTGCGCTTGCCGGCGTCAGTGACCTCTGCGTCCTTGAGCAGACCCGCAAGCGTATTGAAATAACGGTCCAGCCCCCCGGCGAAATCAGTGGTCGTCTTGTCCAGCATGCGCCTGCACTCGCCTACTTCAGCAGTCCCGTAATCGCCTTGATCAACGCCGATTTTTCAATCGACCGACGATGGCCGACAATCTCGACTTTGAGCGCGCCAACGACGTTGCCGATGAAGCCGACCTGGTGCATCGGCCCGCCCGCGGCGACCAGCGGCGCGGTGACGGCCAGAAACGCATCGCCCGCGCCAACCGTGTCAATGACATTCTTGGCGAAAGCGGGAATTGTATGGACGATTCCGCCCCGCTCAAGCGTCACGCATCCGTGCTTGCCCTGCGTCACGATGATTTTCGAGCAATTGACCTTTTCCTCGATCAACCGGCGCGCGATATCGCCGGCAACCGACATCCGATCGCTGACGGCGAGACGGGCCTCCGGCAGATCGATGCAGATGTAGTCGGCGCGGTCATACCGTGTGATGAGGTTGAAGCCCAAATTCGCGCTGTTGCTTTGTGTATTGACCGCGAGGAAGCGCGCGTTTTTCGTCAGCGCAGCGATGGACGACTGGCCGATGATGCCGTGACCGAAATCGGCTGCAATGACGATGTCATATTCCGGCGCCATTTCAGCGATGGTGCGGTCAACTTCGCCCTGCACGTCTGATGTCAGCGGCTCGTCGTTCATGAAATAAACTTCGAACAGCTTGCGCATGTAGGACGGGTCGACAAAACGCCGCTTGAGCGTGGTGGGCGCCCCGTCACGCGTAAACGCACGCAGGCCTACGTTCGGCCGCAGGCTTTGGCGGATCAAACCTTCGTGGCTGTCGACATCGCCAAGGCAGGTAACGATGTCGACTTGCTTGCAGAACGATGCAACATGGTTTGCCGCAGCAAAAACACCGCCAGCGAACAATTCGCGATCCTGGTAGCGGGTCGCGATCATGTTCTCCTTCGGAGTTTTGTGCATCGGCAGCACATATTGATACTCGTCGATGATGGCATCGCCGACCACGAGCACCCGGTAATCGCGCACGCGATCGATCAATTCCAGAAATTCGTCGAGGCCGCCATCCTTGCGCAGGGCATCAAGATGCTCCCGGATATGCGGTTCGAACACATTGAGATGCCGGTTTATCAGCTCGCTCGAGCTGAAGGTCACCTCGTCGGTAAAATGAATGCGGCCCCCGTGTGCTTCGACCGCGTCACGCTCAATCGAGATCTTGCCTGTGACATCGCCTTGCGGATTCTGGTAGTCCTGCCCCTTGATGTAGATGCTGGGCCGGATCTTCTCGATCGTATTCACGGCATCGGCGGCGTCATTGATCGCGACCCAATCGACGTATTCGAGCGTCGCCAGCATCTCCGCGCGCATTTCGGCATTGAAGACTGGGCGGCCGGGTCCTTTGTTGACGAATCGATCCGCCGTGACTGTGACAACAAGGATATCGCCGAGCTTGCGTGCGGCCTCCAGATGACGGATGTGGCCGAGATGAAGCAGGTCGAAAGTGCCATGAGCCTGAACGACCACCTTGCCGCCGGCGCGAGCCTGGTCGGTGATCCGGCCGAGCTCATCCAGTGTCCGCACCTTGTCGCGCGGACCGTTCACCGCCGGGATCGGCTGCCGGTTCAGCTTCGTGACGTTGGATTCCAAGTCTCAGCCCCTTCCGTCCTATCCCTCCCGAGAAAACGGAACCAGTCGCTTGTTGCCTCGGCAATGCGCGACTCAGTCCATACAGGAGCGTCACGCCAATAGTCTATATTATCGTGCATTATGCGAACGCCGTCAGCAAAACTCACTTTTGGCTGCCAGCCGATTTCAGCCTTGATTTTTGATATGTCGGCCCACGTGCAGTCAGGTTCGCCGGGGCGTTTCGGGATATTTACCGACGGCGGGGACCCGAGCAAACGGACCAGCTCGTTAACGCTTACAGGCTTACCACTGCCGACATTATAGATCTGGCCCATTTTATTGCTTGCAGCGACAGTCAGCAGGGCATCGACGACATCGCTTACGAAAGTGAAATCCCGCGTCTGCTCACCATCTCCCACGACGGTCAGCGGCTTTCCGGCAAGCAGTTGCGCCAAAAACACTCCGAACACGGCACCGTAGGTCCCGCTTGTGCGCGCGCGGGGGCCATAGACGTTGAAAAAACGCACTGAGACTGCGGACAAATTGTACACCTGCGCCCAATGCATGACCAATTGCTCGCCGAGATACTTGGTCAACGCGTACGGATAACGGCAATCGGCAGGCGCCGTTTCGGGCGTCGGATAGACCGACGGAATTCCATAACAAGACGATGACGCAACATAGACGAGCCGCTTGACCCCATGGCGGCGCGCCGCCTCGAGAACAGCAAATGTGCCATCCACATTCGCGCGAAAATATGCCTCAGGCTGCTGGATGGATGGAACGATGTCCGCACGCGCCGCAAGATGGAACACGCGCTCCGCGCCGGCAGAGGCCGCTTCGACCGCGGCCTTGTCCGAAATGTCCGCTTCGACGATCTCCAGGCGCGGGTTGCCCTGATGCTGCTGAAGATTGGCGCGCCTGCCGACGACGAAGCTATCGAGGACGCGCACATGCCGGCCTCCATCGATCAGCCGATCGACGAGATGACTGCCGATGAAACCTGCGCCGCCCGTTACAAGATCGATCACAAACCCCTCTCGCTGACGGTCCGGTCGCAGTTTTCGTCAAATTCACTTCGGACAGCGTCGTTTGTCCCCGCTCTTAGTATAACGCTGGGTTGCAGGCCACTAAAACCTGCTCCCCAAGGGCATCATTCACGGCTTTGGTTACACCGATTGTCGTTAAACTTCAAAAGGCTGGGGTGCAGTCGACTCCGAAAGCACATTTTGAGCTTGCGTCGTTACACATTTCTTGTCGTTGATCTGCGATCGAACGGGGATGCGGGGCCTAGGTCAACGATGATCGCTGCGGATGCTCGGCAGACAAACGTAGTTCTTTTTACAATTCTCGGCGCAGGTTTGATTCTCAGGCTTGCCGCTGCGGTCCTGCTGCCCGACCAAAATTTCCCTGATGCCGTCCTCTATCGTGAACAGGCGCGCCTGCTTTGGCAGCATTTCACTTTTGACGATCCATACCGGATGCCCCTCTATCAAATTCTCATGGCGCTGACGGGGCCAGGCTGGGGCTCGCTTGCGCTCGACATACTCCTGTCCACAGCCGCGATCTGGCTGTCGTTCCACCTTTCATTGGCGCTGTTTGCGGATGCGGTGACGGCGCTCGTGACCGCGTTTGCGATGGCAGTGTATCCCTATTTTATTTTTTATGCAGTCGTCGGTCTCACCGAGACATTATTTATCACGCTTCTTCTAGCTGCTTATGTCTGCTGGTATCGAGGATGGTTTTCAGCAGCGGCGATCTGTGCCGTTCTTTCGATATTGACCAGACCGACATTCGATTTGCTCGCACCGGTTCTGGTCGTTTATTTCTCGCTATTCATCCACCGGCTGACGTGCGGAGCCGCCGCAAAACGAGTCGCCGGCTACGCAGCGATCTATGTCCTGCTGATGTCACCGTGGTGGGTTCACAACTATCACGCCTATGGCACGTTCGTGCGCCTTCATTTCGGAGCAAACCTGACGCTGTATGGCAGCAACAATCCACACAACCAAAGTGGCGGAGTGAGTGACGTCAATCAGGACTTTTCGCAGTTCGACAAGATCCCCGACTTGATCGAGCGCGATCGCGCCTATCGTGACGCTGCGCTGAAGTACATCACCGAGGACCCCATTCGCTTTATCAAGCTGGCCGGTCTCAAGTTCACGCGGTTTTGGAGGCCATGGCCTTTCGCCGAAGACTATCGAACGCCCCTTTATGTCGTAGGCTCGATTGTAAGTTTTGTCCCGGTGCTTATCCTGGCGATCATCTATCTGATATTTTTTTCAAGTGGAAATTTCGTCCGGATTTTTCCGCTGTTGCTCTTTATCGGATATCTCACGGCCGTTCACATGATCATGGTTGGGTCGATACGGTATCGGTTGCCGCTGGAACCTTTCCTCATTGCGTTCGCGGCGGCAGCGTTCACGCGCGGCTGTGGAATGCTGACCGCGCCGGCTTCCAGATAATCATTAACACTGACGATTCCGCGGATAAAAAACACATTCCACCAAGATAAATGAACGAGCAATTTGTGGAGGCGAACGACTGATAGGCTCGTCAGACCTAATCCTTGACCTGCAACGGGGCCTTAAATTCGGTCGAAAACGAAGAACGTGGCCCGGCAATCATAAAAGTTCGAAGCCAGCGCCGCGCGGGTACCTCGACCAGTGACCACACCACCAGAGAGAGGCCAATGACTGTAAGGAGGGTCAAGCTAAATCTCAGGGCATCGCCTATCAGCACCCGAAACGATGTAACCGGCGCCGCTTCCCATCGAAACGCAAAAATGACAAGGAGATGCAAAAGGTAAATCGAATAGCTTGCCTCACCGCATAAAACTACTCGTTTCACTGACAACAGACGCGCCAAGACGCTCTTATAGCGTGCACAGCAGAAAATAATTATAGCGATTGGTGGTGCGAACCCAAAACTGAGATTCAGCCAGTGCAGGTGTGCACTTAAAACCTGAACGATTCCCTGCGCTGGCAAAATAGATGGCACAAAGAAGAACACCTGCAGGAAAGCCGCCATCGCGACTGCTCCCGTGAGTATGCAAAACCCCCACCGCTCTTCTTTGGGCGTCGGCGCGCGATCGGCCCAGTCCATGTAGATTGCGGCAGCCAAACAACCAAGAACGAATTCGAAAACGCGCGAATATGGAGAAAAATACAGCAGCCACCGCAAAAATGAATCCTGCCAGTGCGACCTCACGTCAGCGACATCGCCGAAACGCTCAACCGCAAACTTATTGATTGGTACTGCAAAATGGCCAACAACAACGACAATGCAAGTCGCCACCACACAGACTACGGCTGCCGCACGCAGCTTGTCGCGCACACGCGGAAAAAACACCAACCAGTAGCAGATGACTGGATACGTAAAATAAAAGAACCATTCGGTACTAATCGACCACGCCACCGAAGCGATAAGTCCAAGCTGGTAGATGAGCGCATTGTCACCAAAGGGAATATAGAACCAGCTAAAGGTCAGGGTCAGATAGTACGGGAACACTTCCGCGAGCGAGGCAGGGACTTGTGAGTATGAGTATTTCAATAATAGCTCGAAACTCAAACAAAAAAGATACAGAGGATAGAGCCGAGCAAACCGCGCAATAAAAAAATTAAAGAGGCCGCGTGCGCCTCTGCGTTGGATTTGTTCAGCGTAGTTATAGTGAATTACGAAACCGGACAGCACAAAGAAAAGCGTCATTCCTTGGCCGGAAAGCGACGCCACGAGCTTGTAAATAGCCGGCTCCACATGGTTCTGTGGAAACGGAATGATTTTCGGGAGGGCGTGCGCGACGAATACTGTGCCCGCCGCCACAAACCGCAACCCAGTAAGTGCCGGTATGGCAGCTGCCATTGCTAGGCTCTCTTCTTAAGGTCCACCTTACATTTTCTTCGCATTTAGAGTCCGCAGTGCGTCGATGTCTTTCAACTGAGCGCGCAGAATTTTTTTTCGCCTGTGCCAGTATTGCGCTGATCTCTTCCCTGCTCTTGACGTCGTCGAGACTGACGTCACGGATGCTGCCATCAATCTGGTAGCCGGTCCAGGCAACAAACTTCTCGAGGAATAGGCGATGGCATAGATCATCGGCTGCGACCGCGTTGAGATTGAGGCGCCCAAACAGCCATTGCACCCAGTCATGCCAATCGGCTGTTAGCCCTACGACGAAATTCTGCGAATTGAGCCAAGCCGGTGGGACATGATATCGCCTGCGACCAACAGCGACGAGGCCTGGCTTTTGGCGCCAAGCGAAAATAAGCGAAAAGATGCTGCCTTGCTCGCGCTGTTCCGAGACTGCTGCGCAAACCACCAGAGCGGTCAATCGCCAGGAATTTGCGCTTGGCGCAAAGCTGGCAGATGCGGTTCATAGAACTCGAAAACGAAATAGCGTGTGCCCGGCGGGATCGCCCGAAGCGCCTGCCCGATCTGATTGCTTGTCCCGCGCACCCGATAGATATCCTTGAAATACGAATAGGCGCCGACCAAGAGATACCGATCCAAAAATGAACTCCCGAATAACACTGTACTTGGAAGCGCAGAATGATTGGTTCGATTATGGAAAATTGCCTCGAACGGTTGTGCAGGCGACTTGTCGTTGCCTGGAAGATTGAAAACGGAGTCCGCTAACGCTCCCACGGAATCAGCAAGGATGAGCTTCTTGCCCAAGCCGATACAGAAGCGAAACAGCCCGTCGGCGACGCCATCCAACGACCCACGATCCCGGTAGAGTTCCTCTTCGATCTCGATATAGCGAACGATCGGACCAGCGATTAGCTGAGGAAACAACGAATGATACGCAGCGAAATCGATCAACCGGCGCGCTGGAACGATTCTCTTCGAATAGATGTCCGCGATGTAGGAAATGGCCTGGAAGGTGTAGAACGAAATGCCAATCGGCAGGTCGATGATCGGCGGCTTTCCCATGGAGAGACCGGTCAAAGATAATATCGGCACCGCCGCGCTCCAGAGAAACGCCGCATACTTGTAGTACAACAAAAATCCCAGATTGATCGCGACTGCCGTGGCAAAGATAGTGCGCCGTGCGATACCTGTTCTCCGAGCGATTGCGCGACCCACAAAATGATTGAGTATGATCGAAACGATTAATAGCCAGATAAGGGGGCCGGCATCGAACGCATAAAACGCCATGCTGGCAATCAACAGTACGAAATTCTTGAGCCACGTTGGGCTCGAGAAATAAATCACCAGCACGACTGGGAGATAGGCGAATATGAAAAAATTCGAACTAAACACCATCTTCCGGTGCTTCCATGCAGGTGCCTTGAACGATCTCTTTTCTTCCGTTAGCAGATGCCCAGAACCATAGTCGAGATGTCCGTTCGGGTGACATTTCGCAGTACAATAGCCATGTACGCTTGCCCCAATCGCGGACATTGATCCAATCGGATCGACCTCTCCTTTTAGGGGCGGCTGACAGTTTTTGGGTGGACGCGAAGTTTCGAAATAACCGGCGGCAAAAAGACGTGTAATTTGCCCTGCACTTTCACCTGGCTAGGGAAAAAGTTGCATCAGGGCGTCCAGCCGAATGCACTCCAAAAATGGCTGGGTATCAGACGATTAATTTCATCAATCTGCTTGCGATTGAGAACCGTTCGCCACTCGTCTATCAGACCCAACCTTTTGTGATAGTCGATGCCCGCATGGTCGGTCAGCGCATTAGCCGCATTGAAGTAGCGTGTGTCGCCACCGTAAATCGCAATGAGTCTTTCGGTAAATTTGCGCCTGTCACGCACAAATTCTTCAAAGGTTGAAAAGTTCAGACCCAACGTCTTTCTGGCCTTGTACCAACCATCGATCCAACCGATCATATTTGGAACAAAAATTTCATCCATCACATACGAAAAAATTGCTCGCTCATCACCCTGTGTCAATTTTCCTCGATCTGATTTCCCTAGCTGTTCTGGATATCGGCGATAGTGGTTAAGCCAAGAAATTATTTGCTGCCGGGGATCCCGGACGTGAACGATGATGTTTTTTGCCTTTCCTCTACGCAGCAGATCAATATTTCGCTCAGTGGGTCTCAAATGCGTCACATAACTGGCACCGCCAAGCAGAAAATTATCAAGCCATGAGGCCACTACGCGCACATTGACAAGCGAATAGAGTGCCGTGGGCAGCTCAAATCCAGACGAAAAAATATTGCCAACTGATACACTTGCGGACTTGGCTTGGGTTATAAGAAGGGCGGACGGTAAGCCTCGCGCAATCGCTGTAGCCCGTAGATTTCGGGTTGCATGCAGCGATTCAGGTGTTGGACGCGGCGGAATGAGGTTGATATCGTCATGGCCTGACAAATCGGCAATCCAATCCGCCAATTCGTCTTCCTTACCAAGATTGTGCACAGTGCCAGCAAACTGGCTGCTAAAATCTCTGATGAGAGCTTGCAGAGTACCTCGCGGGTCTAATTTCAACGCACGGCATAAAAATTCATAGCAGTTTGACAAGCGATCAAATTCGAACTCGACCTTGGCCGCCGAAAGCCATGTGTCGGCACGTTGTGCATGTCGATCAATTGATTTCGTAGAAATTGTCGCAGCGCGAGCCGCGTCACCGGCACGAAGCCAGAGCTGGACGGCGCCGGGCATGGTTTCGCATTCTACATTCGCCTGTAACCAGTCTCGCCATGGCAGATCGCCGAGCTCTTTCGATTCAGCCAGTGTACCCAGAGCCTGCAATGAGACGTCGACAGTCATGGTGTCACAAGGCTGCGCAAAAACCCGGCGAAGGGCCAGTCGACAATGTTCCCACTCAGCCCGATTTGCGAACGCGCGGGCAAATTCTGCCCATCCGCGAACGCTTCGTGGAAAACGAACCACGATTTGCCACAAGGCCGCGTAGACGCCGAACGTATCGCCTTTAATGGCGTAATCGTCTGCGAGTTGCAGCAAGTGGATGGATTCTTTGTCGACGTCAGCGTCGCACGCAGGCATTTTGTCATTTTGATCGGGAACCGGCGGGCGACCACGACGATACAGCGACACGACCAAGCGGTAAGTAAGATCAAAATCGTGTGGCTTCTCCTCCAGTTGCAAACGCAAGGCACGCTCCGGCGCCTCCACTAGTCGCCATGCCAATATTTTGGTTACCCTTCTGAACAGACCGGCTAATTTTTTCATTTCCCTACCCTTTAAAAAGGGCGCTTTGCGCTGCGCATTAGTGCTTGATCACCAGCCCCTGCCCCGTCGGAAGCTCCAGAATAAAATGTCCGCGGTCGGCCATGAATCGATTTTCGGCATCGCGCTGCTTCTTGAACGGTTTCCAGCCGTAGTCGTCGAAAACAATGTAGCCGCCACTGACGACGCGGTCGAACAGATGCTCAAGCGCGGCAATTTCGGCTGCTGGTGGATGCAGGTCGATGTGCAAAAAAGCAATACGTTCGGGAATTCCAATCTTGAACGTGTCCGGCACGAATCCGCGAATGATCTTGACATGCGGCATTCCGGCAAATTTCTTGACGACGGCTTCGTAGATTGCGGGATCTCTGTAAACTTCATTGGCCATCGCCAAGAAGTCTGGATCGCTAGGGAAGTCCCCAGCGCTCGACAGCGCCGGCGAAAAACCCTCGAAGCTATCGTAGAGGTAAAACGTCCGATCGGCGATCTGGTCGCCAAGCATGGTCGCGATGACCCAGGACATGTCGCCCTTGAATACGCCGCACTCGACAAGATCACCCTCGTGCGCGATCGCGCTGCGGGCAGCCCAAACAAGCGTGTGCAGCCGCCACGCAATCGTGTGCGGTGAATTGTAGGAATCGTAGACGTGAGATCCGCGTATTGCCTCGTAGCTTCGCTTGAAGCCTTCTTCGTCGAAAAAACCGGCAGCCTTGTCTAGAGTGAGCATCCGGTCGCCCCAGAACACTGAAGAGTGCAGCGGCCTAAGGCCATATTTGATACCGGCATTGAACATTGTCCGGATCAGGCGCTTTACGGAATTCTTGAGAATGCGCAGCATCGCCCTGCTCGTCGTCCCCTTCGTCCGCACGACGCCCCGTTGCCGGTCCCAATCCGGCTGTTTTCGTGCGTTCACCCGACTACTGTCACTCGGCTGTGCCGTGATAGTTGTCAATTGCCCCATCAGGGTGCCATAACGTGCCGCTTCCAGGCCTCAGGATCAATCGATGAGCCAGTCCGGCGCGACGAAGGAACCGCAATACTCGCTGCTCTTTGACGTCAAGGAGAAGCACGGAATTGCGCGTCTCGGGCTGATGGTCAACGAGTCCTGGAATCAGGACCCCAAGCGCACGCTGTTCACGCTCGCTCGCTACAAGTTCGTCGCGCGAATGCTTGCCGGGCGCAAGCACGTGCTTGAAGTCGGGTGCGCCGACGCATTTGGCACCCGCATCGTGCAGCAGGCGGTCGGCAAGGTTACTGCGACCGATTTCGATCCCCTGTTCGTCCAAGACGTCAAAGACCGCATGAACCCGCACTGGCCGATCGAGGTCTTCGTGCACGACATGTTGAAGGGCCCGGTGCCTGGAAAGTTTGACGCCGCCTATGCACTCGATGTTCTCGAGCACATTCAAGAGAAAGATGAGGACACTTTCATCAGAAATACGATCGCCTCCCTGACGCCGGAGGGTGTCGTCATTTTCGGTATGCCGTCGCTCGAATCGCAATCCCATGCGTCGCCGCAAAGCAAGGCCGGACATGTGAACTGCAAGTCCGGTGATGCGCTAAAGCGCACACTGGAGCGCTACTTTCATACGGTTTTCGTCTTTTCAATGAATGACGAGGTCGTGCACACCGGATTCTATCCTATGGCCCACTATCTTCTGGGCGTTGCCTCCCATCGCCGCGAAGGCTGAACCTGCGGGACACAGCCATGCTCGATCGAGCCGCGGCCACCAGCACTGCGGGCCCGGCACTGTCCGTCGTATTGCCGAACTTTAATCACGCCGAATATTTGCCGCGTGCGCTCGATGCGCTCCTCTCACAGGGACGGCCGCCAGACGAGATCATCGTCGTCGACGATTGCTCTACGGACGGTAGTCGGGACATCGTCGCACGTTATGCTGCCAGGCATCCTTCGATCCGCCTCCTTCCCAATGAGAGAAACGTTGGTGTTATTCCCACACTATCGCGTGGCCTCGGCGAGACGCGCGGCCAATTCGTCTACTTCGGCGCGGCTGACGACTTCGTGCTGCCTGGCTTTTTTGAGACCGCTATCCGCGCGCTTCAGAGCTATCCGCAGGCGGGGCTGTTTTTTGGCGATGCCAGTTTGGTAGACGGGCAATCAGGCCGCTCTCTCGGCGTCCGTCCGCCGGTGCGACCGCGATTTTCCGCCGGGTTCATCGATGCCCCGGCGGTCGCAAAGCTGTTGCGCCGAAATGATAATTTTGTCGTGACCGGCGCGGCCGTGTTTCGACGCGACGCCGTCATTTCGGCTGGCGGATTTCAGAGCGAGCTTTCCACCTTTGCGGATGGCTACCTTGTCCGCAAGATCGCGCTGATGCGCGGGTTTTGCTACGCTCCGGTGGCAGTGATGACTTGGTGCGTGTTTCCCGGCGGTGCATCGCGCACGACGTCCACTCGCCCCGAGCGGGCGAGACAGCTCCTCACCACAATCGTTTCACGATTGGCAACCGATCCCGCGTTTCCCGAATGGTATGTGGATGCTTTCAAGCGCCGCTGGCATTTTTCAACGGCGCGGTTGGCCCTTGAGGAAAACCCGGTCAATCGTGATCTCTTGGTTGATATGGGGGCGCAGACCAGTGAAGACCGTAACGCACTAAACTATTTTTTGAATACGTTTGGCCGGAAGACTGTCCGCGTGTTGGCCCTTGGATGGCTTTGGTGGCGATTCCGCCCGTTCTCGCTTGCGGGTCTTGCTACGACCTCAATCGCACGGTGGAGCGATATTTTGTTCAGCAAACCGTTGCAGAAGCAATGAATATGCCGTTTGGGCACGATGCTTGATCGGCTTTGTTCAAAATGATACCCGCACGGACGTAGGGCGACATTTGCCGCGTCCTCAAGCGGTGACGGGCGGCGGGTAGAACCAGCGCGGCAAATGACGGGGGTTAGCGTGAACAAGTTGCAGGATTTCGCGAACGTTTTTGACGGAATAAAGCCCTGGGCCGGCAAGGTCCCAAAAGGGTACTTGGTCGATTTCCTCGGCGTCCTTACCGACGCGAAATTTCGTGAGATGTTCGGCGTAAACCCCGCAACAACCGGCGGGACTGAGGTCGAGACGCGATTGCCCACGATCGAAGACGGTGAAGGCTGGTTTGAAGCCGCCAACTGGATTTTGGCCGCGCGCGCAGCGCGAGATCGTTTCGTCATGGTCACTCTCGGCGCCTGTTACGGCGCGCAGGCTGTCGGCAGTTGCCGCGCCATGCAGCTGTTGAATCCGATGCCGTACAAGCTCGTCGCAGTTGAGCCCGAGCCCGATAACTACGAATGGACGCGGCGCCACATGCGGGACAACGGCATCAATCCGGATGACCAATGGCTCGTAAAATTGGCCATCAGCGCCCGCAACGATCCGGTGCTTTTCCCGATTGGTTCTCCAGGGTCCGGCGCACAGAACTGTGTTGCGACAAACGAAGACGCATCACGCCGGATCTACGCCAACGAAATCATCGCAGCGGGACGCGCAGCCGACGTCCTGCACAACCTGATGACGACGAACAGCACGGGCATCACCCAGGATCTCGTGCCAGGTAAGAATTTCCCGGCTGAGATCAAGATGGTGAGTGCAATTACGTTGCAGGACATCCTCAGCCCATTCGACGTTGTGGACTACGTGGAGTCCGATATCCAACAGTCGGAAATTCTTGTCTTTCCGCCCTACATGACTTTGTTGAAGAGAAAGGTCCGCCGGGTCCATATAGGAACGCATGGGCGCGAGGTGCACAGTACTCTGCTGCAGCTGTTCGAACGAGACGGGTGGGATATCGTCTTCAACTACGAACCGAATTCGACATTTTCCAGCCCGCTCGGCAAATTCTCCACCAACGACGGCGTGTTGACGGCTGTCAACCCAGATCTATGAGCAACACAACGAGTCTGGACGCATCGGTTCGCGGCAGCCGGGGCTTTGTCGCCGACATTGACCGCGATCTTCTGGCAGCAGTACGTGCGTGGCGTCTGTGGGCCATGCTCGGATGGAACGACATCCGGCAGCGCTATCGCCGTTCGGTCCTCGGGCCATTCTGGATCACGATCAGCATGGCGGTCTTCATCACGCTGCTCGGCGTGATCTACAGCCACATTTTCAACATCGGGTTGAAGACCTACCTGCCCTACCTGTCACTTGGTTACATCATCTGGGGCTTCATTTCCCAGACGACTGCGGAGAGCTTTATCTCGTTCCAGGAAAGCGAACGTATCATCCGCCAGATCAGGCTGCCTTATTCAATTTACGTCTTCCGCGTGGTGTGGCGGAATTTCATCGTGTTCCTCCACACCATCGTCATCTTCGTCCCGGTTGCAATTATCTACGATGTGCGCCCGGGCAAGATCGCCTTACTGGCCATACCCGGGCTAGTGCTGGTTTACATCAATCAGGCGTGGGTCACGCTTTCGCTCGCAATCCTTTGTACCCGCTACCGCGACGTGCAGCAGATCGTGGCGACCGGGATTCAGATCATGCTGTTTGCAACACCGATCATGTGGCCGGTCAGTGCGCTCGGCTCAGCAATCATCATCGCCCATATCAATCCGCTCTATCATCTGATCGAAGTTGTCCGTGCGCCCATGCTCGGCGAGGTACCGCCGTTATTGTCGTGGGTAGCAGTGGTTGTCTGCGCGTTAGTGGGGTGGACCGTCGCGATCCTGCTTTTGCGCCGCGCCGCACGGCGGCTGGTATTTTGGCTCTGACCCGAGGAAACTGCAGCAGTGGCCGAAATCGTACTTGAAAACGTCACGATCCAGATCCCGATCTATGACATCGGGGCTTCGTCGCTGCGCAAGATGATTCTAAGCAAAACGGTAGGCGGCCGCTTCGAAACGTCGGGTTCGCACATCATTGTCGACGCGCTCAAGGATGTGAGTTTCGAAGCGCATGACGGCGACCGGATTGCCCTCATTGGCAACAACGGCTCAGGCAAGAGCACGCTGTTGCGCCTGCTGTCGGATGTCTATCCGGCCAGCAGCGGCCGCGTGAAGGTCGTCGGCGAAGTATCGCCTATGTTCGATCCCATGCTCGGCATGAGCATGGACGCGACCGGCATGGAGAATATCCGGATTTGCGGTCGCCTCTGGGGGCTAACATCTGCACAGGTCAAGAGCAGCATCAATGATGTTGCCGAATTCACCGAACTCGGCGATTACCTGAACGTGCCGGTGCGCACGTATTCAACGGGAATGCTGTTGCGGCTCGCCTTCGCGATCGCAACGGTGCGCGACCCCGAAATACTTCTGCTGGATGAGGTCGTCGGCGTTGGTGACGCTTTGTTTTTCAAAAAAGCCTTCAACCGTTTGCAGGACATCATCCATCGATCGCAAATCCTTTTTCTGGCATCGCATGCAGACGAGATTCTACGCAAGATTTGCAACAAGGCGATATGGCTCAATCAGGGCAACCTCGTGCAATATGGGGACTTCGAGAGCGTGCTTGCGGCGTACCGAGGTCGAAGTAAAGTAGTCGCGTAATGACGGCAAACGCGATGGTCGCCGGATATCAAACTGAGGCCTACGCGCTGTCTTTAGCTGAATTCGGTACGCCACTCCGTTTGCCTCGAAGCGGTGGTTGGCTGATTGAACGCGCGATCGGTAACTTGCCCTATCGCGATGCCATGGGCTGCTATCCGTTTTTTTCGTGCAGCGATTGGTCTGCCTTGAAGGCGGATCTCGATGATCTGGCGACAGACCTGATCAGTATTTCCATGGTTACCGACCCGTTCGGCCAGTACACCGAAGACGAGTTGCGCCGTTGCTTCAACGAAAAGGTCATTCCCTTCAAGAGCCACTTCATCGCCGATCTCGACCAATCCGCTCAGGAGTCTGTATCGAAGCATCACCGGTATTACGCGCAGCGCGCACTGGCTGAAATCAAAGTTGAACGGTGCTCCGATCCATTACAGCATCTCGATGAATGGGTATCGCTCTATGACGGCCTTGTCACCAAGCATCGGCTCTCGGGCATCAAAGCATTCTCGCCCCGTGCATTCGCCGCACAACTGAAGATTCCAGGAATTATCATGTTGCGTGCAACCCGCGGCGATCGACCCGTCGCCGCCCATCTCTGGTACAAGCAGGGTGACGTGATCCACAGCCACCTCGCCGCCAGCACCGCATTGGGATACGAGGTGATGGCCTCTTACGGCATCTATTGGTCTGCTCTTCAAATGTTTGCAGGTGAGGCGCGTTGGCTCAACTTTGGAGCTGGAGCAGGCCTTAACGACACGGACGCGACCGGTTTAGCTAACTTCAAGAAGGGATGGGCAAGCGAGACACGTACGGCCTATTTTTGCGGGCATATCTACGACAGACTGCGTTATACTGAGGCACTCAATGCATCTCGTTTGGCAGATAGCGAATATTTTCCGGCCTATCGATATGGCGAAATGTCGAGCTAGCGCGCGCATTCAGCCGATGTGGTGAGCGTATCGCTCAGGAGAGCCTATGGCGCGAGTCGTCGTGTTCGGAACAAGTAATTGGGCCCAGCTGGCTCATTTTTATCTCACCCATGATTCGCCTCATGAGGTCGTCGCCTTCACCGTCGATCGCAAATTTGCAAGCTCCAGCGACTTCCAGGGTTTGCCGGTGATCCCATTCGATGAAGTAGAGAAGAGCTACCCGCCGGCGGAATTCGAAATGTTCATTCCCATGAGC